>NZ_JBIRKB010000002.1:409363-861962 GCF_044329855.1 Streptomyces sp. NPDC017520
TGCGCAGGCAGGGGCCGGTGCTGCGCAGGCAGGGGCCGGTGCTGCGCAGGCAGGGGCCGGTGCTGCGCAGGCAGGGGCCGGTGCTGCGCAGGCAGGGGCCGGTGCTGCGCAGGCAGGCGGCTCGCGGCGGGGGCGGGGGTCCGGCCCTTCCCCTCCCCTGTGCCCCCGTCCGGGGCACGGTCCTCCGGGCGGGCCGACCGGTACTGTTCCGGCTGGGGCGGACACGCCCTGGGGGCCCGCCGCCGGGTTCCCGGACCGGACCCGACGTGACGACCCGCGAGGCAGACCTCCGTGAACCTGGACGACTTCTCCGACCTGATCCAACGCCCCGACGGGGGTGTGCGGCGCGACGCCGAGGAGCGGCGCGAGCGACTGACCGTACCCCCGGGGGCCCTCGGGCGCCTCGACGAGCTGGGCGAGTGGCTCAGCGCCGCGCAGCAGTCCGTGCCGGTCAGGGCCGTCGAGCAGCCGCGTCTGGTGCTCTTCGCGGGTGACCACGGGGTGGCGGAGCTGGGCGTCTCCGGCCGGCCCGCGGGAAGCGCGTACGAGCTGGTGCGCGCCGCCCTCGACGGGGCGAGCCCGGTCTCGGTGCTGGCGCGGCGCTTCTCGGTGCCGATGCGGATCGTGGACGTCTCCCTGGACTGCGATCCGGAGCTGCTGCCCGAGTCCGTGGTGCGGCACCGGGTGCGGCGGGGTTCGGGGCGGATCGACGTCGAGGACGCGATCAGCGCGGAGGAGGCCGAGCAGGCGGTCCGTCTGGGCATCGCGATCGCCGACGAGGAGGCGGACTCCGGCACCGATCTGGTGGTGCTCGGCGACCTCAGCGTGGGCGGGACCACGGCCGCGGCCACCCTCGTCGCGGCGCTCTGCGGAACGGACGCCTCCGTGGTGACCGGTCGCGGCGGTGCGGGCATCGACGACCTGGCGTGGATGCGCAAGTGCGCGGCGATCAGGGACGCGCTGCGCCGGGCTCGGCCGGTGCTCGGTGACCAGCTGGAACTGCTGGCGGCGTCGGGCGGGGCGGATCTGGCGGCGATGACGGGCTTCCTGTTGCAGAGCGCGGTGCGCCGGATGCCGGTGATCCTGGACGGGGTCGTCTCGGCGGCCTGCGCGCTGGTGGCGCAGCGGGCGGCGTTCCGGGCGCCGGACTGGTGGCTGGCCGGTCAGGTCAGCGGGGAGCCCGCGCAGACGAAGGCGCTGGACCGGATGGCGCTGACCCCGCTGCTGGACCACGGTGTGACGGTGGGCGAGGGCAGCGGTGCGCTGCTGGCCCTGCCGCTGGTGCGGGCCGCGGCGGCGCTGGCCGCCGAACTGCCTGAGCGGGAACCGGAGAAGACCGCGGAGGAGAAGGACGCGGAGGGCGCGGAAGCCCCGGAGTCGGGGCCTGGGTCGGAGGCGGCGGCCCTCGACGAGGTCTGAGGCTCCCGGCTTCCCAGCCCACCGCGGACGAGATCGGCGTCACTCGGGTGTCGCTCAACTTCGCCGTCTCCCGGTCCGTCTTCGAGAGGGGATCGCGGCTCGGCGCGCTTCCTCGCCGAACCGCGTACCGACCGACCGGGGGCCCGTTCCATGCTCATGTTCGAGAAGCGCGGATGAGCCGTCTCCCGGCCCTGCGCCGGGCGGCGGTCCGGGAGTGGGGCCCGCTGTTCACGGCCGTACGGCAGGGGGTCGCCGGACGCGGTGCGCGGGCGCTCGCGCTGACGCTGACGGCGGTGACGCTGACCGCGGCCGTCCAGCTGACGCAGAACCAGGCCTGGGGCTACCGGCCGGTGCGGGCCCTCGGAGCCGTACGGGCCGAGGACCCGCTCTGGCTCGCCCTCCTGCGTACCCCGCTGTCCCTGTTCGTGCCCGCGCTCGATCTGCCGGTGTGGGGTGCGCTGGCCCAGATCCTGCTGGTGTTCGGCGTCGCGGAGGTGTGCCTGGGGCGGTGGCGCACGCTCGCGGTGGCGTACGTCGCGACGCTGGCGGGGACGCTGTACGCGCGGATCGGTATCGCGCTCGGGCCGGGGACGTTCCTCGGGCTGCCCGCCTCCGACGCGCAGGTGGTGGACACCGGCCCTTCGGCGGCCGTCGTGGGGCTCGCGGTGTACGTCTGTCACCGGCACCGCGCCTGGTTCACCGGGGCGCTGGTGGTCCTCGCGATGGTCGTGGAGGTCCTGGTCAAGGACAACCTGGCGGGCCGTGAGCATCTGGCCGCCATCGCCGTCGTCCTGGTGGTGTGCGGCGTACGGGAGTGGCGCGGGCGGCGGCGCGTTCAGGATCCGGGCGCGGGCGGCGGCGGGACGCGGTCCGGGGCGCCGACGATGAGGTCCTGGAACTTCCGGCGCGGCCCGGCCCAGCGCACGTCGTGGTGGTAGGCCCGCAGCAGTGCCCGGGAGCGGGCCCGGTGGCGGTGGCGGTAGAAGCGCCGGGCCCAGGGCGAGGTGGGGCGGGCCAGCCGGATCGCGCCGACCAGGGCGACGAACGGGACGAGGGTGCCGAGCACCGCCATCCGCACCTTGCCCTTGAACAGGGCGATCAGGACGAAGCAGAAGTTGATCACGTACGTCGTGATGAGGCCGAGCCTCCCCTGTTGCTCCTCGTCGGTGACGTCGTCGACGCCGAGCGGCGAGAAGCCCGCCAGGACCAGCGCCACCAGCGAGACGGTCAGCACGACCACCTCCACGCTCCGGCGGCCCTCCTCGGTCCAGTACACGTCGTCCAGATGGAGGATCAGGGCGAACTCGTCCAGCACCAGCCCGGCCCCCACCCCGAAGATCACCGCGCAGATCCCCGCGGCCACGCCGTGCCGCCCGCCGGCCACCGCGCCGAATCCGCCGATCACCGTCAGCACGACCCCGGGCACCACGTGGTGGATGTGCACCCCGCCCGGGGTGATGTCGCGGAACGGACCCTTCCCGGCGCGGATCATGCGGGTGATGGTGCGGGTGATCGCGAAGGTCAGGACGAAGGCGGCCAGCGCGAGGAGCAGGGGCGTCTTGCCCGGCTCCGCGATGTTGTCGTGCCACCAGTGACCCATGCCACCCACTCCCGATACGTCAGGTTTCACGGAGATTGGCGTGTTTCGCCCAATCTATCGGTGGGGCCCAGCGGCTAGCCTGCGCGCGGTGACCTCCCTGAACAGCCACGGCATACGTTTCGCCTTCGGCACCCTGACCGTGCTGCCCGTCCGCGTGTCCCGCTGGGACCGCGCGACCGCCCGCTCCGGAATGCTCTGCGCCCCGCTCGCCGGGCTCGTCGTGGGGCTGCTCGCCGGGGCCCTCGGCTCGCTGTCCCTGCTGGCCGGCTCGGGGCCGCTGCTCGCGGCGGTCGCCTCCGCCGCCGTGCCCGCCGCCCTCACCCGGGGGCTGCACCTGGACGGCCTGGCGGACACGGCGGACGGCCTCGGCAGCGGAAAGCCGGCCGAGGAAGCGCTGCGGATCATGAAGCAGTCCGACATTGGGCCGTTCGGTGTCATCACGCTGCTCCTGACCCTGCTGGCCCAGGTCGCGGTCCTCTTCGAGCTGTACGGGGAGAGCTGGGCCCACGGGGCCCTCGCGGCCGTCGTCGCGGGCGTCGCCGCCCGCCTCGCGCTGACCCTGGCGTCCCGTCAGGGCGTCCCGGCGGCCCGGCCGGAGGGGCTCGGCGCGGTGGTGGCGTCCACGGTCCCGGGCGGGCGGGCGCTGCTCGCGGGGGTGGTGACGGTGGCGCTGTGCGCGGCGGCGGGCGCGCTGCTCGGTCCGTACGGGGCGCTGCGCCACGCGCTCGCGGTGCTCGGTGCGCTCGCCGCGGGCGAACTGCTGCTGCGGCACTGCGTGCGGCGGTTCGGCGGGGTCACCGGGGACGTCTTCGGGGGCGTCGAGGAGACGGCGGCGACGGCGGCCCTGGTGGCGCTGACGCTCGGGACCTGACGACGCGGCACATCGACCGCCGCGCTTCCCGGGCCGTTCCGGACCGCAGTGACGGTCGGAGAAGGCCCCGGGAGCCCCGCCGCCGTCATGGAGCAGGAACCGCGCGCGTAGGCTCATTCCCGGCACATCGTCGGGGCGTCTACGATGCGCCGGGCACGGTCGGCCCACCCCTCGACCGAACTCGAACTCAACGGAAGCGAGATTTCACCACCGTGACTGCTCTCACTCTCAGCACTGCCGGTGCGGCGACGCTGCGCGCCGACGCACTCGTCGTCGGCGTCGCCAAGGGCGCTGGGTCCAAGTCGGGTCCGGTCCTCGCGCCCGGCGCCGAGGCCGTGGACAAGGCGTTCGACGGAAAGCTCGCCGCCGTCCTCGCGACCCTGGGCGCCACCGGTGCCGAGGGCGAACTGACCAAGCTGCCCGCCGCGTCCGGCCTCAAGGCCCCGGTCGTCGTCGCGGTCGGTCTCGGTCCGGTCCCGGACAAGGAGGACGCCTACGACGCCGAGGCGCTGCGCCGAGCGGCGGGCACCGCGGCCCGTGCGCTGCACGGCTCCAAGAAGGCCGGCTTCGCGCTGCCCGCCGCCTCCGTCGAGGACGCCGCCGCCGTCGCCGAGGGCGCGCTCCTGGGCGCGTACGCCTTCACCGCCTACCAGGGCGGCGAGAACAAGCTGGCCCCCAAGGACGCGAAGTCCAAGGACAGTGGCCCGAAGCTGCCGCTCGCCGAGGTGGCCCTGCTCGGCGCGAAGCCGCGTGACAAGGCCTACAAGGCCGCCGTCGAGCGCTCCCTGGCCCTGGTCGAGGAGATCAACCGGGCCCGCGACCTGGTCAACACCCCGCCGAACGACCTGTACCCGGAGTCCTTCGCCGCCGTGGCCACCGCCGCGGGCAAGGAGCACGGCGTCAAGGTCCAGGTCCTCGACGAGAAGGCCCTGGTCAAGGGCGGCTTCGGCGGCATCCTCGGCGTCGGCCAGGGCGCCGAGCGCGGCCCGCGCCTGGTGAAGCTCGCCTACACGCACCCGAAGGCGGAGAAGACCCTGGCCCTGGTCGGCAAGGGCATCACCTACGACTCGGGCGGCATCTCGCTCAAGCCGGCCGGCCACAACGAGACGATGAAGTGCGACATGGCCGGCGCCGCCGCCGTGTTCGCCGCCGTCGTCACCGCCGCCCGTCTGGGCCTCAAGGTCAACGTCACCGGCTGGCTGGCGCTGGCCGAGAACATGCCCTCCGGCAACGCCACCCGCCCCGGTGACGTGCTCCGCATGTACAGCGGCAAGACCGTCGAGGTCCTCAACACCGACGCCGAGGGCCGGCTCGTCCTGGCCGACGCGCTGACCCGCGCCTCGGAGGAGAAGCCGGACGCGATCGTCGACGTGGCGACGCTGACCGGCGCGATGGTGCTGGCGCTCGGCAACCGCACCTTCGGCGTGATGGCCAACGACGACGCCTTCCGCACCTCGATCCACGAGACCGCCGAGGAGGTCGGCGAGCCGTCCTGGCCGATGCCGCTCCCCGCCGACCTGCGCAAGGGCATGGACTCCCCCACCGCCGACATCGCCAACATGGGCGAGCGGATGGGCGGCGGCCTGGTGGCCGGCCTGTTCCTGAAGGAGTTCGTGGGCGAGGGCATCGCCTGGGCGCACCTGGACATCGCGGGCCCGGCCTTCCACGAGGGCGCGCCGTACGGCTACACGCCCAAGGGCGGCACCGGCTCCGCGGTCCGCACCCTGGTGCGGCTCGCCGAGCGCACCGCCGACGGCGACCTCGGCTGAGTTCCCGCCTTCCGTCGCGTACGGCCCCGGGCATAGGTCCGGGGCCGTACGTGTTCTCGGAGCGTAAGCGGCAAGGATGAGCGGCACAGGACGGATGGGCGACGGTGGGCGAGCGGGTTTCGCTCTCGACGAACACCGGCCGAAACCGTAGGTATCTACGCAGCAGTAACCCTCCGGAACGGACGATCATCCGTTCCGGATCCGGGCCCCGCGTCCCGCCCACCGTCGACAAGTGCGAAGATGGGTTCTCGGCAGGACAGGGCCCCCACCACAGGGCCGAAGACAAAAGCGGCCGCACACCAGCCGACCGGCCGGTCACACCCCAGCGACGGGGCCCGGCGTACGGCGCACATGCATGGAGGACGTGACGTGGCGAACGACGCCAGCACCGTTTTCGACCTAGTGATCCTCGGCGGTGGCAGTGGCGGTTACGCCGCGGCCCTGCGCGGAGCGCAGCTGGGCCTGGACGTCGCCCTGATCGAGAAGGGCAAGGTCGGCGGCACCTGCCTGCACAACGGCTGCATTCCCACGAAGGCACTGCTGCACGCGGGCGAGATCGCGGACCAGGCCCGCGAGTCGGCCCAGTTCGGCGTGAAGGCGACCTTCGAGGGCATCGACATGGAGGCCGTCAACAAGTACAAGGACGAGGTGATCTCGGGCCTGTACAAGGGTCTCCAGGGACTCATCGCCTCGCGCAAGGTCCACTACATCGAGGGTGAGGGCAAGCTGTCCTCCCCCACCTCGGTGGACGTGAACGGCCAGCGTGTCCAGGGCCGCCACGTGCTGCTGGCGACCGGCTCCGTGCCGAAGTCGCTGCCCGGCCTGGAGATCGACGGCAACCGGATCATCTCCTCGGACCACGCGCTGAAGATGGACCGCGTCCCGAAGTCCGCGATCGTCCTGGGCGGCGGCGTCATCGGCGTCGAGTTCGCCTCGGCGTGGAAGTCCTTCGGCACCGAGATCACCATCGTCGAGGGCCTCAAGCACCTCGTCCCGGTCGAGGACGAGAACAGCTCCAAGCTTCTTGAGCGCGCGTTCCGCAAGCGCGGCATCAAGTTCAACCTCGGCACCTTCTTCGAGAAGGCCGAGTACACCGAGGACGGCGTCCGCGTGACGCTCGCCGACGGCAAGACCTTCGAGGCGGAGCTGCTGCTCGTCGCCATCGGCCGCGGCCCGGTCTCGCAGGGCCTGGGCTACGAGGAGCAGGGCGTCGCGATGGACCGCGGCTACGTCCTGGTCGACGAGTACATGCAGACCAACGTCCCGACGGTCTCGGCCGTGGGCGACCTCGTCCCGACCCTCCAGCTCGCCCACGTCGGCTTCGCCGAGGGCATCCTGGTGGCGGAGCGTCTCGCCGGTCTGAAGACCGTCCCGATCGACTACGACGGCGTGCCCAAGGTGACGTACTGCCACCCCGAGATCGCCTCCGTCGGCATCACCGAGGCCAAGGCCAAGGAGATCTACGGCGCGGACAAGGTCGTCGCCCTCAAGTACAACCTCGCGGGCAACGGCAAGAGCAAGATCCTGAAGACCGCGGGCGAGATCAAGCTCGTCCAGGTCAAGGACGGTGCCGTGGTCGGCGTCCACATGGTGGGCGACCGCATGGGCGAGCAGGTCGGCGAGGCCCAGCTGATCTACAACTGGGAAGCGCTGCCCTCCGAGGTCGCCCAGCTCATCCACGCACACCCGACGCAGAACGAGGCGATGGGCGAGGCTCACCTGGCGCTGGCCGGCAAGCCTCTCCACGCCCACGACTGATCCCCCGGTCCCGGGCGCGACGACCGACCACTTCCGCAATTTCGTAAGGAGCAACTGAAACCATGTCGGTTTCCGTAACCCTTCCGGCGCTCGGCGAGAGCGTCACCGAGGGCACTGTCACCCGTTGGCTGAAGGCCGAGGGCGAGCGCGTCGAGGCCGACGAGCCGTTGCTCGAGGTCTCGACCGACAAGGTCGACACCGAGATCCCGGCCCCCGCGTCCGGTGTTCTGGCCTCCATCAAGGTCGCCGAGGACGAGACCGTCGAGGTCGGCGCCGAGCTGGCCGTCATCGACGACGGCTCGGGCGCGCCGGCCGAGGCCGAGGCTCCCGCAGCCGAGGCCCCCGCCGCCGAGCCCGCCTCCACCCCGGCCCCGCAGGCCGAGGAGGCGCCCACCGCCCCGTCGACCGAGACCGAGGCTCCGGCCCAGGCCCCGACCGCCGAGGCGACCACCGGCGGTTCGTCCGCCGAGGGCACCGACGTCACCCTCCCTGCGCTCGGCGAGAGCGTCACCGAGGGCACCGTCACCCGCTGGCTCAAGGAGGTCGGCGAGGAGGTGGCCGAGGACGAGCCGCTGCTGGAGGTCTCGACGGACAAGGTCGACACCGAGATCCCCGCCCCGGTCGCCGGTGTGCTGCTGGAGATCGTGGTCGGCGAGGACGAGACCGCCGAGGTCGGCGCGAAGCTCGCCGTCATCGGCGCCCCGGGCGCGGCTCCGGCGCAGCCCGCCGCTCCGGCGCAGGAGGCCCCGAAGGCCGAGGCCCCCAAGGCCGAGGAGCCGAAGCAGGAGGCCCCCGCGGCTCCCGCCCCGGCCCCCGCCGCTCCGGCCGCCCCCGCGGCTCCGGCTCCGGCCGCCGCTCCGGCCCAGGCCCCGGCGGCTCCGGCTGCCCCGGCGCCGGCGCAGCCCGCCCCCGCCGCCCCGGCGCCGGCCGCGCCCTCCGGTGACGACGGCGCGTACGTCACGCCGCTGGTCCGCAAGCTCGCGTCCGAGAACAACGTGGACCTGAGCGCGGTCCAGGGCACCGGCGTCGGTGGCCGTATCCGCAAGCAGGACGTCGTCGCCGCCGCGGAGGCCGCCAAGGCCGCCGCGGCCGCTCCGGCCCCGGCCGCTGCTCCGGCCGCCGCCAAGGCGCCGAAGCTGGAGGCGTCCCCGCTGCGCGGTCAGACGGTCAAGATGACCCGCATGCGCAAGGTCATCGGCGAGAACATGATGAAGGCGCTGCACTCGCAGGCCCAGCTGACCACGGTCCTCGAGGTCGACATCACCAAGCTGATGAAGCTGCGCAACCAGGCGAAGGCCGCCTTCGCCGCCCGCGAGGGCGTCAAGCTGTCCCCGATGCCGTTCTTCGTGAAGGCGGCGGCCCAGGCGCTGAAGGCCCACCCGGTCGTCAACGCCCGGATCAACGAGGACGAGGGCACCATCACGTACTTCGACTCGGAGAACATCGGCATCGCCGTGGACGCCGAGAAGGGTCTGATGACCCCGGTCATCAAGGGTGCGGGCGACCTGAACCTCGCCGGCATCGCCAAGAAGACCGCGGAGCTCGCGGGCAAGGCGCGCGGTGGCGGCCTGAAGCCGGACGACATGTCCGGCGCCACCTTCACCATCAGCAACACCGGTTCGCGCGGCGCCCTGTTCGACACCGTCATCGTGCCGCCGAACCAGGCCGCCATCCTGGGCATCGGCGCCACGGTCCGCCGCCCGGTGGTCATCGACCACCCGGACCTCGGCGAGACCATCGCGGTGCGCGACATGACGTACCTCTCGCTCTCCTACGACCACCGTCTGGTGGACGGCGCCGACGCCGCCCGCTACCTGACGTCGGTCAAGGCGATCCTTGAGGCGGGTGAGTTCGAGGTCGAGCTCGGCCTCTGAACGCCCCGGCTGTAACCAGCCTCACCAGCGGCGCCCTCGTCCGGAACTCATCCGGGCGGGGGCGCCGCCGTATTGTCTAGGACGGAGCGGCACGTGGAGGGCGGAAAAAGGAGCGAGGCTGGGTGCGTGCAGCTGCAAGGCGGAGAATTGAGGCATGGCGGAGCCATGGTGATTGACGACAACGCCGCAGATGCGCGTGCCCAGCCTCGCGACGCCGCCCGCCACGTGCCGCTCCGTCCGACACCACAGAAGGCCTACCGCCGCCGTGATGATGTAGGCAGCACCGGTCTGCCCTGAAGGAGCCCTCCATGACCCCGCCCGTCGTCCACTCGCTGCGCGAACAGATCCGCGAGCACATCGTGGAGGGGATCGTCAGCGGGCGCTGGAAGCCGGGTGAGCGGATCGTGGAGCGCCGCATCGCCACCGAGCTGGAGGTCAGCCAGACGCCCGTGCGCGAGGCGCTGCGCGAGCTGGAGACTCTGCGGCTGATCGAGTCGGCCCCCAACAAGGGCGTCCGCGTCCGCAACCTCACCGCGGCCGATCTGGAGGAGAGCTACCCGGTCCGGGCCGGCCTGGAGCAGATCGCGGCGGAGCTGGCGGCCCCGCGGCTCGGCCGGGACTGCTCGGCGCTGGCCCCGCACGTGGCCGCGCTGTACGAGGCGGACCGGCTGGCCGACGGCGAGGCGCAGGTGCGGCACACGGTCGGCTTCCACCGGGAGCTGGTGCGGGCGGCCGGGAACGCGGTGCTGCTGCACACCTGGGAGGGGCTGGGCATCGAGGTGTTCACGGCCCTGTCGATCCGCTGGCTGGGCACGGTGCAGAAGTCGTACGCGGAGGAGCACCAGGCGCTCATCGACGCGTTCCTCGCCGAGGACCCGGGGATCGGGTCCCTGGTGAAGGCGCACGTGCTGGGCTGCGCGCCTCGCGCCTGAGCCTTCCCGGCGCCTGCGAGCCTTTACGGCTCCCGCGAGCCTTCCCGGTCCCGGCGAGCTTTCCTGGTACCTGCGAGCTTTTCCGGTGCCTGCGAGCTTCTCCGGTGCCCCGCGCCCGACCGCTTCCGCGAAGCCCCGATCATCTGGCGCCCGGCCTGCTCTTCCGTGCAGGTCAGCGCCCTATTTGCACGCTATTTCGCGTCACTCCGTGCCCTCTTTCGAGGCACCCCATGCCACTTTTCTTCGTATCGAGAAGTTTTGCCTTCAATCCTTTGATCGATCATCGATCAGCGCCTTACAGTTCATCCGCGGGCCCACCGGCCCCATCGCCCTGTCCTGCCAGTCAGGGCCTTCTCCACCCCCCTCCTCTCCGGAAGGCGGCGATCATGACCGACCCCGTAGGAAAGCTTCCGAGCGAGCTCGACCAGCTCCCGGACCGTGACCCCGAGGAGACCGCCGAATGGGCGGCCTCCCTGGACGCCGTCACCCAGGCCGCCGGCCCGCACCGTGCCGCGTACCTGATGCGCCGCTCGCTGCAGCACGCCGAGGGCGCCGGTCTCGCGCTGCCCAAGCTGCTGGAGACCGATTACGTCAACACCATCCCGACCGCCGCCGAGCCCGCGTTCGACGGCGACCTGGAGATGGAGTCGAGGATCACCGCGTGGAACCGCTGGAACGCGGCCGCGATGGTGACCCGGGGCGCCCGGTACGGGGTCGGCGGCCACATCGCCACCTTCGCCTCGGCCGCCTGGCTCTACGAGACCGGCTTCAACCACTTCTTCCGCGGCAAGGAGGGGGACGGCTCCGGCGACCAGCTCTACATCCAGGGTCACGCCTCCCCCGGCATCTACGCCCGCGCCTTCCTCGACGGCCGGCTCAGCGAGCAGCAGCTCGACAACTTCCGCCAGGAGGCGGGCGGCGACGGTCTGCCCTCCTACCCGCACCCGCGGCGGCTGCCCTGGCTGTGGGAGTTCCCCACCGTGTCGATGGGCCTCGGCCCGCTCTCGGCCATCTACCAGGCGCGCTTCAACCGCTATCTGGCCAACCGCAGCATCAAGGACACGGCCAACTCGCACGTCTGGGCGTTCCTGGGCGACGGCGAGATGGACGAGCCCGAGTCGACCGCGGCCCTCGCGCTGGCCTCCCGTGAGCAGCTCGACAACCTGACCTTCGTCATCAACTGCAACCTGCAGCGCCTCGACGGCCCGGTCCGCGCCAACTTCCGCGTGGTCCAGGAGCTGGAGGCGCAGTTCCGCGGGGCCGGCTGGAACGTCGTCAAGACGCTCTGGGGCAACGCCTGGGACGAGCTGTTCCAGCTGGACACCACGGGCGCGCTGCTGCGCCGCCTGCGCGAGGTCCCGGACGCGCAGTTCCAGACGTACGCCACCCGCGACGTCGCCTACATCCGCGAGCACTTCTTCGGCGCCGAGCCCGCGCTCGCCGAGCTGGCGAAACTGCTCACCGACGCGAAGATCGGCGAGTGTTTCTACACCTCGCGCGGCGGCCACGAGGCCCGCAAGGTGTACGCGGCCTACCGCGCGGCCGTGGAGCACAAGGGCGCGCCGACCGTGATCCTGGCCCAGACGGTCAAGGGCTACACGCTCGGCAAGGGCTTCGAGTCCAAGAACGCCAACCACCAGATGAAGAAGCTGTCGATCGACGAGTTCAAGGGCATGCGCGAGCTGCTCGGCCTCCCGATCCCCGACAGCGCCTTCGAGGACGGTCTCGTCCCCTACGGCCACCCCGGCGCCGACTCCCCCGAGGTCCGCTACCTCCAGGAGCGCCGTGCCGCCCTCGGCGGCCCCGCCCCGGCCCGCCGGATCCACGCCGCGGCTCCGCTTCCGCAGCCCGAGGAGCGCGCGTTCAAGGCCCTGTACAAGGGGTCCGGCAAGCAGGAGATGGCCACCACCATGGCGTTCGTCCGCCTGGTGAAGGACCTGATGCGGGACAAGGAGACCGGCAAGCGCTGGGTGCCGATCGTCCCGGACGAGGCCCGTACCTTCGGTATGGAGTCGCTCTTCCCGTCCGCCGGCATCTACTCGCCGCTGGGCCAGACGTACGACCCGGTCGACCGCGACCAGCTGATGTACTACAAGGAGGCCAAGGACGGCCAGATCCTCAACGAGGGGATCACCGAGGCCGGGTCCATGGCCGACTTCATCGCCGCCGCCACGTCGTACGCGACGCACGGCGAGACGATGATCCCGTTCTACATCTTCTACTCGATGTTCGGCTGGCAGCGGACCGGCGACCAGATGTGGCAGCTCGCCGACCAGCTCGGCAAGGGCTTCATCGTCGGCGCGACGGCCGGCCGTACGACCCTGACGGGTGAGGGCCTCCAGCACGCGGACGGCCACTCGCACCTGATCGCGGCCACCAACCCGGCCTCGCTCAACTACGACCCGGCGTTCGCGTACGAGGTCGCGGTGATCGTCAAGGACGGTCTGCGGCGGATGTACGGCCCCGAGGCCGAGGACGTCTTCTACTACCTGACGGTCTACAACGAGCCGAAGCCCCAGCCCGCGATGCCCGAGGGCGTCGAGGAGGGCATCGTCAAGGGCCTGTACCGCTTCAAGGAGGGCACGCCCGCGAAGGCGGACGCGCCGCGCATCCAGCTGCTCTCCTCCGGTACGGCGATCCACTGGGCCCTGGAGGCCCAGGAGGTGCTGGCCGCCGACTGGGGCGTCACGGCCGACGTCTGGTCAGCCACCTCGTGGGGCGAGCTGCGCCGCGACGCGCTGGAGGCCGACGAGGCGCTGCTCCGCGGTGAGCAGCGGGTCCCGTACGTGACGCAGGCGCTCTCCGGCGCGCCGGGCCCGGTGCTCGCGGTCAGCGACTGGATGCGCCAGGTCCCGGACCAGATCAGCCAGTGGGTGGAGCAGGACTGGTCCTCGCTCGGCACGGACGGCTTCGGCCTCTCCGACACCCGCGCCGCGGCCCGCCGCCACTTCGGCGTCGACGCCCAGTCGATCGTGGTGGCGTCGCTGGCCCAGCTCGCCAAGCGCGGCGAGGTCCCGGCCTCCGCGATCAAGGAGGCCCGGGAGCGCTACGGCCTCTGAGCCGCCGGCCCGACCCTGCCCCCCGGCTGCCGGGGTGGAAGTGCCCGACAGCGCTTCCGCCCCGGCAGAAGCGCTGTCGGGGGGGTCCGCTACCGCCACAATGGGGCCATGCGCGCTGCCCGGCTGATCAAGATGGTGCTGCTCCTTCAGGCCCGCCCGGCGATGACCGCCGCCGAGCTGGCGGCCGAGCTGGAGGTGTCGGAGCGTACGGTCACCCGGGACGCGCAGGCGCTCTCCGACGCGGGCGTCCCGGTGTACGCGGAGCGCGGCCGGGCCGGCGGCTACCGGCTCGTCGGCGGCTACCGCACCCGGCTGACCGGCCTCGCCCGGGACGAGGCGGAGGCGCTGTTCCTCTCCGGACTGCCCGCCGCGCTGCGCGAGATGGGGCTGGAGGACGCGGCGTCGGCCGCCCGCCTCAAGGTGTCGGCGGCGCTGCTGCCCTCCCTCCGTGACGCCTCCTCCTCCGCTGCCCGGCGCTTCCACCTGGACGCGCCCTCCTGGTACCACGAGCCGGAGCCCCCCGAACTGCTGCCCGTCATCGCCGACGCGGTCTGGGACGACCGGCTGCTGCGGGCCCGCTACCGCAGGGGCGGGGGCCGCGAGCAGGAGGGGACGGAGGTGGCGCGGGAGCTGGCTCCGTACGGTCTCGTCCTCAAGGCCGGCGTCTGGTATCTCTGCGCCCGGGCGGGCGAGGACTTCCGGGTCTACCGGATCGACCGCTTCACCGCCGTGGAGCCCGACGAGAGACGCTTCGACCGGGACGAGACCTTCGACCTGCCCGGGTTCTGGGAGGAGCGGGCCGCCGGGTTCGCCCGGTCCCTGCTGCGCAGCGAGGTGACCGTACGGGTGTCCGGGCGCGGGGCGCGGATGCTGGCGTACGCCGGTGACCGGGCGGCGGCCGCCACCGCGCTCGCGGAGGCTTCCGAGCCGGGCCCGGACGGCCTGCGCACCCTCACGCTGCCGGTGGAATCGCTGGACGTGGCCTACGGCCAGCTGCTGGCGCTGGGGCCCGAGTTGGAGGTCCTGGCGCCCGAGTCGCTGCGGGTGCGCTTCGCCGAAGCGGCCGAACGTCTGCGCGAGATGTATCGCTGAAAGGCTTCAATTCGGTGTCTGCGCGTGCGGGAGCCCCCGGCAGGCTGGATGCTGGACCCGTGATGGACGAAACGGAATTCTGGGAGATCATCGACAGCACCCGCGAGGCCGCCGAGGGCGACCCCGAGGACCACGCCGACCTGCTGGTGGAACGGCTGGTGCAGCTCGATCCCGATTCCGTGCTGGACTTCGCCCGGCACTTCGAGGCCCGCTACAACCGCGCCTACCACTGGGATCTGTGGGGCGCGGCGGCCGTGCTGCTGGGCGGGGCGAGCGACGACGCGTTCGACTACTTCCGCTGCTGGCTGATCGGCCAGGGCCGGGAGGTCTTCGAGGGGGCGCTGCACGATCCGGACGGCCTGGCGGAGTCGCTGGAGGACTTCGACGAGCAGATCGACGGGGACGGCGAGGAGCTGGGCTACGCGGCCGACGAGGCGTACGAGCAGCTCACCGGCGTGGTCGCGCCGGACCTGGGGCTGCCGCCGCAGGCCGCGGAGCCGCTGGGCTCCCCGGTCGACTTCGAGGACGAGGAGGCACTCGCCGCCCGCTTCCCCGAGCTGTGGGACCGCTTCGGGCCCCGGTGACCCCCGGCGCCAGATCCTCGGCGCCCGGGCCCTCGGCGCTCGCTCGGACCCCCGGCGCTCAGGCGGGGCCGAGCGAGCGTCCCATGCAGACATCGTCGACGTAACGTCCGTTCAGGAAGAACTCCCCGGGCAGCACCCCCTCGACGGCGAAGCCCTCGGAGACGTACAGGGCGCGGGCGGGGTCGTTGTGCGCGAGCACCCGCAGCGTGATCCGGTTGGCGCCCTGACGGCGGGCCTCGGCGAACGCGGCCCGCAGCAGGGTCCGCCCCACGCCGGCCCCGCGCGCCCAGGTCGCCACGGCGAGGCCCCGGATCTGGCGGACATGGGCGTTGGCGGCTAGCGGGGTGGGCGGGACGATGCCTATGTACCCGGCGATCCTTGGTGCGCCGCCCGCCGTCTCCGCCGCGTCCGCCTCCACCACCAGGAACTCCTCCGGCGGGTTCCGCTCCCCGAAGAAGGGGTCGAACGGGGGCACGGGCTTCGGCAGGACCGCGTGCAGGGTCGACCAGGTGGACCGGTCGAGCTCGGCGAGCTGGTCGTCGTCGGCGGGCGCGGCGGTGCGGACGGGGCGGAGGGTGAGTGCGGCCATGGGGTCACTTTGTCACGCGGTGCCCCCGGTGTTCGAGGCGTTTCATGGGGCAGGATGGGCCCATGCCGAGCTCCCGTATCGCCGTCAGCGGATCGTCCGGACTCATCGGGGCGGCGCTGGTGCGCTCGCTGCGCGCCGACGGGCACGAGGTGGCCCGCCTGGTGCGCCGCCCCGCCAGAACCGGCGACGAGGTGGAGTGGGACCCCAGGCGCGGTTACGTGGACGTGGCCGGCCTCGTCGGCTGCGACGCCGTCGTGCACCTGGCCGGGGCCGGGGTGGGCGACCACCGCTGGACCGACGCCTACAAGCGGGAGATCCGGGACAGCCGGGTCCTGGGGACCGCCGCGGTCGCCGAGGCCGTCGCCTCGCTCGACACCCCGCCGCGCGTGCTGCTCGCCGGGTCCGCCATCGGCTTCTACGGCGACACCGGGGACCGCCCGGTGGACGAGGGCGCGCCGCCCGGGGACGGGTTCCTGCCCTCGGTCTGCGAGGAGTGGGAGGCGGCCACCGCCGCCGCCGAGGAAGCGGGCGTCCGCACGGTGCACGCGCGGACCGGGCTGGTCGTCGGCCGCGAGGGCGGGGCCTGGGGGCGGCTGTTCCCGCTGTTCAGGGCGGGGCTGGGCGGGAAGCTGGGCAACGGCCGCCAGTACTGGAGCTTCATCGCGCTGCACGACCAGGTCTCGGCGCTGCGCCACATCCTGGACACCGAGGCGCTGACCGGCCCGGTGAACCTGACCGGGCCGAAGCCCGTCACCAACGCCGAGGTGACCGCCGCGATGGGGCGGGTGCTGCGCCGCCCGACGCTGTTCCCCGTGCCGGCGCCCGCGCTGCGGCTCGCGCTCGGAGAGTTCGCGGAGGATGTGCTGGGCAGCCAGCGGGTGATCCCGGCGAAGCTGCTGGACTCCGGCTTCTCGTTCGCCTTCCCGGGCATCGACGAGGCGATCCGCGCCGCGCTGCCCTGATCCGGCCGCACGTCCACCGGTCCCTCGCAGTCACGCGCCGTTCTTCGCGGCGCCGGCCGGTCACGGGCCGTTCTTCGCGGCGCCGGCCGGTCGCGCTCGCGGTTTCTCATGGCCCCAACGGTCGCGCCTCGCGGTTTCTCACGAGGCCGACCGGCCGGGCTCACGGTTTCCCACGGGCCGACGGTCGCACCGGGGGCGCGTGTGCGACCCCGTGCCCCTGTGCTCCCCGGCACGCGCGTCTGACCGAGTATCAGCCATCGTCCTAGCTTCGTTGCGAACTCCGGCATTCCGGGGGCCTGTTGGGGGCAAGAGCCCCCCACCAGTCGCACCGACTCGGGGAGGGGCACGTGCGCAGCACGGCACACCACGCAGACGTGATCATCATCGGGGCCGGAATCGCCGGCCTGTCAGCGGCCCACCTGCTCGTCCGGGCGGGGCTCGGCGTCAGTGTCCTGGAGGCCGAGCCCCGGGTGGGCGGCCGGCTCACCACCGACGAGACGGACGGGTTCCGGCTCGACCGGCTCGGGCCGCTCCTCTGCACCTCCTGGCCCGAGCTGACCGGCACCCCGGGGCTCGGCGTCCCGGAGCTGCGGGAGTTCGCGCCGGGCGTTCTGGTCCACAGCGAGGGCCGCCGCCAGCTCACCGGCGATATACGGAGCGCGAGGGGCGCATTCAAGGCAGTGCGCACCCGTTCGAGCGCCCCCCGAGCCGCCCGGGCTTCCCGCACGCCCTGGGCACCGCAGAGCGCGTACGGGCACGAGCACGGCGCCCCGGCGCGCGGGGGCGGCCGGGGCGCCGTGGTGACCGGTGCGATCGACCGGGCCCGGCTGAGCGCGGCGCTGTCCCGGCTGGCGGCCACCCCGCAGGCCCGGCTCCTGGCCCGCCCGGAGCGGACCACCGGGGGCGCCCTGCCCGGCGTCGGCCTGCCCGCCCGTACGGTGGACGGCGTCCTGCGCCCCCTGCTCACGGCCCTGCTCAGCGACCCCGTCCTCACCACGTCGAGCCGGCGCGCCGATCTCGCCCTGCGGGACTACGCACGCGGCGGCCTGTGCGTACCGGCGGGCGGGTCGTCCGCGCTGCCGGAGCTGCTGGCGGCCGCACTGCCGCCGGGCACGGTCAGGACCGGGGTGCACGTCACGGCCGCCGACATCACCTCCGTACGCACCAAGGAGCACGGTGAACTGGGGTGCCGCTCCCTGCTGCTGGCGACCGGCGCGGGGGCCGCGGCCGAGCTGCTGCCCGGTCTGCGGGTGCCGTCCTTCCACCCGGTGACGGTCCTTCACCACACCGCGCCCGCCCCGCCGCCCACGGGCAGGTCGCTGGTGCTGGACGGCGACCGGTCGGGCCCGGTGGCGTACACCGCGGTGATGAGCGAGGTCGACCCCTCGCGGGCGCCGGAGGGCCGGACGCTGATCACCTCGACGGTGCTCGGGACCCCGCCGCCGGGCCTGGACCGCTCGGTGCGGGCGCACCTGGCGGCGCTGTACGGCGTACCGACGGGCGGCTGGGAGCTGCTGGCGGCCCACCACGACCCGGAGGCGGTGCCCGCGATGGAGGCCCCGCACGATCCGCGCCGACCGGTGCGGGTGCTGGCCGGGCTGTACGTGTGCGGCGACCACCGCGACACGAGCACGGTCCAGGGCGCGCTGCACTCGGGGCGGCGGGCG
Organism: Streptomyces sp. NPDC017520; assembly: GCF_044329855.1. NCBI lineage: Bacteria > Bacillati > Actinomycetota > Actinomycetes > Kitasatosporales > Streptomycetaceae > Streptomyces > Streptomyces sp. NPDC017520. The sequence continues at coordinate 427,540 of NZ_JBIRKB010000002.1, forward strand.
GCCGAGGCGATCCTGACCGACCTGGCGGTCCCGGGCACGCACGAGGGGAGCCCGCGCCTGCCGGAGGCCGCGTGACGCACCCGGACGCACCCCTTGCCGCGGCCTTTGCCGTGCTCCTGACCGCGCCCCGGCCGGGGCGGCCGAGAGCTTCCGCCGAGGGGCGGTTCAGCCCAGGGCGGCGACCCGGTCGCGGTAGCCGCGTACGGCGACCGCGTCTCGGTAGGGCTCCAGGCTGCGCTCGAAGGCGCGTACGTACTCGGTGGCGCGCACCGAGCGCATCTCGGCCGCCTGCTGCGCCGCCTCCGCGCCCAGCAGGCAGGCCTGGTCCAGCTCGCCCAGGCCCAGCCGGGCCGAGGCGAGAACCACCCGGCAGAACAGCCTGCTGCGGGCGTACGCCGGTGCGCGCAGCTGGAGCGACCGCTCGGCGTGCTGGGCGGCGGCCCGGTACTGCTGGAGGTCGCGATGGCAGTGGCCCAGCTCGTCGGCGAGCTGCGCCTCGTCGAAGGTGCGGGCCCAGTGCGGCACCTCGTCGCCGGGGCGCGCGGTCTCCAGGGCGTGTTCGGCCCGGGTCAGGGCGGCGGTGCAGGAGCGCGCCTCGCCGAGCACGGCGTGGCCGCGCGCCTCGACCGCGTGCAGCAGCGCCTGGACGAGGAGCGGGGCGGCCGAGCCGACGCCCTGCTGGGCCACGCGGGCGAGCTGGACGGCTTCCCTGCCGTGCCCGAGGTAGACCGCCTGGCGGCTCATCGTGATCAGGACGTAGGCGCCGTACGCACGGTCGCCGGCCGCCTGGGCGAGCCGCAGCGCCTGGACGAAGTACCGCTGGGCCAGGCCGTGGGCGGCGATGTCGTACGAGGTCCAGCCGGCCAGCCGGGTCAGGTCGGCCACCGCGGCGAACAGCCGCCGTCCGGTGGCCTCGCCGTACGTGCCCCGGAGCATCGGCTCGGCCTCGTGCTCCAGATACCGCACGAGGGCCTGCCGGGCATGGCCGCCGCCGTAGGCGTGGTCGAGGGTGCGGAACAGCTCGCCGACCGAGCGCAGCGCGGCGACGTCCCCGCCGCCGACCCGCTGGCCGGGGCCGCGGTCCGTCTGGCGCTGGCGCGGGACCATGGGCAGCGCCCCGGTCCCGGGCGACGCCCCGGCGGCGGGCGGGTGCGTGGCGGACGGGCCCGGGGGCGCGGGCCTTGGCGGGCCGGTGGCCGGGCGCGGGAGTCCACGGGCCTCGGTGCGCGACGCCCTCTCCGGGCGGCCGGGCGGGGTGGCCGTGGACTCTCCCCCGGCCCGGCGGGCGGCGGCGCCGTCCCGGGCCACCCATTCGTCGGCCCGGCCGATCAGCCAGTCACGGCTGGGAACGACGAGTCCGGCCGGGGTGAAGGCGATCTTGCGCAGCTCGACGTGGGTGCCGGAGTCCTTGCGCCAGAGACCGCTGACGATGTCGACCGCCTCGGCGGGGGTGGCGGCGAACTCCAGCCCCGCGTAGACGGGCGCGCAGGCGTCGAGCCCGAGGTCCTGCGCGGAGAGCCGCCTCCCGAGCCGCCGGGTGAACACCTCGGCGATCAGCGCGGGCGTGGTACCGCGCGGCTGCTGCCCCCGCAGCCAGCGAGTGACCGAGGTTTTGTCGTACCGCAGGTCGAGGCCGTGTTCGAGTCCGAGCTGATCGACCCGGCGGGCCAGGCCGGCGTGCGAGAAGCCGGCTTCCGCGATGAGTGAGGCGAGTCTGCGGTTGGGCGTGCGCTGCGGGGGTCGTTCCGACATCAGCTGTACGGTCTCCTGCCTTCGGGGCCGGACGGGCAGCCCTCATGGGAACGGCGCGAATTTAGCGGCCACCGGAGGGGTCACAGCCACCCTTTGCTCCTCGTTCATCCGATCGTGTGAGGATTCCGGGCGGAGCTGACGGAAACGTCCGGCTCGTGGACGATCCGGCCCCGCGCCGCGAACCGGTGCGGGGCCGGTCCCCCGCGCCGGCCCCGCACCTGCCGGGGGGCTGTTCGGGCGACGGTCGTACAGTGGACGAGGGCGCGATCAGTGCAGGGTTCCGTCACCCCGGGGACACCCCTCCGGGCACGCGGAACCCACATAGGGAGGCATCGGTGAGCGAACTGCGGTTCGTCCGTCTGGGCTTCGGCGAACAGGCCGTCGAGTACACGGAGGCTTGGCAGAAGCAGCGCGAGGTGCACGCGGACCGGTTCGAGGACCGGGTGCCGGACACCTGTCTGCTCCTGGAACACCCGCCCGTCTACACCGCGGGACGTCGCACGGCGGAGAGCGAGCGTCCGCTGGACGGCACCCCGGTCATCGACGTGGACCGCGGCGGGAAGATCACCTGGCACGGCCCCGGGCAGCTCGTCGGCTACCCGATCCAGAAGCTGCCGCGCCCGGTCGACGTCGTCGCGCACGTCCGCCGGCTGGAGGACGCGCTGATCCGCACGGCCGCGGACTTCGGCGTGGAGACCTCCCGGGTCGAGGGCCGCAGCGGCGTCTGGGTGCTCGGTGACCCGGTCGAGCAGCGCCGGGCGCTGGGCGGCCTCTCGCTGGACTTCGACCCGAGGCTCCAGGACGAGGAGTTCGACGCGCGGCTGAACGGCCCCGAGTACGCCCCGTCCAACGCCGGCCAGCGCCGCGAGGACCGCAAGCTGGCCGCGATCGGGATCCGGGTCGCCAAGGGCGTCACGATGCACGGCTTCTCGCTCAACGTGAACCCGGACAACACCTGGTTCGACCGGATCGTGCCGTGCGGCATCCGCGACGCGGGGGTCACGTCCCTCGCCAACGAGCTGGGCCGGGAGATCACCATCGAGGAGGTGCTGCCGGTCGCCGAGAAGCATCTGCGCGACATCCTGGAGAACGCGGAGCTCGCGCCGCGCGTGATCGAGCGGCCGGAGGCCGCGTCCACGGTTCCGGCCCCGGCCCCCGCCTGAGGACCACGAGCCGAACCGACCTACCGACCTGCCGACCTGCCGGCTTACCGGCCAGTAGCCCCGAGCGCCGCCACCGGCCGGGGAATAGGCCCCGTCGGCCGCAGGTTGGGCAGGCGTAAGACCGTTTGATGTACGGGCGTACCCTGGTGTTCGCCAAAGAATCCCAAGCGATTCCCTCGCGCATCGCTCGCGCATCCCACGCGAACCCGACGCGAATCCAACGCAGCAGAGAGCAAAGGGGAGCCGGAGTGTCCGCTGTCGCACCCGACGGGCGCAAGATGCTGCGCCTGGAGGTCCGGAACAGCCAGACCCCCATCGAGCGCAAGCCCGAGTGGATCAAAACGCGGGCGAAGATGGGCCCCGAGTACAAGCAGCTGCAGCAGCTGGTGAAGGGCGAAGGGCTGCACACGGTCTGCCAGGAGGCGGGCTGTCCCAACATCTTCGAGTGCTGGGAGGACCGCGAGGCCACCTTCCTCATCGGCGGCGACCAGTGCACCCGGCGCTGCGACTTCTGCCAGATCGACACGGGCAAGCCGCAGGCGCTGGACCGTGACGAGCCCCGCCGCGTCGGCGAGTCGGTCGTCACGATGGACCTGAACTACGCCACCATCACCGGCGTCGCCCGCGACGACCTGGAGGACGGCGGCGCCTGGCTGTACGCCGAGACCGTCCGCCAGATCCACACGCTCACCGCGGAGCGGGAGGCGGGGGCGACCAAGGTCGAGCTGCTGATCCCCGACTTCAACGCCGAGCCCGAGCAGCTCGCGGAGGTCTTCTCCTCGCGCCCCGAGGTGCTCGCGCACAACGTGGAGACGGTGCCGCGGATCTTCAAGCGGATCCGCCCCGGCTTCCGTTACGAGCGTTCCCTGGAGGTCATCACCCGGGCCCGCGAGGCCGGTCTGATCACCAAGTCGAACCTGATCCTCGGCATGGGCGAGACCCGCGAGGAAGTCAGCGAGGCGCTCCAGGACCTGTACGACGCGGGTTGCGAGCTCATCACGATTACGCAGTACCTGCGCCCCTCGGTACGGCACCACCCGGTCGAGCGCTGGGTGAAGCCGCACGAGTTCGTCGAGCTGAAGGACGAGGCCGACGCGATCGGCTACTCCGGCGTGATGTCGGGCCCGCTGGTGCGGTCCTCGTACCGCGCGGGACGTCTCTTCCAGCAGGCGATGGAGGCGCGCGGCGTCGCCGTCGTCGGGAGCACCCAGGCCGCACAGGCCGTGTGAATCCGCTCACGAGCGAATACCGAGCAGTAACCGCATCGCCCGAAGCGGTCCGGACGCTCCCCGCAGGTCGGGGACGCGTACGGACCGCTTCGGCGTGCGCGGCGCCGGAATCAAGGCTTCATTGGTGTTTGACCGCCCGGTCATGCACTGGTAACACCAAACAGTGACCCTGGGTACACGTGCGGCAGCGGCTCCGGCAGCCGTCGCCGCCACCGCTTCCCACACTCATCCGCGCCCCGGAGGCGCATCCGTTCCGAGGGGGAACACCACGATGCAGGCCGCACCGGTCCGCGCCCACGCCCTTCCGTCCGTCACCACCGCCCTGCGCGCCGTCGAGTCGCTGCTGCTCAGCAGCGGCCAGCGCACCGCCCGTCGCAACGCCTGGACGGCCGTCCTGGAGGACCGCCGCCGCGCCAAGGACCGGGTGGAGGCCGAGCACGTGCTGGAAGCCGTGGCCGACCAGCGTTCCTAGGTCGCTCCCACGCCACGTAAACTTCCGTACATGGCGAGGAAGGCAAAAACTGAAGGCGCGGACAGCGCCGAGAACGCAGGGCGGCTCAAGCAGATCGCCCTGACCTACAAGATGACCAGGCGGACCGACAGCAAGATCGGTCTTGTCGTCGCGGGTGTCGGAATCGTCACGTTCGGTGTCCTCCTCGGCATCGGCTTCGCGATCGGACACCCGGTCTATCTGGGCATCCTGGGCTTCGTCCTGGCCATCCTCGCGATGGCGATCATCTTCGGCCGGCGCGCCGAGCGGGCGGCCTTCGGACAGATGGAGGGCCAGCCCGGAGCGGCGGCCGCCGTCCTGGACCGGATCGGACGCGGCTGGACCACCACCCCCGCGGTGGCGATGAACCGCAGCCAGGACGTCGTCCACCGGGCGGTCGGCAAGGCCGGCATCGTCCTGGTGGCCGAGGGCAACCCGAACCGGGTGAAGAGCCTGCTCGCGGCCGAGAAGAAGAAGATGGCCCGCATCGTGGTGGACGTGCCGGTGCACGACATCATCGTCGGCAACGGCGAGGGCCAGGTGCCGCTGAAGAAGGTCCGCACCAAGATGCTGAAGCTCCCCCGCGTCCTGACCGGCCCGCAGGTGACCTCCACCAACGACCGGCTGCGCGCGATGGGCGACCTGATGAGCAACATGCCGCTGCCGAAGGGCCCGATGCCCAAGGGCATGCGGATGCCGCGCGGCGGGAAGATGCGCTGAGTCACGGCGGGAACATGCGCTGACTACGGCGACAGTCGTGAAACGGGGCGGCCCCGGACCGGTGAACGGTCCCGGGGCCGCCCCGTTTCTCATACGCGGGTCGGGGAGATCACATCCGCGCGGGCCGGGGGTGTCACATCCGGACCTGCACGGCACGCGACAGCCGGTCGTGCAGTCCGCGTCCGTCGCGGTCCCAGACCAGCGCGGGGATGACGAGCAGGAGCAGTGCGGTCCGCACGGCGACGCGCACGAACCCGAGGCGCCCGCCGTCCTCGGCGACCACCCGTACGCCCAGGATGCGCTTGCCGGGCGTGCGGCCGATGGTGCCGACGGTCAGCAGGCTCATCACGAGGAAGACCCCGAGCGCCCAGTTCCCCGCCGCCTGCTGGTCACCGCGAGCGAGCAGCCCGTATGCGATCAGCATGCAGAGTGTCCAGTCGATGAAGAGAGCCCCGAAGCGCCGGCCGAGCGGAGCGACCGAGCCGGGCCCTTCCTCGGGCAGCCCGAGCCCCTTGCCGCGGTAGCCGAAGTCGGCGCCCATCTCCTCGGCGGCCGCGCGGGGCCCCGAGAGCCACGATCCGATTGCTTGCCTGTTGTCCACCCGTCCACGGTACTGCGCCCGTGTTTGCCCCCGGCCGGGCGGGGCACCGGAAACAGTCGCGGAGATGCCGCCCACCACCGCCCCGGTTAACTTGGGCGAAACAAATGGGTCACGCTTGAGAAATCACGCCTGCCTATGGTCGGGTCCAGCGTGCGCCACCGCACTGGCCGCACCACAAGCTGCAACCCCGTCCCGCCCGGGCCGGGAGTAGGAGGAGTTGGATGTTCCAGAACGCCGACGAAGTGCAGAAATACGTAGCGGACAACGACGTGAAGTTCATCGATGTCCGGTTCTGCGACCTGCCCGGGGTGATGCAGCACTTCACGATCCCGGCAGCGACCTTCGACCCGGCCGAGGAACTGGCCTTCGACGGTTCGTCGATCCGCGGCTTCCAGGCCATCCACGAGTCGGACATGGCGCTGCGCGCGGACCTGTCGACGGCTCGGGTGGACCCCTTCCGCCGTGACAAGACCGTCAACATCAACTTCTTCATCCACGACCCGATCACGGGCGAGCAGTACAGCCGTGACCCGCGCAACATCGCCAAGAAGGCCGAGTCGTACCTCGCCTCGACCGGCTTCGCGGACACCGCGTACTTCGGCCCGGAGGCCGAGTTCTACGTCTTCGACAACGTCCGCTTCCAGACGTCGGCGAACGAGAGCTTCTACCACATCGACTCCGAGGCCGGCGCCTGGAACACCGGGTCGGAGGAGAACAACCGCGGCTACAAGGTCCGCTACAAGGGCGGCTACTTCCCGACCCCGCCGGTCGACCACTTCGCCGACCTGCGTGCCGAGATCTCCCTGGAGCTGGACAAGAACGGCCTCCAGGTCGAGCGTCAGCACCACGAGGTCGGCACGGCCGGCCAGGCCGAGATCAACTACAAGTTCAACACCCTGCTCGCCGCGGCCGACGACCTGATGCTCTTCAAGTACATCGTGAAGAACGTCGCCTGGCGCAACGGCAAGACCGCGACCTTCATGCCGAAGCCGATCTTCGGCGACAACGGCTCGGGCATGCACGTGCACCAGTCGCTGTGGCAGGGCGGCGTTCCGCTCTTCTACGACGAGCAGGGTTACGCCGGCCTCTCGGACATGGCCCGCTACTACATCGGCGGCATCCTGAAGCACGCCCCGTCGCTGCTGGCCTTCACCAACCCCACGGTGAACTCCTACCACCGCCTGGTCCCCGGCTTCGAGGCCCCGGTCAACATGGTGTACTCGCAGCGCAACCGCTCCGCCGCGATGCGCATCCCGATCACCGGCTCGAACCCGAAGGCCAAGCGCGTCGAGTTCCGCGCCCCGGACCCGTCCTCGAACCCGTACCTCGCGTTCTCGGCTCTGCTGATGGCGGGCCTGGACGGCGTGAAGAACAAGATCGAGCCGGCCGAGCCGATCGACAAGGACCTCTACGAGCTGGCTCCCGAGGAGCACGCCAACGTCCAGCAGGTCCCGACGTCCCTCCCGGCCGTGCTCGACGCCCTGGAGGCGGACAACGAGTACCTCCAGGCGGGCGGCGTCTTCACGTCGGACCTGATCGAGACGTGGATCGACTACAAGCGCACCCACGAGATCGCCCCGATCCAGCTGCGGCCGCACCCGCACGAGTTCGAGCTGTACTTCGACCTCTAGAAACACCACGGGCGGGGCTCGCCCGCGCCCGGGCCACCGAGGGCCGTCACCTCCTCCTGGAGGTGACGGCCCTCGGGCGTGTTGTCAGGCGCGCCTGACGTCGCCTGTCGACGGTGATCTCTTGGCCTTGCGCGTCCATCGAAAGCCCCGCCCCCGGGTGATGGTCGCGATCAACACCGAGGACAGCGGAATAAGCAACCTGGTCTCAGGCGGAACGACGCACGGACCCGTCTTCCAGGCGCGCTCAATCCATGTGCAGTTTCAACAGGACCAGGCCGAAGACGAACCCGCAGCGCTGCACACAGCCCCGTGGATGCGGGCCGCTATCCATTCCTCTGTGTGGGATCACGTACCACCGAACCGGGACTTGTCGGCGTTCCAAGACCACGTCATCGGCGTGATGGAAAGAACTGACCCTGCTGCGCGATGGTTACCAAACCAACCCGGCACAAGATCCATGGCAGGACCCGGGCATGGCAGTACGATTCGCGGAACGCGTTGAATGGCTGCTGGGGAAGACGACGCTGAAGGCATCGTCAAGGAGGCACACACTCCGCGACCGTCGCCCCGCACGTTTCGGCTGATTCCAGGCGCAGGGCGACCAGTTGCCGCCTCGTCCTCACCGCAACGAAGGCCGCGCCCGCCCCGCCCAGTACTCGTCCGCCGTGATGCCCAGCAGGACCACGTCGTGGTACGTGCCCGCGAAGAACTCGTGCTGGCGCAGGCGGCCCTCCTCCACGAAGCCGAGTTTGCGGTAGAGGGCCAGGGAGGCGTCGTTGAAGGCGTAGACCTCCACCTCGCACTTGTGGCAGCGCTGTTCGGCGAACATGTAGGTGAGGACCAGCTCGGAGGCCTCGGCCGCGTAGCCCTGGCGGCGGTGTTCCCGGGTGACCTCGATGCCCGTACGGAAGCGGCCTGCCCGGGCGTCCGTCTCGCCGACCGACACCGCGCCGACGAAGGCGTGCTCGAAGCGGGTCTCGATGACCAGGTGGTACGCGGCCGGGTTCGGGGCGCGGCCGGCCCGTTCGGCGACCCAGGCGCGGAAGCTCTCGTCCGAGCGGGGCGGCTCGACCACGTCGGCGTTGCGGGCGTCCACGGTGTGCAGGGCCAGGGCCCGGAAGCCCTCCCAGTCCTGCGGTTCGACGCCCCGCAGGCGTACCCTCTCGCCGGTCCACAGGTCGGTCATCTCGCTCCAGCCAGGTAGGGGGGTGCAGGGACAGGTCGGTCAGTCGGTCGGTCGGGTTACGTGGGCCGCGATCTCGCGTGCGCAGGTCAGGGACTCCGCGTGGGTCGTGTCGACCTCCAGGTCGTACACCACGCCCCGGTGGACCGCCTCCGCCTGTGCTGCGGCCATGCCCCTCGGGCGGTCCCCCCGCGCCATCTCGCGGGCCTCGGCTGCCGTGCCCTCGCAACGGACGCCCACCCAGAGGACGTCCAGGCCCGTCAGCGCCTTCCGCCACGGCTCCTGGGAGGCCGGGCCGCCGAGGAACACGTCGTCGACGATGACCTTGGCGCCCGCGCGGACCATCGCCGCGACGCCCTCGCGCCAGGCCGCCTCCAGCCTGCGGAACTCCGGGCCGACCGCCACGCCGCCGTCCTCGGCGAACTCGATACCCGCGTCCGAGGTGCGCAGGGACGCGGGCAGCGAGTCCACGAACGTGTCGATCGCGGCGGCGAGCCACGGGTCCGGCAGTTCCGCCTGGAGGCAGCGGACGATGCCCGACTTGCCGGAGCTGGAGCCGCCGTTCAGCACGATCACCTCGGTTGCCACCTGGTCACAGTAGAGGGAACCGGGGGCGTGTTCGACGCGTTTTCGGGCGACGGCCGTGGGTCAGGCGGGCTTGATCGTGGCCAGTTGCGCGAGGAGGAGGATCAGCCGGTACGCCGTCGCGTAGTCGGGGGACGTGAAGGTGACCGTACGAGCGCCCCGGGCGCGCGAGACGCCCGGGACGAGGGTCGCCAGGTCGATGGTGTGGGGGCTCACGAGGTCGACTTCCACGTCCAGGGCCCCGGTGAGGGCCAGGGGCGGGATCTCGGCGCGGCGGGTCACCGCGTCCGCCGCCGCCCGGCGCAGCCGGTCCCGGGCCTCCTCCGGGTGCAGCGTCACGGCCGCCGCCATGCCCAGGGCCTCCTTGACCGCGACGGTGACCGTCTCGGGGACCAGGGCGTTCATCTCGGCGCAGGCCGCGTCGTCGCCGCTGAGCAGGACGACCGGTACGCCGAGGTGGCCGGCCATGGCGGCGTTGAGCCCGGTCTCGCCCAGGGAGCGGCCGGCCACCCGTACGTCGAGGATCGCGTCGTTCATGGTGTGCGCCAGCACGCCCGGCCCCTCGCCCGCGCGGACGTGGTAGCCGACGAAGAGCGCGGCGTCGGTGGCCTCGTCGAGCCCGGCGAGCATGTGCAGTGTGCGCGGCTTGCCCCGGACCAGGCGGGCCCGGCGGTCCAGCTGTTCCGGCAGGAGGTTGCGGAAGGTGCCGTGCGCGTCGGCGACCAGTACCTCGGCCGTGGGATCCGCGTCCAGGACGCCCGCGACGACCGCGTTCGCGTCGGCCGTCATCAGCTCCCGGCCGCGCTGGTAGTCGTAGCGCTCGGGGTTCGTCTCGCTGGGATGGACGATTCCCGAGACGCCTTCCATGTCGACCGAGATGAGTAGCTTCATGGGTGCGGGAGCCTACCTCTCGTACGCGTGGCCGGGTCGGCGTGGTGGCGTGGTGGCGTTCCTCGACGCGTTCTGCCGAGCGCCGGGTGGCGTGCTGGGCGCGTTTCTCTGTTCGGTCGGGCCATGGTCCCTTACGGCGGAGCCCGGCAGCCGGGTGCCCCCGGACACGTCGCTCGACGGTCCGGGGGCTGTGGTCGGGGCTCCGGTCGGTTCCGGTCAGCGGCCGTAGCGGATCAGGGCGCGGACCATGCGGCAGGTGGTGTCGGACGGCGGGTGGATGCCCAGGCGCTCGGCGGTGATCCGTATCCGGTGGTTGCCGGCGCTGGAGGGCTGGTAGACCCCGCTGTCGAGCAGGGCGATGGCCAGGCGCATGGCCTTGAGGCGGCGGTTGTGGGAGACGTACCACTCGCGGGGGCGGCCCGCGGGCAGTCGCTTCTTCGGCAGCGGGGTGGGAAGCGGCGGGTGGAAGGGCATCGGGAGCTGTCGGTCGAGCGGCTCGGTCGTGACTGTGGCAACAGCCATTCGGCATCCTCCTGGCAGCGTGGTGGAACCCTCACGAACTCCCTCCATTTTACTGCCCCCCACTGACAATCGCCCCTGGCCAGAGCCTATTTCGGCAGCCCCTCGCGTAACCTTGGCCCCATGGAGATCTGGATCAATCCGGCCTGTTCGAAGTGTCGCGGCGCGCTCACCCTGCTCGACGCGGAAGGGGCGGATTACACCGTCCGCCGCTACCTGGAGGACGTGCCATCGCCCGAGGAGATCCGGGCCGTGCTGGACCGGCTCGGTCTGGAGCCGTGGGACATCACGCGGACCCAGGAGGCGGCGGCGAAGGAGCTGGGGCTGAAGGAGTGGCCGCGGGAGGCCGGTTCGCGGGAGCGGTGGATCGCCGCCCTGTCCGAGCACCCGAAGCTGATCCAGCGGCCGATCATCACCGCCGAGGACGGTACGGCCGTGGTGGCGCGGAGCGAGGAAGCGGTGCGGGACGCGCTGGGGCGCGGTGTCTGACTCCGTATCCCGTCAGGTCTCCCCGGGGATGAGGTTCTTCACCGACTTCGTCGTCACCGGTGCTGTGGGCGGTGCCGACGCCACGAGTACGCCCGCCGAGGTCACCGGCCTCCTGGGCCACGGGTTCGTCGAGAGCTTCACCGGGCCAGGGCAGTTGCTGCGCTGCTACGACCTGGTTGAGCTGGCCTGGCAGCGGGGCGCAGCCGGGGAGCCCTGGCAGGGCCTCTACGTCACGGTGCAGGCCCACCGGCTCGACGTGCCGTTGCCGGTCGACCGGCTCTCCGCGGCGCTGGACCGGATCGGCTTCCCGCTGGTGGAGGTCGCGCCCGACGGGGTGGGGTGCCGCCGCCTCGTCCGGGCCGACAGCAGGGTCGGGGTGCTGGCCGACGAGACCACCGGCCAGGTGCTGCAGATGACGGCCCCCGCCTGGTTCGCACCCGGTCCCCGGGGCGAGCCCGCGCCGTGGTCCCGGAATGCCGGACGGGACCGGGTGCGTCATCTGGCCGGGCTCGGTGCACCGGAGCGGGAGGCCTGGGCGCGGCGGCGGCAGCCCGAGGAGTCGGGTGAAGCAGCCCGTTGGTGGTGGTCCCTGTGGGTCGCGTGCGGACAGCGCATACCGGCCGAGGGCGAGCGGAGCGCCGGCCTCAACCGGTCAGCTTGGCTGGAGGCCGCGCTCTGGCTGCTCGGGAAGTGCGAGACCGCCGGAGTTCTCGACCGTACCGAAGCCGTCTGCGAGATCGCCCGCTACGGGCTGCTTGCCCCGGACGCGGCCGTACGGGCCTGCCTTGAGGCCATCCCGGTGTCCCGGGCGGACGTGGCGACCCGGGAGGCGACCCCGTACAGCGAGGGGCACCTGGTTGCGGTCAATGCCTCCCGGGCGGCCAAGCGGCTCTCCCTCGCAGCCGGTGCGCTGCTGCCCCGGGTGCGGGACCCGGAGCTGCGGGCCGAGGTGCGGGCCTGGCTGGATCTCCGGCCCCGGTTGATGTGACCACCGGGCCGGGCCCCGGGCGCCGAGGTCCCTTCCAGCGGAGCCGGGGACCTCGGCGCCCGGGGCCTGCCACGGTGCTCAGCGTTCGTCCGTGCCCGCGCGCTTGGCGGTGGACAGAGCTATGCGGTTCCAGGTGTTGATCGTGAGGATCAGGGCCAGCAGGTGGGCCAGCTCCTCCTCGTCGAAGTGGGCCGCCGCGCGGTCGTAGACCTCGTCGGGGACGCCGGCGTCCCCGATCCGGGTGACCGCGTCCGTCAGGGCCAGGGCGGCCTGTTCCCGCTCGGTGAAGAAGTGGTCCGCCTCGTGCCACACCGCGACCATGTGCAGGCGCTCCTCGCTCTCGCCCGCCTTCCGCGCGTCCGTCGTGTGCATGTGCAGGCAGTACGCGCAGCGGTTCAGGTGCGAGGCGCGGATCTGGACCAGTTCGACCAGTGTCGGGTCCAGGCCCGCGCGGGCCGCCGCGTCCAGGCCGATCACGGCCCGGAAGACCTTCGGGGCGCTCCTCGCGAAGTCGAGCCTGCCGGTGGCGTTGCTACTCCGGACGGTGGTGGCCGGGGTGGTGGTGCGGTCGTTCGTCTTGATCTGCGTCGTCGTCATGGGTACGAATCTAGGGCGACGGGCGACTGGGTGCGGGGTGCATTTCTGTGATCAATTCATGGGTCAATTCGGCGGAGATCCTGGGCAGCGATCTGCCCCTTGAGCTCTCCGGAACCGGTAACCGCCGGGCCCTGCTGATGGACGCGCTGCGCGAGGCCGTGCGCAGCGGACGGCTCGCCCCCGGTACCCGGCTGCCGCCCTACCGTTCCCTCGCCGCCGATCTCGGCCTCGCCCGCAACACCGTCGCCGACGCGTACGCCGAGCTGGTCGCGGAAGGGTGGCTGGCCGCCCGGCAGGGCTCGGGGACGCGGGTCGCCGAGCGGGCCGTCCCGGTCACCCCCGTGCACCGGCCGCGCACCCCCGAGCGCGCCGCCCGCCCGGTCCACGACCTGGTCCAGGGGCAGCCGGACCCCTCGGTCTTCCCGCGCACCGCCTGGCTGGCCTCGGCGCGGCGTGCGCTCGCCGCCGCCCCCGACGACGCGTTCGGGCCCGGCGATCCGCACGGGCGGCCCGAGTTGCGGCGGGCCCTCGCCGGCTATCTGGCCCGGGTGCGCGGGGTGCGGGCCGCGCCGGAGCGGATCGTGCTGTGCTCGGGGGCCGCGCACGGGCTGCGGCTGCTGGCGGAGGTGGTGGGCGGTCCGTGGGCGGCGGAGGAGTACGGCCTGCCCTTCCACCGTGCGCTGCTCGGCTCCCACGGGGTCGGCACCCGGCCGCTCGGCGTGGACGCGGACGGCGCCCGGGTCGACGGGCTCACCCGGCACGACCGTGCCGTGCTCCTCACGCCCGCCCACCAGTTCCCCACCGGCGGACCTCTGCACCCCGCGCGGCGGGCGGCCGTCGTCGACTGGGCCCGGGCCACCGGCGGGCTCGTCGTGGAGGACGACTACGACGGGGAGTTCCGCTACGACCGGCAGCCCGTGGGTGCTGTCCAGGGGCTCGATCCCGAGCATGTGGTGTTGGTCGGGTCGGTGAGCAAGAGTCTGTCCCCCACCCTCCGGATCGGGTGGATGGTGCTGCCCCAGCGGCTCGTCGGCCCCGTCGTCGCGGCGAAGGGCGAGCGGGAGCTGTTCTCCAGCGCGACCGAGCAGCTGACGCTCGCGGACTTCGTGGAGTCGGGCGCGTACGACCGGCAGGTCCGCCGGATGCGGCAGCGCCACCGCCGCCGCCGGGACCAGCTGGTGGCGGCCCTGGAGCGGCGGGCCCCGCACGTCCGGGTCACCGGGATCGCCGCCGGCCTGCACGCGCTGCTGGAACTGCCGCCCGGCACCGAGCGTTCGGCGGTCCGGGCGGCGGCCTGGCAGGGGCTGGCGGTCGAGGGCCTCGCCGACTACCTGCACCCGGGCTCGGAGCGGGCGGGGCCGGCGGAGGACCCCCGGGACGGCCTCGTCGTCGGGTACGCGACGCCCGCCGAATCCGCCTACCCGGAGGCGTTGGAGGTCCTGTGCCGGGCCCTGCCACCGGGGTGAGCCGGCGGCAGGGGCGGCGGGGGCGCACGCCCGTGGGCGCTGGAGGCGTTGGAGGCCCCGGAGGCGTTGGAGGCCCGGAGCCCCCAGGCCCGGAGGCGCTGAAGGCCCGGCCCGGAGCCCCCAGGCCCGGTAGCAGGGGGCCGCACGCCCGTGCCCCTCGCTCCTGCCGGTCAGCCCGCCTGTGCCTGCGTCTCCGCCGCCACCAGCAGCTCCGTGAGGTGGAGGCCGAAGCGCGCGTCGCAGGCGTGCGGCACCCCCGTGCGTGCCGCTTCGGCCAGGGCGTCCACCGCGCCCCTGAACGCGGTCTCCGCGCCGTCCCACCCGGGGAGCGACGCCGTGCCCCGCTCGCCCCGGAACTCGATCTCGGCGCCCGCCGCGCCGGGCGGGGCGCTGAGCCCGAGGGTCACCGTGCTGGAGGCGCCGGAGGTGTGACGGAGAATCAGGTGGGTGGTGTCGGCCGGCCCCCGGGCGGCGGTGAGGTGCTCCACGTCGCCCAGGACCGGGATCAGCACGGAGAGCACGTGCGGGCCGACGTCCCACAGGCCGCCCTTCTCGCGCCGCCACGGGGAGTCCGCGTACGCGCTGGTCGAACCTGCCGCGTAGAGCGATCCCAGCCATTGGGCGCGAGCCGTGAACCAGCCGTCCACCGCCGCCTGTTCGGCGATCCACGCGGAGGTCTCGGGCGCGAACCGGAGCGTGCAGAAGACGATCGAGGCCACCCCCGCCTTCTCCGCCGCCCCGGCCACCGCACGGGCCCCCTCCACCGTCGTGGCCACCGGCTTGTCCATCAGGAGGTGACAGCCCGCCTCGGCGGCGCGGACCGCGAGCGGGGCCTGCACGTCCGGCGGCAGCGCGAAGGCCACCGCGTCGCTCGCCTCCAGAAGCGCGTCGATGCCCTCCTCCCCGGTGTACGCGCGGGTCCCGTGGACGGCGGCGAGGGCATCCGCCGCCTCGCCCCTGCGGCCCCACACCCCGCTCAGTTCGACGCCGGGATGGGCGGCCAGCGCGGGGCCCTGGGTGTTGTGCGCCCAGGGGCCGGTGCCGAGGAGGCCGATGCGGAGAGGTGGCGTGGTGGCGGCAGATGAGTCCATGGGGCCAGTCTGCCGGGTGCGCCGGCCGGCCGTGCGGGGGGCCGGGGCGTTCGCACCCGGGCACGGGCCCGCCCGCGCACGAGGAGCCGGCTCTTCGCGCGGGACGTGGCCGGGCGTCCGAATGCGGTGGCGCGGAGCGGGCCCGCCCCGTTACGTTTCCGGGGCCGGCCGCGGGACTCCGGCGCGACTTCCGAGACGTGCCTATGAAGCGATGATTTCGTTGTTCGCGCCTCCATTCCCCGGCCGGCATCTCTGCTTCTCCCAGGGGATTTCATGAACACGCCCGAATACGCGGGAGCGTCCGAGGCGGCACGCCCGTCTGAGGCCGTACGCGTGCCTGAGGCCGCAGGCGCGGCCGAGACCGTACGCGCGGCCGAGACCGTCGCCGACCTCGTCGCCGCCGAGGACGTCCTGCTCTTCGTGAACGCGGCGATCACCGCGACGGGGCAGCGCGAGTTCCGCTCGGGCACCGCCGGCCAACAGCTGTCCCTGGACTTCCTGCACGCCTACGTACGGGTCAACTACCGCCGGGTGTACGCGGCTTCGCTGGCCCTGGACATCAACCACCACAACGCGGCCCTCATCGTGCGCCGGCTGCTGGAGACGGCGGGCGAGGCGAGCCCCGGGGAGCGGCGTACCGAGGGGCGGCTCATCGCCGCCCGGCTGGCGCTGCTGCCGCCGCCACGCGTCTACCGGCTCTTCGGCGAGCTGCGCCGCGGCAAGGTCAACAACCGGCGCACCCGGGCGATCATGCGGGACTGGCTGGCGGCCCGGCCGGATCTGGGCCATGACGCGGTGAAGTACCGGGCCGGGCTGAAGACGGCCGTCCGGCACATCCACCTGCCCTGCCCGGACGGGGGTGAGCCGCTCGCCGAGGTCGGGGCGTTCCTGTTCCGCCCCGGCCGGCTGCCGCGCTACGAGCACGGGCTGCTCGACGCCTGGCGCCGCGCCCACTACGAGCAGAGGGCCGTGGCCGAGCTGCCGTTCACGGTGGCGGAGGGGTTCGCCGCCCAGCACGGGATGCGGCGCGAGGTGTTCCTGAAGCGGGCCGCGCCCCGGATGACCCGGCTGGAGCGGCTGCGTACCCAGGAGCAGCAGGCCGCGGTCCGGCGGCGAGACGCCCCGGCGGCGCAGGTGGATCTGACCGTGATGCCGCTGACCCGGCTCGCCCTGTACGTGCTGTCGCTCGGCTTCGAGCAGCGCGCCGAGCGGCGCGCGGAGCTGACCGGCGCCCTGCGCGCGGCGGCCCGCCGGGCGGCGGGCGGACACGCGGGGAGCTGGGGGCGGGTGCACGCGGTGCTGGACGACAGCTTCTCCTCGTCCGGTTCGGGTCAGAAGCGGCGGCGGCCCCTCGCCGTGGCGCTGGCCTGCCACCACCTGCTGGAGGTGCTCGCCGCGCCCGGCGCGTACCGGGGGCTGTGGACCTCGGGCGCGGACGACGCGCTGCTCGTACGCCCGTGGGGGCCGACCCCGCTGGGGACGCGGGTCCTGGACGCGCTGGAGCCGGGCCCCGGCGGCGCGGCCCCGGACCGGCTGATGATCGTCTCGGACGGCTGGGACAACGCTCCGGCGGGGCTGGCGGGCGAGGTGTTGCGGGTGTGGCGGCGCCGGCTGGATCCGGAGCGGCGGACGGCGGTGGTGCACGTCAACCCCGTATACGACGCGGAGGGTTTCGACGTGCGGCGGCTGGCGGCGGGGGTGGCGACGGCCGGGATCCGGGACGCGGAGGATCTGCCCGCGCTGGTGGAGATCGCCCGGTTCGCGGAGGGGCGCACGGGGCCGGCGGAGCTGTACGCGTATCTGGACCGGCGAGTGGCCCGGTTCACCGGAGCAGGCGAAGAGGAGGGGGTGGCCCCGTGAACCGGCTGGAGCTGACCGGGCTGACCGCCCGGCCCTCGCAGGTGTGGGGCGGTGTCCGTCTCGTCCCGCTGGTCCGCGAGGCGCCGGTGGAGGGGCTGCGGCTGCACCGCGAGGTGTACGAGGGTCTCGGCGCGGGGATCGTCGAGCTCGGGCCCCGGGCCCGCTATGTCTCGTACATCCCGCACGGTCTGGTCGCCGACTGGTCAAAGGAGGACGGCCCGGCGCCGGTGGCGGGCCGCCGCCAGTCGGCCGCGTACGGTACCCAGTTCGGCGGGGGCGGGGCGCCCCGGGCCGTCCCGCTGCCGCCGCTGCCGCATCACCGGATGGCCAAACGGCGCCCCGGCGACCGGCTGCGGTTCCTGCCGTTGCACCTGGCGCTGGAGGGGTATCTCGCCCTGCACTTCGGCGGTCCGTCGACCGCCTGGGAGGAGTGGTCGCGGACGGCCCTGCGCGACGGGCTCTCGCCGCGCGCCGAGGACGCCTACCTCGGGCGGTCGGTGCGCGGGCTCGCGGACGCGCTGCGGATCTTCGAGATCCACCCGGGCCAGTGCGGGGTGATGGTGTACGTCTCCGACGCGCTCGCCGCCGCGTTCGTCGTCCCGCATCCGGACGACTACCGCCTTCTGCACGCCTCGCTGGTGGAGGACCTCTACGGGGAGCTGGTGCACCAGTACGCGCTGTACGGGGCGCCGGTGCCCCAGGTGCCGGTGCGGATCGGGGGCGAGGAGCACATCCGTACACTCGCCGAACTGCGGTCGGCGGCGCGGGAGCGGGAGCGGGCGTGGGAGGAGGCGCACGGCACCCTGTTCGCGCGGGAGCTGCTGGACACCTCGTACGCGTTCGACCGGGCGTACCGGATGAAGTCCTTCACCCTGTGGCGCTTCCTGCCGCCGTTCGTCCGGGACGCGGGCGGGCAGCACATCGGGGAGACGATCACCGATCACCGGGGGCGGGTCGCCTACCTCAAGACGTTCCGGCTCTCCGACGCCCAGATCCGCCGGGGCCATATCCTGCGGACCGTGGCCGGGGCCGGCTGGGAGCTGGACCGGGCGGCCGCCGCGCTGGGGTCGAGCCGCCAGGAGCTGGTCCGCCGGCTGCGGGCGGCCGGGTTCTCGGCCCTGCTCAAGGGCGGTGTCTGAGCTTCTCCCGTCGCCCCCGGGCCCTGGGCGACGGGCCTGGGCACGGGCCCCCGTAACGCAGGAAGCCTCGGTAACACGGGGTTCACATCCGGGCAACGGACGGGAAATCGCGTCTTGCCAAGCTGCGGCGCATAGACCGCTGCACCCGCAAAGGATGGCGTCCGTGACGTTCAAGGCTGAGTACATCTGGATCGACGGCACCGAGCCGACCGCCAAGCTCCGTTCCAAGACGAAGATCATGGACGGCGCGCCGTCGGGCGACGTGGCGGATCTGCCCATCTGGGGATTCGACGGCTCCAGCACCAACCAGGCCGAGGGCCACGCGTCCGACCGGGTACTGAAGCCCGTCTTCACCTGTCCGGACCCGATCCGCGGCGGCTCGGACATCCTCGTCCTGTGCGAGGTCTTCAACATCGACATGACGCCGCACGAGTCCAACACCCGGGCCGCGCTGCGCCCGCTCGCCGAGCGGTTCGCGGGCCAGGCCCCGATCTTCGGCATCGAGCAGGAGTACACCTTCTTCGACGGCCACCGGCCGCTCGGCTTCCCCGAGGGCGGCTTCCCGGCCGCGCAGGGCGGCTACTACTGCGGCGTCGGCGCGGACGAGATCTTCGGCCGCGACATCGTGGAGAAGCACCTCGACAACTGCCTGGCGGCGGGGCTCGGCATCTCCGGCATCAACGCCGAGGTCATGCCCGGCCAGTGGGAGTTCCAGGTGGGACCGCTGTCCCCGCTGGAGGTCTCCGACCAGCTGTGGGTGGCCCGTTGGCTGCTCTACCGCACCGCCGAGGACTTCAACGTCTCCGCCACCCTGGACCCGAAGCCGGTCAAGGGCGACTGGAACGGCGCGGGCGCGCACACCAACTTCTCCACGCGGGCGATGCGCGAGGGCTACGACGCGATCATCACCGCGTGCGAGTCGCTGGGCGAGGGCTCCAAGCCGATGGATCACGTGAAGAACTACGGCGCGGGCATCGACGACCGGCTCACCGGCCTGCACGAGACCGCCCCGTGGAACGAGTACAGCTACGGGGTCTCCGACCGTGGCGCCTCGGTCCGCATCCCGTGGCAGGTCGAGCAGGACCAGAAGGGCTACATCGAGGACCGCCGCCCCAACGCCAACGTCGACCCGTACGTCGTCACCCGGCTGATCGTCGACACGTGCTGCACCGCGCTGGAGAAGGCCGGCCAGGTCTGACCCCGACGCCGGTCACGCGAGGAGGGGCCCGCCGGTTCGCCGGCGGGCCCCTCCCCCGTGGGCGGTGACGGCCGGGCGTGAGAAGCGTTACGCAAAGGGTCCGTATCGACGGGTGGGAGGAGTCTGCTGTACGGCCGCGATGTCTGCTTCAAT
Organism: Streptomyces sp. NPDC017520; assembly: GCF_044329855.1. Classification (NCBI taxonomy): domain Bacteria; kingdom Bacillati; phylum Actinomycetota; class Actinomycetes; order Kitasatosporales; family Streptomycetaceae; genus Streptomyces; species Streptomyces sp. NPDC017520. The sequence continues at coordinate 447,285 of NZ_JBIRKB010000002.1, forward strand.
GGAGCACATGGCCAGCTACCAGCACATCGCGTCGGGTCGCAGCGACCTCGAACCGTTCTGGCCTTCCCGTCAGCACCATGATTTCGACCGGGTGTGTTGCCGCGCGTGGAACGCGCAGGCCCACTAAAGCCGCTCACCCCGGCCTTCGGTCCGCGCGCACGACGTAAGTCCGTCCCTGACGACTCCTCGCGCGAAAGAGCTGACCCTCATGGCGAACACCCGTACTTTCTCCGCCGCGTCCGCCGCCACCGCGGCGTCACCGGCGCCTGCTGCGGCCCGTCCCACCGCCCGTTCCCTCCCCGCCCACCCGAACCGGCACCGGCTGCGCGCGGTCGACCGTGACGAGGTCGCCGGGCCGCCGGCCGGCGTGGCGGACTTCCTCCCGCCCGGGGCCACTTGGCTGCCCGCCCCGCAGCACACCCTGCCCGCCCTGCCCGGTCAGCCGCCGATGATCGGTTACCTGGTGCTCGTGCCGGCCGACCAGCAGCAGGCGCTCGCGGGGGCCGTCGCGGCCTCCCGGCCCCGGCCGGGCGGCTCACCCCTCCCCCCGCGGCCGGAGCCCGACCGGTCGGTCGGCGAGGGGGCGCCCGCCGGTCCGGTCCGGATCGACGCCACCCGGCGTACGGCTTCGGTCGACGGCGTCGCCCTCGACCTCACGTATCTGGAGTTCGAGCTGCTGTCGCATCTGGTGGCGCACCCGCACCGGGTGCACACCCGCGACCAGTTGGTGACGACGGTGTGGGGTTACGGGCATGTGGGCGACGGGCGCACCGTCGACGTCCATGTCGCGCGCCTGCGCCGCAAGCTCGGTGCCCAGTACCGCCGTTCGATCCAGACGGTCCGGCGGGTCGGGTACAAGTACACGCCCTGACCGGCTCGGTCCACCCGGAACGTCCGGCGGCCCCGGACCGCGGTTCCTCCTCACCGTGGTCCGGGGCCGTCCGGGCGTCTCAGAGCTGCCGGCCCGCCGGGACGGGGGTGCTCACCGGGCCGGCCGGCTCGTCGTACCCCTCATGGCTCTCCTCCGCCAGGCTCGGCAGGCGCGAGAGGAGGCGCGGCGTACGCCAGTTGCGCTCGCCCAGGAGCAGCATCACGGAGGGCAGCAGCACCATCCGTACGACGGTGGCGTCCAGCAGCACCGCGACGGCGAGGCCGACGCCCATCTGCTGCATGTCCTGCATGGACAGGGTGCCGAACACCGCGAACACCGCGACCATGATGGCCGCCGCTCCGGTGACCGCCCCGGCCGTGCGCCGGATGCCGGTCTCGATCGCGGCCCGGTTGTCCAGGCCGCCGCCGCGCGCCTCCCGGATGCGGGAGACGACGAACACGTGGTAGTCCATGGACAGGCCGAACAGGACGACGAGGACGAAGAGCGGCATCCACGCCTCGATCGCGCCGACCCCCTCCGAGCCGATGAGCGACGCGCCCCAGCCGTGCTGGAAGACGGCGGTCATCACGCCGTAGGAGGCGGCCACCGAGAGCAGGTTGAGGGCGATGGACGTCACGGCGATGACGTAGCTGCGGAAGCAGAACAGCATCAGCAGGAAGGTGACCGCGGTGATGAAGGCGAAGACCGGGACGATGCCGCGCCGGAGCTGGTCGTTGAAGTCGACCGATCCGGCGGTCTCCCCGGTGACGTGGGCCTTCGCACCGGTGGAGTCGAACGCGGCGGGCAGGCGCTTCTCGCGCAGTTCGGTGAGGTCGGTGGTGCCGCCCGGGAGCGGGATCTCGATCTCGGCGACGTTCTCGGCGCGGTGGACGGTGACGTCCTCGAAGCCGTCGAGGGCCCTGGTGACGTCCGGGGCGGTGATGTCGGGCGCGGTGACGACGACGAGGGCGGGGGCGGGGCCGCCGGGGAAGCTCTCGGTGATGCGGCTGTGGGCGATGGAGAGCCGCGAGTCGGAGCCGAACTGCTTCTCCAGGCCGAGGGATTCGGTCTTCATGCCGAGGGCGGGCGCGGCGAGGGCGAGCAGCAGGACGACGGCGGCGACGGCGAAGGCGCGGGGCCGGGCGAGTACGGGGCCCAGCACCCGGCCGACGATCCGGCCGCTGCCGGCCTGGCCGTGCTGGGCGCGGCGGTTGAGCAGCGGGATGCGGCCGGCGTCGATGCGGTCGCCGAGCCAGGAGAGCAGGGCGGGCAGGACGGTGACCGAGCCGAGCATGGCGATGAAGACGACGATGATCGTGGCGAGCGCGAACCCCTTGAACAGCAGGAGTCCGGAGAGGAACATGCCACCCATCGCGACCATCACGGTGAGGCCGGAGACGAGCACCGCCCGGCCGCTGGTGGCGGCCGCGATGCGCAGGGCGGTCTCGGCGTCCCGTCCGGCGGCGCGTTCGTCGCGTTCGCGGCGCAGGTAGAAGAGGCAGTAGTCGACGCCGACGGCGAAGCCCATCAGGAACATCACCGAGTAGGTGGTCTGGAACAGGTGCAGCTGGTGGCTGGCGATCGACAGGAGGCCGAAGGCGGCCATGCACGCGGTGAGGGCGAGCCCGACCGGGAGCAGGGCGGCGACGACCGCGCCGAAGGCGACGAGGAGTATGCCGAGGGCCAGGGGTACGGCGGTGAACTCGGCCTTCTTGAAGTCCTCGGCCAGCAGGTCGCCGAGCCACTTGCCCGCGCTGGCCTCGCCGAACTGGTGGATCTCGGTGTCCGGGTGGTCCTCGCCCACGGCGGCGACCGCGTCCAGGACGGGCTGGATCCGGTCGGACGAGGTGGCGGCCTCGCCCTTCATCTCGAAGGCGATGAGGGCCTCCTTGCCGTCCTCGGAGGCGACGGGCGGGGCGATGTTCTGTGCTTCGCCGGTCTGCCGTACGGCGTCGGCGAGGGCTTCGGCGGCCGGCTTCCAGTCCCCTGCGGCGGGGGCGGAGACCATGACGAGTTCGCCCGCGGGTTTGTCGAGTCCGGCGTCGAGGAGGATCTGCTCGGCGCGGGCGGACTCGCCCGCGCCGTTCTCTGCGTTGGTCATCTCGACCATGCCGGTGGCCCCGCCGATGCCCGTGGCGAGCACGACGAAGAGCAGCCAGCCGAATACGGCCGTCTTGCGATGACGGGTGCTCCACACGCCGATGCTTGCGGCGAGATTGCGCCTCATGCGGTTTCCGGGCCTCGTGCGGTTTCCGGGCATCGTGCGGTTTCTGCGCCTCATGCGGTTCTCCCCCGGAGGTAAGCGTCAGGTAAGTGATCGGGACGCTTCGAATCTAGGAATCGGACGCGGTCCGCCCCAGCCGTCGGGGCCCCCGGTCGCGGAGGCGTAGGGGGCGGATGCGGGGTGGTGCCAGGTACACCCCCTCCGGGTGGCGGACCGGCTGACGCGGCGGGGCGGGGCCGGGTGAGACTGGCACCCGGACCGGGACCAGCCCGGCTCCGGTGAGGGGGGAGAGACCCGCGATGAAGGTGTTCTCTGGACGGCTGCGGTCGGCGGCGCTGGCGGCGGGGCGCGGACTGTTCCTGTCGGTGGCCGGCCTGGCGGCGTCCATCACTCTGTTCGTGCTCGCGGTGCTCTCGATCGCCTTCATCCTGCTGGGCGTCGGCGTGTTCACCACCCCGGTGGTGCTGGAGGCGGTCCGCAAGCACGCCAACCAGCGGCGGCTGTGGGCGGCGACCTGGTCGTACGTGCGGATTCCGGTCCCGTACCGGCCGTTCCCGAAGGATCTGCGGCCGGGCGTCACGGGTCAGGTGGAGCGCACCACGCTGATGCTGAAGGACCCGGCGACCTGGCGGGACCTGCTGTGGCTGCTGATGGACATGACGGCCGGCACGGTGCTGGCCGTGGTGTCCGCCGGGCTGATGCTCTACCCGATCGAATCGGTGGTCCTGGCGGCGGGGCTGTGGCGGGTGTTCCAGGACGACCCGTACTGGTACATGTTCGTGCCGGTGAGCAGCCAGCTGACCGGTCTGGCCGCCCTGGCGCTGGGCATCGTGCTCTTCCACCTCGGCATGCGCGGTGCCGAGCCGGTGCTCCGGGCGCACTTCCTGCTCGCCCGTACGCTGCTGGGGCCGAGCCGGGACGAGAAGCTGGCGCAGCGCGTCGAGCGGCTGACCGAGACCCGGCACGAGGCCGTGGACACCGCCGCGTCCGAGCTGCGCCGCATCGAGCGGGACCTGCACGACGGGGCGCAGGCCCGGCTGGTCGCGATGGGCATGAACCTGGGCACGATCGAGGCGCTGATCGAGAAGGATCCGGCGCAGGCGAAGAAGATGCTGGCGATGGCCCGGGAGTCCTCGGCGGAGGCGCTGACCGAACTGCGCGACCTGGTGCGCGGCATCCACCCGCCGGTCCTCGCGGAGCGGGGCCTCGGCGACGCGGTCCGGGCGCTGGCCCTGCGGCTGCCGGTCGCCTCCGAGGTGACGGTGGAGCTGCCGGGGCGGGCACAGGCCCCGGTGGAGTCGGCGGCGTACTTCGCGGTCAGCGAGGCCCTGACGAACACGGTGAAGCACGCGGGGGCGGAACGGATCTACGTGGACCTCCACCACGCGGAGGGGATGCTCCGGATCTCGGTGACGGACGACGGCAGGGGCGGTGCGGTCGTCGGATCGGGCTCGGGGCTGAGCGGAATCGAACGGCGACTGGGTACATTCGACGGCGTCCTGGCCGTCAGCAGCCCCGCGGGCGGTCCCACCATGGTGACCATGGAGATTCCTTGCGAGTTGTCCTAGCCGAAGATCTTTTCCTGCTGCGCGACGGCCTGGTGCGCATGCTGGAGGCGTATGGCTTCGAGATCGCCGCGGCTGTGGAGACCGGGCCCGAACTGACCAGGGCCCTGGCAGAGTTGGAGCCGGACGTCGCCGTCGTCGACGTCCGGCTCCCGCCGTCCCACACGGACGAGGGCCTCCAGTGCGCCCTGGCCGCCCGCCGGGCGCGTCCGGGGCTTCCGGTGCTGGTGCTCTCGCAGCACGTGGAGCAGTTGTACGCACGGGAGTTGCTGGCGGACGGCGACGGCGGCATCGGCTATCTGCTGAAGGACCGGGTCTTCGACGCGGACCAGTTCATCGATGCCGTACGGCGGGTGGCGGCGGGCGGCACGGCGATGGACCCGCAGGTCATCTCCCAGCTCCTGTCCCGCCGTTCGCAGGACCGGCCGATGGGCGGACTCACCCCGCGCGAGCGGGAGGTGATGGAACTCGTGGCCCAGGGCCGCTCCAACGCCGCCATCGCCTCGCAACTGGTGATCACGGAGCGGGCGGTGGCCAAGCACACGTCCAACATCTTCGGCAAGCTCGATCTGCCCCCGTCGGACGACGACAACCGCCGGGTGCTGGCGGTGCTGGCCTATCTGGACCACGGCTGATCCGTCGTACGCGGCCGGGGGCGCAGGGTGTCGATCAGCCCGCGAACCAGCCCGCCGCGCGCGGCCGGGGTGTGCGCAGGGTGTCGATCAGCCCGTGAACCAGCCCGCCGCGTCCAGCCGGAACGCTCCGGCGGGGGCCATCGCGCGCAGGTCCCGCTCCAGGGCGGCCAGCCGCTCCTCGCCGAGTGTGCGGGCCCATTCCGCCCGCAGCCGGTCGAAGCCCTCGGCGGACCGGGTCAGCAGGTCGCCGCCGTGCGGGGTGAGGCGGATCAGGGTGCGCCGGCCGTCGGCGGGGTCCGGGGCGCGCTCCACGTAACCGAGCGCCTCCAGCTTCTCGACGGTCTTTCCGGCGGCCTGTTTGGAGACCCCGAGCCGCCGCCCGATTTCGCCGATGGCCGCGCCGTCGCGTCCCACCGCCTGGAGGGCGAAGCCGTACGCGGGCCGGGCCCCGGGGTGTCCGTGCTCGGCCAGCTCCCGGTGCAGGGCATCGATGATCGAGCGGAAGCCGGCGAAGAGCAGCAGCGGCAGCTCGAAGCCATTGCGAGGTTCGACAACCTGGTTTACCTTTTTTTCGTCAACCATGTTGTCGACCTTAGTCGGCCCTGCCCGATCCGCCCACGTAGTGAGGCATCGCCATGCCCTTTCCCGATCTCACCCCCGAGACCGCCCCGCCCGGTTCCCGGCGGGCCATGGAGGCGGTGACCGAGCGGCTGGGCTACCGGCCCGCCGCCATCGCCCGGCTCGCCGCCTCGCCCCACACCCTGGACGGCTTCCTGAAGATCAGCGCGATTTTCGAGGCCTGCACCCTGGACCCGCTCTCCCGCGAGGTCCTGATCATGACGATGGCCACCCGCAACGACTGTCACCTCTGCGTCGCGATGCACACCGCGAAGCTGACCGCCCTGGACGCCGATGCGGCGCTCGTCGCCGCCCTGCGCGACCGCACCGGCCCCCCGCTTCCCGACGAACGCCTCGAAGCCGTGCGGCGGTTCACCCTGGCGGTGCTCGATTCGGCGGGCGCGGTGGACGACGCGACCCTGCGGGACTTCCTGGCGTACGGCTACACCGAGCAGAACGCCCTCGAAGTGGTCCTGGGGATCGGCGCGTACACCCTGTCGACCCTGGCCAACCGGCTCACCGGAGCCCCCGTGGACGCCCCCTTGGCCGCCTTCGCCTGAGGGTCGGCGGTCCGGTCCGCTTCCGGCCGGAGCTTTCCACGAACCGGCCGGGACGCCGAAACCGGAAGGGGGTTCAGGGGTGGGCGACGGCGAGACTCACCACGTACGCCTCCTCGACCTCGCCGTCCGGGAACTCGGCGGCCAGCAGCGCCCTTTCGCGGTCGAAGAAGTCGCGGACCTCGACCGGGTCGCCGATCAGGAAGTCGGAGTGGGTGGCCAGGTTGGCGATATGGGCGTCGATCGGTACGCGCCGGCTCCATGCCACCTGCCGGGTGCGGAAGTCGAGCCCGTCGGGCAGTCCGGCCCGGAAGCGGGCCCGGTGGGACGGGACGGCGGGGACCTCCACGCCGAAGAAGACCCGCATCCGGTTCTCCTGGTCCACCAGCCATGGCACGGACGGGTCGCCGTCGTTCCACCAGAGCGCCAGCGCCCCGCCCGGGCGCAGGACCCGGCGGGCCTCGGGTATCGAGCGTGCCGGGTCGGTCCAGTGCCAGGCCTGGGCGTACGTGATCAGGTCCATGGAACCGGTCCGCAGCGGCAGGTTGTTCCCGTCGCCCCGGACCAGGGAGACGTCCGGCAGCCCCCGGCGGAACTGCTCGGCCATCCCGTCGCCCGGCTCCACCGCCGTGACCCGGGCGCCGCGCTCGTACAGCCGTGCCGTACCGAGCCCCGTCCCCGCTCCGACGTCCGCGACCCGGGCTCCGGCGAGCGGCACTCCGGCCAGCTCCTCGACGGCGTCGAACAGGGCGGGCGGGTAGGAGGGGCGGTGCGCGTCGTAGTCGGCGGCGATGGCGTCGAAGGAGCGGGCCTGCACGGGTTTCGTCATACGGCAATCATCGCGCGGAGCCTTGGGGAACGGCACGGAACTCTCTGCACGCCTCTGGTTCCCCCGCATACCCGTCAGTACATTGACATCATGTCTAATACGCAGCCAGCGGCGGTCGCGTCGGAGCGGACGCCCCTCAAGGCCCGCAAGGTCTCCTTCGCCTGGGAGAAGACTCCCCTGCACTGGGTGCCGGGCGACCCGTTCACCACGCACACCATCAACGTGCTCCACCTGCTGCTCCCGGCCGGGGAGCGGTGGTTCATCCACGTCTACCGGCAGATACTCCCGTACATACACGACGACCGACTGCGCGAGGACGTCCTCGGGTTCATCGGCCAGGAGGCCATGCACTCCCAGGCGCACGACGATGTGCTGCCGCATCTGCGGGAGTTGGGGCTCGACCCGACCCCGTACACCGCGCAGGTCGACTGGTTCTTCGAGAAGCTGCTCGGGGACCGGACCCTGCCGCCGGGGCGGGCCTCGAAGTGGTGGCTGATGGAGCGGGTGGCGATGATCGCGGCGATCGAGCACTACACCGCGTTCCTCGGCGACTGGATCCTCAACGCCGAAGCCCTGGACCGCCGGGGCGCGGATCCGACCATGCTCGATCTGCTGCGCTGGCACGGGGCGGAGGAGGTCGAGCACCGGTCGGTGGCCTTCGACGTCTTCACGCACGTGGACGGCGGCTACCGACGGCGGGTGCGCACCTGGGCGGCGGCGTTCTCCGCGCTGGTGTTCCTCTGGCAGCGCGGCACCCGCTTCTTCATGGAGAACGACCCCACGCTGCTGGGCGGCAAGGCTTCGTTCAAGGCGTTCCACGCGAGCGGAAAGCAGGGCACGCTGCCCAGCACGGGCGCGATCCTGCGGTCCGTGCCGAGCTATCTCAGCCGGTCCTACCACCCCTCCCGGGAGGGCAGTACGGCCCAGGCCGTGGACTACCTCACGCACTCCCCCGCCGCGCTTGCCGCCGAGACCGCCACGACGGGAAGGTTCTGAACCATGGCCCTGCCTCGTCTGCGTACCGTCGTGCTCGTCTCCGGCGCCGCCCTGCTCGCCCGGCGCGCCCTGAAACGCCGGATCGCCCGGTCCCCGCTGTGGCCGCTGCCCGCCCTGCCCGAGCCGATATCGGGCCACTCGAAGCGGCGCGCGGCCTCGGTGCGCCGACTGCTGATCACCGGGCGGAACGAGGTCGCCGACGGTGTCGTGCAGCTCCGGCTGGAGGGGGCCGTTCTGCCGCGCTGGGAGCCGGGGGCCCATCTGGACCTGGTGCTGCCGTCCGGTCTGGTGCGGCAGTACTCGCTGTGCGGCGACCCGGAGGACACCGGCGCGTACACGGTGGCGGCCCGGCTGGTGGAGGACGGCCGGGGAGGCTCGCGGGAGGTGCACGAGCAGCTCCGGGAGGGGCTGGAGATCGAGGTGCGCGGGCCGCGCAACCGTTTCCCGCTGGCCGAGGCCAGGGCTTACGTCTTCGTCGTCGGCGGCATCGGGATCACCCCGGTGTGGCCGATGCTGCGGTCGCTGGCCGCGTCGGGGGCCGACTGGCGGCTGCTGTACGGGGGCCGGTCGCGGAGGTCGATGCCGTTCCTGGCGGAGATCGAGAGGCTCGGCGCGGACGGGGACCGGGTCACGGTCGTCGCCCAGGACGAGGCGGGCCACCCGGGCGTCGCGGCGACGCTGGGCGGTCTCGCCCCGGGCACGGCGGTCTACTGCTGCGGGCCCGAGCCGCTGATGGACGCCGTGGCCGCCGCGCTCCCGGAGGGGCTCCCGCTGCATCTGGAGCGGTTCTCCGCCGCGACGGAGGACGCGGCGGGCCCGGGCTCCGGGGCGTTCGAGGTGGAGTTGCGGCGCAGCGGGCGCACGGTGCCGGTCGCGGCCGGGCAGTCGGTGCTGGCCGCTGTCCGAACGGCGGCGCCCCATGTCGCGTACTCCTGCGAGCAGGGATTCTGCGGGACCTGCCAACAGCGGGTCCTGGAGGGCGAGATCGATCACCGGGACGATCTGCTGACCGACGACGAGCGGGGCGACTCGATGCTGATCTGCGTCTCGCGGTGCCGGGGCGGGCGTCTCGTCCTGGACCTCTGAACGGCTACGGCGAAGTCACGCACTGATCCCTGTCCGGCACGGGTCTGTCACGGCCACCCCCCATCTGTACGACCTCGTACAGATGAGAGCCCAGCACCCATCTATACGATGTCGTACAGATGGGTGGTCGGAGCGGAACGGAGCAGATCATGGCGGTGGCTCGCACCCCGCGTCACAAGTGGATCGACGAAGGATTGCGTGCGCTCGCGGCGGGCGGCCCGGACGCCGTCCAGATCGAGACGCTGGCGAAGACTCTCGGCGTCTCCAAGGGCGGCTTCTACGGATACTTCGCCGGTCGGCACGCCCTGCTGGAGGAGATGCTCGACCGGTGGGAACGCGAGATCACCGAGGACGTGGAAGCACGTGTCGAGGAGGAGGGCGGCGACGCGAAAGCCCGGCTGCGCCACCTGTTCGCGATCGTCGACTGGGGGCACGGGCTCGGTACGGACATCACGACCGACCTGGCGATCCGTGACTGGGCCCGGCGCGATCCGGCGGTCGCGACACGCGTTCGGCGCGTCGACAACCGCCACATGGACTACCTGCGTTCACTGTTCCGCGCGTTCTGCGCCGACGAGGACGAGGTCGAGGCACGCTGCCTGGTCACCTTCTCGCTGTACATCGCCGACCAGTTCATGTTCGCCGAGCACGGCGGTCGCAGCCGTGTCGACATCCACGAACTGACGACGAAGTGGTTGCTCCACTCCGTCGGCGACTGACGGGAGCGGGCGGGGGCGTGCGCAGCCCGGATAGGCTGTCCGCATGACGACCGGGGTGCGGCGCAGGATGGGCGTCGACGAGCGCAGAGCGCAACTGATCGGCGTCGCGCTGGACTTGTTCAGCCGCCGCTCGCCCGAGGAGGTGTCGATCGACGAGATCGCCGCGGCCGCGGGCATCTCCCGTCCGCTGGTGTATCACTACTTCCCCGGGAAGCAGAGCCTGTACGAGGCTGCGCTGCGGCGGGCCGCGGACGAGCTGGCGGCCCGCTTCCTGGAGCCCCTGGAGGGACCCCTGGGCGCGCGGCTGCTCCGGGTGATGGGGCGGTTCTTCGACTTCGTCGACGAGCACGGCCCCGGCTTCTCGGCGCTGATGCGGGGCGGGCCCGCGGTCGGTTCCTCGACGGCGAACGCCATGATCGACGGGGTGCGGCAGGCCGCGTACGAGCAGATCATCACGCACCTCGGAGTGACCGAACCACCGGCCCGGCTCGAACTGGTGGTCCGTTCCTGGGTCTCGCTCGCCGAGTCGACGGCGCTGATCTGGCTGGACGGGCGGCGCATCCCGCGCGCCGAGCTGGAGACACAGCTGGTGCACGACTTCGCGGCGCTCGCCGCGGTCAGCGCCGCGCACGACCAGGAGATGGCGGGCATCGTGCTGCGGGTGCTGTCGCAGGAGCCGGCGGACGGCCCGTTCGGTGACCTGCTCGCCCGGCTCTCCGCGTTCGCCCCGGACGTGCCCGCCGTGCCCGCGCAGCGCCTGCCGCGCTGACCCCCGGGACAGCCCTCAGACCGGCAGGCCGTTGCGGTGGGAGACGCGGCGGGCGGCGGCCAGCAGGGCGTGGATCTGCGGGCCCGCCTGGTCGATCTCGGTGACCGGGCGGGGGAACGGCAGGCGCACATCCTCGTGGGTGCTGGGGTATTCGAGCCGCAGGGTCACCCCGAAGCGGTCCATCGCCAGCGGCACGGCCCGCGTCATGCCGCGCTCCGGACGGGGGTGGACGAGGCGCAGGAGCAGGGGGACGAGTTCGGCGTGGTCGTCCACCAGATGGGTGAGCATGCCCGCCTCGCAGGCGGCGATCGGGTCGGTCTCCACCTCTTCGAGCTCCTCCAGGGTGATGAAGGCGCGCCCCTCGGCGTCCTCCAGGACGGCCTGCCCGAACTCCATGCAGGTGCTCTGCTCGGTGTCGGTGGTGTACGGGGCGGCCAGCAGCCCGGTGACCGTGACGCGGGCGCGCAGCCGGTCGCGTACGGGGGTGGGGGCGATGTCCGTGAACTCCAGGCGGGCGGGGACGCGTTCGGCGCTCGGCGCGTGGCTGCCGTCGTTCGGCGCGTGCAGGTGGATATGGCCCATCGCGCCCGTGCCGTCGAGGCGGCGGACTTCGGTGTGCAGTCCGTCGCTGACCACCGTCATGGAGTGGGCGACGGTCAGGATCGACCGGACGCGCTCGGCGCGGGTCGGCTGCGAGGCGCGGGGGCGGGAAAGACGCATCCGGGTTCTCCAGGAAGGGTCAGCGGAACCCAAGCGGCTACTTAGGTATGCCTAACCTTACTCACTCGGTCCGGGTGTGGGTAGTCCGGGACTCCCCCGTGCACCAGTCCCCCTCACGCCCAGGTCAGTCAGAGCTGTAACTCGGTACGCAGTGCGGCGGCGAGACCGACCTCCACGTTGTCCGACTGGCCGCGCTCGAAGGCGCGCTGGTAGGCCTCGTCGCCGACGGCCGCCCGCGCCTGGAGCTCGCACCTCTCACGGACCGGCCCCAGCTCGGGCGTGCCGCGCTGGGGATGGCCGACCATGCGCCAGTACGCGTGTCCGGTGCCGTAGACCCGGGCGGCCTGCGCGCCCGCGCCCTGGGCGGCGATGGCGGCGGCCAGGATGTCCAGCCCCAGCGCGATGCCGAAGCTGTCGCGGAGCCGGTGCTTGCCCGCGAGCATGGACCTGGCGTGCGTGGCGGAGGCTTCGGGGCGGCCCTGGAGCAGGGCGATCAGGGCGAGTTGGTAGTCCGCGTAGGAGCGGGTCCAGTGTTCGCCGCCGCGTTCGCAGGCCTGGCGCAGTGTGGTGGCCGCGGCCTCGGACTCGGTGAGCCGCCCGAGCGCGGTGAGCGCGAAGACGGTGATGAGGTGGCAGCGCAGCCGGTGGGCCGAGTCCACGGGCACGCCCTCGGTCATCCGCAGGACCCGCCCGGCCGCTTCCAGCGCCGCCTCGGGCTCCCCGGTCATCAGCTGGGTGAGACCCGAGAGATAGGCCGCGCCGAGCATGCCCTCGTCGTCCCGGTCGTACAGCGCGCCGGCCGTGCAGAGCGCGCCGGCCTTCTCGGCGGTCGCGAAGTCGCCCTGGAGCAGGGCCGCGACGCCGAGAACCCATTGCAGCCTGGTCCGGCGGGGTCCTTCGACGGGGCCCGCGTCCAGGGCCCGCCGGGCGTAGCTCCGGGCCTCGGAGAGGTGGCCGCAGCAGGCCCAGAAGAAGCCGACGCGGCCCGCCATCTCCTGGGCCCCGCCGACGTCGTGGAGGAGCAGGTGCTCCAGGGCGGCGCACAGGTCGAGGTGGGTGTCGGACACCTTGTGGTACCAGGACACCTGGTCCGGGCCGGTCCAGCCGTCGTGGGCGCGGCGGGCGAGGCCGAGGAAGCTCCGCGCGTGCCGGTCGGCGGCGGCGCGGGCCTCGCCCAGCTCGGTGAGCCACATCCGGCCGTACTCGCGGAGGGTGTCGAGCATCCGGTAGCGGTCGCCGTCACGCTGGACGACCGACTGGGCGACGAGGCCCTGGAGCGCCCGGTCCACCTCGTCCGGGGTGAGCGGGCCGCCCGCGCAGACCTCGCGGGCGGCCGCCTCGTCGAAGTCGGTCCGCAGCGGGGTGAGGCGGGCCCACAGGAGGCGTTCCAGCGGGGTGCAGAGCTCGTGGGACCAGCCGATGGCCGTGCGCAGGGTGCGGTGGCGGCGGGGCCACACCGTCGCGTCGGCGAGGAGGTCGAGGCGGGCCGTGCCCGGGTCCCCGCCGGCCCCGTCGAACCCGGGTGCGCCGCCGTCCACGCCCGGGCCCCCGTCGGCCCCGCCGAACCCGGGGGCGCCGGGGGCTCCGAAGCCGGGGGCTCCGAAGCCCGGAGCGAGGGCCAGGTCGCCGGCCCGGCCGGACGCGCCGAAGCCGGCGCTCCGGGCGTCGAAGCGGCTGCCGATCCGGGTGGCGAGCTGGGCCACGCCGTGCCGGCCTATGCCCGCGGCGGCCAGCTCGATGGCGAGCGGGATGCCTTCGAGGCGGCGGCAGATCTCGGTGGCCGCCGCCTCGTCGCCGGGGGCGTCGAGTCCGGCCCCGGGGTCGGTGGCGCGCAGCCGGTCGGCGAAGAGCTGGAGGGCGTCGGGCGCGCCGTCGACCGGGAGCGGCGGCACCTCGACGACGTACTCGCCCCGGGTTCCGAGCGGCTGCCTGCTGGTGACCAGGACGGTCAGGCCCGACGAGGTGGTCAGGATCTCGGCCAGCAGATGGGAGCAGGCGGCGCGGAGGTGTTCGGCGGAGTCGAGGACCAGCAGGAGGCGTTTGTCGCCGAGCCATTCGCAGAGCACCTCGACGGGCATCCGCAGGGTGTGGTCGGCGAGTCCGACCGCGTCCGAGACGGTGGGGAGCAGCAGCCGGTCGTCGGGGAGCGGGGAGAGGTCGGCCCACCAGGCGCCGTCCGGGTAGCGGTCGGCGGCGGCGCGGGCGGCCCGGAGCGCGAGCCTGGTCTTGCCGACGCCGCCGGGGCCGATCAGGGTGGTCATCCGGCGGATGGTCAACGCGGTTGCCAGCCGGACCAGTTCGGCCCGCCTCCCGACGAAGCTGCTCGTCTCGTCGGGAAGGTATCCCACCGTGGTCATCATCACCGTCCGGGCGCTGGGGCAGGGTGCGCCGGCGAGCCGACCGCCCCGGGTGGGGCTCCTGCCGCACGCACCGGGCCGGCCCCGCCTCCCCGAGGGGGAGAGCGGGGCCGGCCCGGTGACCAGGACGGCTGTCGCGGCTCCATTGCCGACGTCTGCCGTCACCGTAGTGCTGCCGGAGGTCAGCGCAGCGTGAAGACGGCCGCCGTGCGTCCCGGGACGGTGAAAGTGGCCGATTTCCCGTCGTACCTGGCTCGTTTGACAGTAGGGTCCGCGCCCTTGGCCTGGACGGGGTGCAGTGCGTACGTCTTCCCCGCCGGTGCGGCCAGCCGCTGGTCGGCGGCGGTCGGCGCGGCGTTGAGGACGACGACCAGCTCGCCGAGGCGCATGGTGATCACGCCGGGGGTCTCGGCCGTGCCGGAGAGCGGGAAGGACAGGGCGGACTGCACCTGGCCGGCGGTCCGCAGGGAGAACTCCTTCTCGGTGGAGCGGATGGTGAGCAGGTCGCGGTAGGCGGCCGAGGCCCCGTCGATCTGCGCGCAGTCCGGGGCGATGGTGCCGGCGGCGGCCAGGAGCGGCTTCGCGTACGCCCACTTGTCCCGGTTGTCGGCGGCGGGCGGCAGGCCCCGGCCGAAGCCGTTGCCGTCGCGGCAGTCCCAGTGCAGGGCGTTGAACCAGTCGCCGCTGTCGTAGGAGTTGCGGTCCAGGGACTTGGAGCGCAGCAGGTCGGTGCCGGCCTGGGAGAGCGAGGGGCCCTGGGAGAGGACGGAGGCGGCCATGGCCACCACCTGGGCCCTGGCCCGTTCGGCTGCCGTCGTGCCGGCCGGGAGCTTGAAGGCGAGGGTGTCGAAGAGGGTCTCGTTGTCGTGGGCGTCGGAGTAGGCGAGGGCGTCGCCGGGTGCGGCCGCGTATCCGGCGGGCGCTCCGTTGTAGTCGACCTCGGAGCCCTTGACCGTGCGGCCGGAGGTGTCGGTGAAGGTGTAGTCGGCGAGGTTGCCGGTGAGGCCGACCTTGATCAGGTCCTGGTAGTGCAGCAGCCGGGCCTTCTGCTCGGCGCGGGTGCCGTTGGCCGGGGAGGCGTTGGGGTCGGTGTAGAGGCCGGTGGCGAAGCCCTGGACGCCGGGGTCCTCGTCGAAGGGGCCGCCGCCGCGCACGGCGTCGCGGGCCCGGTCGGAGAAGGTGGCGATGCCGGTGCCGGCCATGTTCTTCTGGGTGGCCTGGACGAAGCGGGCGTCGTCCGCGATCTCGCCGAAGTTCCACCCCTCGCCGTACAGGATGATCTTCTTGCCGTCGACGCCGTCCTTGGCGAGGGTCAGCCCGTCCAGCGCCTCGCGGACGGCGAGGATGTTGTCCTTGGGGTGGTGGCCCATCAGGTCGAAGCGGAAGCCGTCGACCTTGTACTCCTTCGCCCAGGTGACGACCGAGTCGACGACGAGCTTGCCCATCATGGTGTTCTCGGGCGCGGTGTTGGCGCAGCAGGTGGAGGTGGCGACGCTGCCGTCCTCCAGGAGCCGCTGGTAGTAGCCGGGGACGATTCTGTCGAGGACCGACTTGTCGTCCTGTCCGGAGGCGACGGTGTGGTTGTAGACGACGTCCATGACGGTGCGCAGTCCGGCCTGGTTGAGGCCCTGCACCATCTGCCGGAACTCGACCGTGCGCCGGGTGCCGTCCGGGTCGGAGGCGTAGGAGCCCTCGGGGACGGTGTAGTGCAGCGGGTCGTAGCCCCAGTTGAAGCCGTCCTTGGCGGCGGCCTTGCCGACGCAGGCCTGCTGCTCCTCGGAGTCGGGGGCGTAGACGTGGAGATCGCAGGCGGGCTTGTGCTGGTCCGCCTTCTTCTCCGGAATGGTCCCGATGTCGAAGACGGGCAGCAGGTGGACGTAGCTGGTGCCGGAGTCGGCGAGCTTCTTCAGGTGCCGCATGCCCTTGGACCGGGAGTCCGTGAAGGCCAGGTACTCACCCGGGTGGGTCGCCGTGCGGTCCGTGACGGAGAAGTCGCGGACGTGCAGTTCCTGGATCTGGGCGTCCCGCAGCGGGGTGGCGGCGGGCTTCCTCAGACCGGACCAGCCGCGCGGGGCGAGCTTCGGGTCGGTGAGGTCGACGACGAGGCTGCGGGCGGAGTCGGCGGTCAGGGCGGTGGAGTAGGGGTCGGTGACCTTGTTGGTGACCATCTTCTGGACGGTGGGGGCCCAGACGGTCACGGCGTACCGGTAGGGCTTGCCCCGCCAGCTCTTCTTGCCGGTGACCGACCAGACGCCGGTGCGGTCGTCGCGCTTCATCGCGTGGGTGCGGCCGTCGAGTTCGAGCGAGACGGTACGGGCGGTGGGGGCCCACACGGAGAGCGTGGGCCTCGACTTGCGGAAGACGGGGCCGAGTTCGGCGGAGGCCGCCTTCTTCCCGTACAGGTCGTCCAGGATCCCGGCGGTCTGTACGCCGGTGGCGGCGAGCAGGGCGCCGTTGGCGGCGCGCTGGGTGGCGATGATCTGGCCGCGCAGGGAGGCACGGACCCGGTCCCGGTCGCGGACGTCGACGGTGAACGCCGGGTAGTCCTTGAGGTGCGGGTACTTCGCCTTCTGCGCGTCACTCAGCGCGGACCGCGTGAGCCGCAGCCACCGGCCCTCGTCGGAGAGAGCCCCGTCGACGACGGAGATGCCGCCCTCGGGGGCGTATACGAGCTGCTGGCTGGTGGCGTCGGTGGCCTTCACCTTCCAGACGACGGTGTCCTTGTCGAGCCACTGCGCCTCGGCCTTCGACAGGTCGGGGGCCGCGCCGCCGCCGGTCTGCGGGAGGAGGTAGCCGGGCTTGCCGCCGAGCATCCAGACCTCGTGGCCGTAGGTGGCCAGGTCCAGGGACTGGTCGGTGGGCAGGTCCTTCTCGTCACCCTTGTGCAGGATGTAGCTGAGTGTGGTGGCCCCGTCCACGAGCGGCACCTCGAAGGTGACCCCGTAGGCGTCCTTCCTCACCGGCATCAGCGGCTTGGACCAGTCGGTGGGTTCCTTGGCCCCGGCCCAGGTGTGCAGCCCCCAGCCGTCGTAGTTCCCGTCCGGGCGGTGGTAGTTGAGGACGGCCTTGCCGGTGTCCTGCGGCGGGGTCTCGGGGGCTTCGGCCCGCTGCCCGTCCTTGCCCTGCTCGATCCAGACCTGTCCGGTCACGCCGAGGTCGACGGTCCGTCGCGGGCCGTCGGCGGTGCCGTTCTTCTCGACGGTGTACGGGACGGAGTCGGTGCCCTTCTCCAGGTCGAGCCAGGCGAACGCGCCGTAGGCGTCCCGGCCGATGAACTCGGCCGTCTTCTCGCCGGACTTGAGCTGCCAGCCCTCGTAGTCGCCGTCGGGGCGCTGGTAGTGGACGACCGCCCGGTCGCGCTCGACGGCGACGGGCTTGGGCTTCGGCGGGGTCGCTCCGGCGGTGGTCGTGGCGAGGGCACTGGAGGTGCGGCCCGCCCGGTCGACGACGACGGCCTTGTAGCGCAGCGGGGTTCCCGCCTTCACCGTCTCGTCGAGGTACTGGGTGACCTTGTACGGGGCGTGGTCGGCCGAACCGAGCGTCTGCCACTTCCCGTTGCCCACCTGGGCGGCGAAGACGACCCGGTTGAGCTGTCCGCCGTCCACGTCGGCGGTGATCCCGACGGTGCCGGTGGCACCGGCGGCCGGGGCCTTCAGCGCGATCGTGGGCTTGGCGGTGGGAGCGCCCACGGCCCGGTCCGCCTTCAGCACGATGCTGGAGAGGGCGGGCACGGTGACGGTGACCTTCTTGTCCTCGCCGCTGCGGACGGCAGCGGAACCGCCGTACAGCGTACGGAAGTTCATGTCGGCCGACTCGGTGGTGAGCTGGACCTTCCGCGGGCTCGTGCCGTTGTTGGAGGCGACGAGGTATTCGTACGGGCGCCGGGTGTCGATGCGCGAGGTGGCGTACACCGAGCCTTCCGCGAACCGCTCGGTCTGGGTGCCGTCGCGCAGCGCCGGGTGGGCCTTGGTGAGCTTGGAGAGGGCGGCGATGGAGCGGTAGACCGGGTGCTCCGTGTCGTACGCGTCCGAGGCGTGCGTCCGGTCGGTGCCGAGCTGGTCGTCGTCGAGGTAGTCAGCGGTCTCCGAGGCGAAGAGCGTCTGGCGGGAGTCCTTGTCGCCGCCGGCTCCGGTGAAGCCCTGCTCGTCGCCGTAGTAGATCACCGGGTTGCCCCGGCCGAGGAACATCAGCTCGTTGGCGAGCCGGGCCCGCTTCAGCAGTTCGGCGTCGTCCGCCTTCGGGTTGTCCTGCTTCAGGAAGGTCCCGATACGGCCCATGTCGTGGTTGCCCAGGAAGGTGACCTGCTCGTAGGCGTTGGCCTTGTCGGTGGTGTAGCGGTAGTCGTTGCCGTACACGGAGGCGAGCCGGTCGGCGGGCGCGCCCTGGGAGGCGAACTGCCGGGCGGCGTCCTGGAACGGGAAGTCCAGCGTGGAGTCGAGGCGGCCCCGGGTGACGTACGGGGAGGTCACCTCGGTGTCGGCGGAGTACACCTCTCCGAACATGAAGAAGTCGTCCCGGCCGCGCTTCGCGGCGTACGCGTCGAGCGCGGTGGCCCACTGGGTCCAGAAGTCCAGGTCGACGTGTTTGACCGTGTCGATGCGGAAGCCGTCGATGTCGAAGTCGCGGACCCACTTCTCGTAGATCTTCTCCATGCCCTTCACGACCTCGGGACGCTCGGTCCACAGGTCGTCGAGCCCGGAGAAGTCGCCGTACTCGTTGGACTCGCCGGCCCACGTCGAGTCGCCCCGGTTGTGGTACATCGTCGGGTCGTTGAGCCAGGAGGGGACCTTCTCGCCGGTGCCGGGCGTCTGCACCGGGGTGTACGGGAAGGAGTCCTCGTCGACCTCTCCGACGCCGTCGCGGTCGTCGAAGGGGCGGCCGGTCTCATCGAGGTAGGGGAAGGCGCCCTTGGGCTGGTAGCCGTAGGCCTTCTCCGCGTAGTCGACGGTGTCGGCGGTGTGGTTGGTGATGACGTCGAAGAAGACCTTCATGCCCTTGGCGTGGGCCTTGTCGATCAGCCGCTCCAGGTCGGCGTTGGTGCCGAAGTGCGGGTCGACCTGGGTGAAGTCGGTGATCCAGTAGCCGTGGTAGCCCGCCGAGGCGTCCTTGCCGGTGCCCTGCACGGGCCGGTTCTTGAAGATCGGCGCCATCCAGATGGCGGTGGTGCCGAGCTCCTTGATGTAGTCCAGCTTCTGGGTCAGGCCCTTGAGGTCGCCGCCCTGGTAGAACCCCTTGTCGGTGGGGTCGAAGCCGTGCTCCAGCCGCGATCCGGTCAGCCCGCCCCGGTCGTTGGAGGTGTCGCCGTTGGCGAACCGGTCGGGCAGCACGAAGTAGAACTGTTCGCGCGTGAGGTCGTGCCGGTCCGCCTCACGGGCGAGCTTGGCGTCCGAGGGCGGGGCCGGAGGCCGGGGCGACGCGGCGGCGGTGGCCGCCGGGACGACGGGCAGCAGCGCCGCGCACAGGGCGGCCACCGTCCATCGTCCGAGGATGGTTCGGGACACGGAGGGTGCTCCTTGGGGCTTGATCGGTGGGTCGAGCGGCAGGCCGAGCGGTGGGCCGAGCGGTGGTCGGTCAGCGGGGAAGCGGGCCGGTGGCGATGTGCCACCGGCCCGCTGGAAGGGGCGGGGGTCAGCTGCGCCAGACGTCGGCGGTCAGCGTGACCTTCCCGGAGGCCGGGACGGTGGCGGTGCGGTTGGCGCCGCTCTCCCAGGTGACGTTGCCGGCCGCGTCCTTGCGGACGTACTTGTAGGCGAACGTGGTCCCGGCGGGCAGGTTCACGTCCAGCTTCCACACGGGGTACGCCGCCGGGTCGAGCTTCGGCGCGCTCGCCGGGTTCCAGTTGCCGAGGGCGGCCTGGTCACCGGTGACGTGGATGTTCTGGCCGAGCTGGGTGGTGGCGTTGACGCCGAAGGAGGCGCCGGAGGTGCCGTTGCCGGGGTCCGGGTCGGGGTTCGTGCCGCCTCCTCCGCACGTCCGGGCACCGGTGTGCAGGGCGACGGCGGTGCCGGCCGGGACGCTGGCGGTGAACTGGCCGGAGCCGTTGACGCTCACGCCCTTGCCGGACTGGACGTCGCAGTAGTCGCCGGCGGGCAGCGAGGTCTGGAAGGTCCGGTTCAGTGCGGAGCCCTCGTGGTTGATGGCGACGTACGCCTTGTTCCCCCGGCCGAAGGCGATCTGGTCGCCGCCGTTGTCCCACCAGTTGGTGACTCCCTGGCCGCGTGCGGTGTTGCGGAAGCCGACCATGGAGGAGATCTCGCGCCAGGCGTGCTGGCACTTCCAGCCGTCGCTGTAGCAGGCGTTCACCTGGCCGCCGTTGGGCGGTCCGGCGTCATGGTCGCTGAACTCGTAGCCGGAGTGGACGTCCGGGGAGCCGTAGGGGTAGGCCAGCATGAAGACGCCGGCCAGGGTGTAGGCGGAGCCGTTCTTGTAGTTGAGGGTGTCGCCGCCGCGCTCGGTGTCGTGGTTGTCGACGAAGACGGCGGACTTCCCGGACTCCATGAAGCCCCAGCCCTCGCCGAAGTTCTTCAGGTGGGCGAGGTTCTCGTTGAGGAAGACCTGCTTGAGGCTCCGCCCGTACCGGAACTCCTGGACGTCTCCGCTGCCCAGGTACTCGGAGGGCGAGACGGCCTCACCGGCCCCGAAGATCGCCTCGTGCTTCCAGTAGACGTTCGGGTTGGTCAGCCGGGACTTGATGTTGGCCAGGTCGCCGGCGGGCATGTGCTTGGCGGCGTCGATCCGGAAGCCGTCGACGCCGAGCGAGAGCAGGTCGTTGAGGTAGCCGGCGATCCTGCCGCGTACGTAGTCCTCGCCGGTGTCCAGGTCGGCGAGGCCGACCAGTTCGCAGTTCTGGACGTTGCCGCGGTCGTTGTAGTTGTTGCCGATCTGGGTCCGGCAGTTGTCCATGTCGGCGCCGGAGTAGAGGCCCGGGTAGTCGTACTTGGTGTACGCGGAGCCTCCGGTGCCGGTGCCGCTGCCCGCCGACATGTGGTTGATGACGGCGTCGGCGACGACCTTCACCCCGGCCGAGTGACACGTGTTCACCATGGCGGAGAAGGCGGCCCGGTCGCCGAGCCGGCCGGCGATCCTGTAGCTGACGGGCTGGTAGGAGGTCCACCACTGGCCGCCCTGGATGTGCTCCTGGGGCGGCGAGACCTGGACGTAGCCGTAGCCCGCCGGACCGAGGGTGTCCGTGCAGGCCTTGGCTATGGAGGCGAACTTCCACTCGAACATCACGGCGGTGACGTCCTTGTCGCCCGGGGCGGCGGCCTGAGCGGTGCCGGCGGCGCCGAATCCGGTGGGGACGACGAGGGCGGCTGCGGCGGCGGCCACGAGGGCGAGCGCGGCAGACAGGGGTCTGCGTGCCATGTCTTTCCTCCTGCGGGTGGGGGAAACGGGGATGACGGTGCAGCCTCGGTCGGCAACGCGCCGTGCCCTCAAGGCCTTGAAGGTTCTTGCTGCAAGAATGCAAATCTTGCCGCGGAGCAGACCGTACGAGCCCTCCCGTCGCCGGTCAACCCTTTGGACATCTCCCGCTCACATCCACGAAACAGCGGAGTTTCCTTCCTCGCCTCTTCGCGATTTCTCGCTGCAAGGCCTTTCGCAAGATATTGCGGGCCTGTTACGTTTCATCCCGACTCCGGTCCGGTCGGCCGGGGGATCCGGCACCGCTGCACGTCGTCGGACCCCACGCGCCCGGCCGACCGGGCCGGTCACGGCAAGAGAGGCACCCGGAGTCGCTACAACTCCCCGCCGGCCCGTCCTGGGCCGACTCCTGGTGCCTCTCCTGTGCGTGCCCGCCGTTCCCGTACGTGCCTGTCCCGTACGAGCCAGCTGCCGCTTCCGAGCCCGCTGCCGTACGAGCCCGCTGCCGCTTCGCGGTCAGCCGTTGCGCACCGCCGCCGTCGAGCCCCGTACGACGAGCTCCGGCTGGAAGACGTACTCGGTGCGCTGCACCGGGCTGCCCCCAATCTCCTCCAGCAGCGCGCCCACGGCGGCCGCCGCCATCGCCTGCACGGGCTGGCGCACGGTGGTCAGCGGCGGGTCGGTGAACGCGATGAGCTGGGAGTCGTCGAAGCCGACGACCGAGACGTCACGGGGCACCTCCAGGCCCCTCCCCCGGGCGGCGCGGACCACGCCGAGGGCCATCAGGTCGCTGCCGCAGACGATGCCGGTGCAGCCCG
This sequence comes from Streptomyces sp. NPDC017520, assembly GCF_044329855.1. NCBI lineage: Bacteria > Bacillati > Actinomycetota > Actinomycetes > Kitasatosporales > Streptomycetaceae > Streptomyces > Streptomyces sp. NPDC017520. The sequence continues at coordinate 469,411 of NZ_JBIRKB010000002.1, forward strand.
CGTCCAGCAGGGCGCCGGCCGCCACCTGGCCGCCCTCGACGCTGAACAGCGTGGAGCAGACGAGCAGTTCGGCCTCGGACCGGTCCATGCCGAGCACCGAGACGGCCGCCTCCACGAACCCGTCGCGCTTGCGACGGGAGGGGACGTAGCGCTGCGGGCCGATGGCCAGGCCGATCCGGCGGTGGCCGAGTTCGGCGAGATGCCCCAGGGCCATCCGTACGGCGGCGTTGTCATCGGGCGAGACGAACGGGGCGCTGATGCGCTCGTTGTAGCCGTTGATCAGGACGAACGGTACGCCGCGCTCGGTGAGCGCGGCGTACCGGCCCGGGTCGGCGGAGGTGTCCGCGTGCAGCCCGGAGAGGAAGACGATGCCGCCGACGCCCCGCTCGACGAGCTGCTCGACGAGTTCGTCCTCCGTCGCGCCGCCCGGCAGCTGGGTGCAGAGCACGGGGGTGTAGCCGTGCCCGGCCAGCACCTGTTCGACGGACTGCGCGAACGCCGGGAAGATCGGGTTGGTGAGTTCGGGCGTCACCAGGCCGATCAGTCCGGCGCTGCGCTGCCGCAGCCGTACGGGACGCTCGTAGCCCAGGATGTCGAGCGCCGCGAGCACCCGCTGACGCGTGGAGTCCGCGACGCCCTGCTTCCCGTTCAGGACCCGGCTGACCGTCGCCTCGCTGACCGCCGCCTGTCCGGCGATGTCGGAGAGGCGGGGCGCCGCCGTGGTCCTGGGCGCGGGCAGTGTCACACCGTCCACCACACCGTGGTGTCGGCGGGCAGCTCGGCCTCGGCGCCGTCCACGGTGACCGGGGAGCTGGCGAGCAGCACCCGGCCGCGGGCGGCGATGCGGACGGGGGCACCGGTGGTGTTGACGGTGCAGACGAAGCCGGGGCGGGAGAAGACGAGGACGCCCTCGGGGCCGTCCAGCCACTCGACGTCCGTGCCCGCGCCGAGGCCCGGGTGTTCCCGGCGGGCGGCGATGGCGGCCCGGTACAGCTCCAGGGTGGAGCCCTCCACGCCGGTCTGCGCCTCGACGGACAGCTCGCCCCAGCCCGTGGGCTGCGGGAGCCAGCTGCCGCCGTCGCCGAAGCCGTACGAACTGCCCTCGCGGGTCCACGGGATCGGGACGCGGCAGCCGTCGCGGAAGCCGTCCTGGCCGTCGGCGCGGAAGAACGAGGGGTCCTGGCGGGCCTCGTCGGGCAGGTCGGTGACGTCGGGCAGGCCGAGCTCCTCGCCCTGGTAGACGTAGGCGGAGCCGGGCAGGGCGAGCATCAGCAGGGAGGCGGCGCGGGCCCGGCGCAGGCCCAGCTCGCGGTCGCCGGGGGTACGGATCTGGGTGCCGAGGCCCGCCGGGTTGGCGAAGCGGGTGGCGTGCCGGGTGACGTCGTGGTTGGAGAGCACCCAGGTGGCGGGAGCGCCGACCGGGCGCATCGCGGCGAGCGAGGTGTCGATGACCTCGCGCAGTTCGGCGGCGTCCCAGGCGGTGGACAGGTACTGGAAGTTGAACGCCTGGTGCATCTCGTCGGGACGCACGTAGTTGGCGGTGCGCTCGACGGTCGGGGTCCAGGCCTCGGCGACGGCGATCCTCTCGCCCGGGTACTCGTCGAGGATGGTGCGCCAGCTGCGGTAGATCGCGTGCACGCCGTCCTGGTCGAAGAACGGCATGACGTCGTTGCCGAGCAGCCTGAGCTGGTCGTGGGAGCCGAGGTCGGGCAGCCCCTCGGCCTTCACGAGGCCGTGGGCGACGTCGACGCGGAAGCCGTCGACGCCCATGTCGAGCCAGAAGCGCAGGATGGAGCGGAACTCGTCGGCGACGGCCGGGTGCTCCCAGTTGAAGTCCGGCTGCTCGGGGGCGAAGAGGTGGAGGTACCAGTCGCCGGGGGTGCCGTCCGGGTTCACCGTACGGGTCCAGGCGGGGCCGCCGAAGATGGACTCCCAGTCGTTGGGCGGGAGTTCGCCGTCGGCGCCCTTTCCGGGGCGGAAGTGGTAGCGCTCGCGCAGGGCGGAGCCGGGGCCCTCGGCCAGGGCACGCTTGAACCACTCGTGCTGGTCGGAGGAGTGGTTGGGGACCAGGTCGACGATGATGCGCAGGCCCAGGCCGTGGGCCTCGCGGATCAGCGCGTCGGCGTCCAGCAGGTTGCCGAACATCGGGTCGATGGCCCGGTAGTCGGCGACGTCGTAACCCGCGTCGGCCTGCGGGGAGGCGTAGAAGGGGCTGAGCCAGACCGCGTCGACGCCCAGGTCCCTCAGGTGGGGCAGGCGGGCGGTGACGCCGGCGAGGTCGCCCATGCCGTCGCCGTTGCCGTCGGCGAAGCTCCGTGGATAGACCTGGTAGATCACCGCGTCCTGCCACCAGCCGGTGCGGTGGCCCGGGGCGTCGTCGGACGTGCCGGTGGAGGGGGCAGCGAGGTGCTGGGTCATGTCGTCCCTGGGGTGTCTGGGTGGGGAGCGGCGCCGGGGACCGGGTCCGGGTTTCCGGCGCCGCCGTGACGGGTGCGGTGGTGCGTGCGGGTGCTGGTGCGGGTGGCCAGGGGGCCTCTCAGCCCTTGACGGCTCCGGCGGACATGCCGGTGACCAGGTGCTTCTGCGCGAAGAGGAACACCAGGGCGGCCGGGATGGCGATGAGCACGGAGGCCGCGGTCATGGGGCCCCACTGGGCTCCGTACTGGTTGACGAACTTCTGGAGTCCGCCGGCCAGTGTGAGGTTCTCGTCGCCGACCAGGAAGGCGGAGGCGTACGCCACTTCGCCCCAGGCGGTGATGAAGGAGTAGAACGCGGTGACCGCGAGGCCCGGCTTGGCCAGCGGCAGGATGAGCCGGAAGAAGGTGCCGAACGGGGTGAGGCCGTCGACCTCGCCCGACTCGTCGATCTCGCGCGGGATGGTGTCGAAGAAGCCCTTCATCATCCAGGCGCAGAACGGCACCGAGATGGTGAGGTAGGTGATGACGAGCCCGGTGGGCTGGTTGAGCAGCCCCAGGGTCGACATGATGTTGTAGATCGGCACGATGAGGACGGCGACCGGGAACATCTGGGTGATCAGCAGCGTCCACATCAGCCCGCGCTTGCCGGGGAAGCGGAAGCGGCTCACCGCGTATCCGGTGGTGGCGGCGACGAAGACGCCGATCACGGTGGAGAGCGCGGAGATGATCACGGAGTTGGCGAACCAGTTGAGGAACTCCGTGTCGCGGATCAGGTTCGTGTAGTTGACGAACGTCGTCTCGCGGAAGAAGTCCGTGGTGGTCGCGAACTTGGCGGGCTTGAGCGAGGTCAGCAGGACCCACAGCACCGGGAAGACCGCGATCACCGAGGCGATGATCAGGGTGAGGTGCAGGGCGACGGAGGCGAGCGGGGAGCGCTCGCCGCGCAGCCGGACCTTGGGGGCGCCGTGCCGGGCGGGGGTTTCGGTCGCGGTGGTCACCAGTTGTCTCCCTGGGAGCGCAGGACTCGCCGGTAGACGACGGCGAAGAGCATCAGGAGTACGAGGATCAGCACGCCCCAGGTGGAGGACTGCGCGTAGTCGCGCGGGCTGATCTCGAAGGAGAACTTGTACGCCTGGGTCACGAGGATCTGGGTGGCCTCGCCGGGTCCGCCGCGGGTCAGCAGGAAGATCACCGGGAACATGTTGAAGGTCCAGATGGTGGAGAGCAGGACCACCGTGGTGGAGACCGGGCGCAGCCCGGGCAGCGTGATGTGGCGGAAGCGCTGCCAGGCGGTGGCGCCGTCCATCTCCGCCGCCTCGTACTGCTCGGAGGGGATGGACTGGAGTCCGCCGAGGAGGGCGACCATCATGAACGGGATGCCGAGCCAGACGTTGACGGCGATGACGGCGAACTTGGCCCAGGTCGGGTCGTTCAGCCACGGCACGGCGTCGATGCCGGCGCCGCCGAGGACCTTGTTGAGCAGACCGCGCTCCTCGTTGTAGAGGAAGCGCCAGGCGAAGACGGAGACGAAGCCGGGGATGGCCCAGGGCAGGATGAGGGCCATGCGGTAGGCGGAGCGCCCGGCGATGCGGCGGTTGAGGATGTTCGCCAGGGCCATGCCGAGGACGAACGTGATGCTCACGCAGGAGACGGTCCACACCAGCGTCCAGCCGAGCGTGCCGAGGAACTGCGAGCCGGTCAGCGCGTCGATGTAGTTGTCCGCGCCGATGAACTCGTAGGTGGCGGGGATCTCGTTGACGCCGATGGAGCGGGCGACGTTGCGCTCGTCCGCGTCGGTCATCGAGAGGTAGATGCCGCGGACCAGCGGATAGCCGATGATCACGCCGATCACGACGACGACCGGGGCGACCATGGCCCAGGCGTACCAGTGGACCGACAGCGCCCGCCTCAGACGGCCGGGGGTCGGTGGTGGGGTGCCAGTACCGCGGCTCCGGCCGCGGGCGACGTTCTCGCCCGCGGCCTTCACCACCGACTGGCTGGTGTGGACAGCCATCAGTCGGCCAACCTTCCTGTTACTTCCAGCCCTCGAGGAGCTTGCGGTAGGAGTCGCCGGTGGCCTTGGCGGCCTTCTCCGGCGTGGTCTGGCCGGTGAGGACCTTGGTGTACTCGATGCGCAGCGGCTCGAAGAGGCTGCCGCCCTCGGGGATCCAGGGGCGCTCGACGGCGGTCTCGACGACCGGCTTGAAGAAGCCGACGATCTCGCTGTCCACGGCCTCCTGCTTGGCGTACGCGGAGGTGCGGGTGGGCAGCAGGTTCAGCTCGCCGGCGGCGGTGGCCTGACTGTCCACGGACGTCATGTACTCGACGAAGGCGTAGGAGGCGTCGAGGTTCTTGGAGCCCGCGTAGACGGCGAGGTTGTGGCCGCCCTGCGGGGCGCCCTGGGCGGCGGAGCCGGCCGGGACCGGGGCGACGCCCAGGTTGTCCTTGTCCGTGAACTCCTTGCCGGTCAGGGTGTCGGCGACGGCCCAGGGGCCGTTGATCATCATCGCGACGTCGCCGTTCTTGAACGACTGCATCATGTTCTCCCAGCCGTCCGAGGCATCCGTCTTCGCGGTGCCGTCGTCGACCAGGGCCTTGACCGCCTTGAACGCCTTGACGCCCTCGGGCTTGTCGATGGTGACGCTCTTGGAGGAGGCGTCGACCATGTCGCCGCCCTCGCCGTAGAGGAAGGAGAGGAAGTAGTAAGGGTCGTCGCCGCGGAGGTAGAGGCCGGTCTTACCGGTCTTGTCCTTGATCTTCTTGGCCACGGTTTTGAGGTCGTCCAGGTCGGCGGGCGCCTCGACGCCGGCCTCCTTGAACAGCTTCTTGTTGTAGAAGACGCCCATGGAGTCGATGACCTGCGGGACCGCGTACGTCTTGTCCTCGTACTTGGTGGACGCGACGGCCTGCTTGAGGAAGTCGTCCTGGTTCTTCAGGGCGGGGGTGCCGTCCAGCGGTGCCAGGTAGCCGAGGTTGGCGAAGTCCGGCGTCCAGGCGACCTCGGAGCGGATCACGTCGGGGGCGCCGTCGCCGGCCTGGGCGGCGTTCTTGAACTTGTTCTGCGCATCGCCGAAGGGCACGTTGACGTACTTGACGTCGACCTTCGGGTGCTTCTTCTCGAAGCCCTCGGCCAGCTTCTTGAAGACCTTGTCCTCACTGCCGACGCTGGAGGTGTCCCACCAGGTCACCGTGCCGGAGAGCTCGCCCGAGCTCTTGCCGCCGCCGGACTTCTCGTCGCTGCCGCAGGCGGTCGCCGCGAGCGCCAGGGCCGCGACCAGGGCGGTGGCCGTTATGCCACGTCGCATCTGAACTCCTTCAACTGCCGTACCGCTCCGTCGCGGCGCCGGGTCGACGTGAACGTAACAAGGATGAAAGACGACCGAAAGACCTTGCGGAAGATTTCTGCAAGGCTTGGTGATCGTTACATTCGCGTGTCCTCAAGGTTGCCGTCAAGCCCCTTGACGAGGGTCGCTCATCCCTGGCAGGGGCAGGCGGAGCACGGCATATCCGCAGTGCGACGATCCGACCGCAGCCCGCGATCCGGGGCCGCAAGTCCTTGCAAGGCGTTGCCGGTGAGCCCTCCGGGGCCCTCCCCCGCACCGCCCCGCGCACGGTGGGCAATCCGACACGGGCCCGGTACAGTCCCATCCCATGACCGCACGGCTTGCCGATATCGCAACTCAGGCGGGGGTCAGCGAAGCAACGGTCAGCCGGGTCCTGAACGGCAAGCCCGGAGTCGCGGCGACCACCCGCGAATCCGTCCTCGCGGCGCTCGACGTGCTGGGGTACGAACGCCCGGTGCGGCTACGCAGGCGCAGCGCGGGACTGGTCGGCCTGATCACCCCGGAGCTGGAGAACCCGATCTTCCCGGCGCTGGCGCAGGTCATCGGCCAGGCGCTGACCCGGCAGGGCTACACCCCGGTGCTGGCGACACAGACGCCCGGCGGCTCCACCGAGGACGAGCTCACCGAGATGCTGGTGGACCGGGGTGTTTCCGGCATCATCTTCGTCTCCGGGTTGCACGCGGACACCTCGGCCGATATGCAGCGCTACGAGCAACTGCGCGGCCAGGGCGTCCCGTTCGTCCTCGTGAACGGCTTCTCCGCCAAGGTGCAGGCGCCGTTCATCTCCCCCGACGACCGGGCGGCGATGCGCCTGGCGGTGACGCACCTGGTGGCCCTGGGCCACACCCGTATCGGCCTGGCGGTCGGCCCCAAGCGGTTCGTTCCGGTGCTCCGCAAGATCGAGGGCTTCCACGCGACGATGCGGGAGCAGCTCGGCCTCGCACCGGACGAGGTGGAGGAGTTGATCCAGCACTCCCTGTACACGCTGGAGGGCGGTCAGGCCGCCGCCTCCGCCCTGATGGAGCGCGGCTGCACGGCGGTCGTGTGCGCGAGCGACATGATGGCGCTCGGGGCGATCCGGGCGGCCCGCCGGCTGTCGAAGGACGTGCCGCGCGATCTCTCGGTCGTGGGGTACGACGACTCGCCGCTCATAGCGTTCACGGACCCGCCGCTGACGACGATCCGGCAGCCGGTGACGGCGATGGGCCAGGCCGCCGTCCGCACGCTCCTGGAGGAGATCGGCGGAACCCCGGCACCGCACAGCGAGTTCGTCTTCATGCCCGAGCTGGTGGTTCGCGGCACGACGGCCTCGGGCCCCGCAGGCGGCTCAGGGGCGCCCTCTCGTCCTTGAGACGCAGAACGTGCGACCGGAACCCGACCGGAGGATGATCGGGGGCACGGGAATCACTATGGAAGACTCTCTGCCTATGGGTGAAACACAGGTGACCACGCACGAAGGCCGGTCAACGGCCGACCCTTCACCCATCGCGGCCCAGGCGGCCCCCGAAGCCGCCCCCGCGTCTGTCACTCCCCCGGCTTCCGGGAAGACCGGCCGACTGCTCGCCCGGCTCCGCTCCCTGCGGACGCCCCGCCGCCCCCGGCTCTGGTTCGAGATCCTGCTCATCGCGGTCAGTTACTGGCTGTATTCGCTCGTGCGCAATGCGGTTCCGGAGCAGAAGGCTCAGGCGCTGCGCAACGCGGACTGGATCTGGTCGGCGGAGAAGTCCCTGGGCCTCGCCTTCGAGGAAACGGTCAATCACGCGGTCAATTCCGTGACATGGCTGATCGTGTCGATGAACTACTACTACGCGACGCTGCACTTCGTCGTGACCATCGGCGTCCTCGTGTGGCTGTTCCGCCGCCACCCGGGCCGTTACGCGGCGACGCGGCTGGTCCTCTTCGCGACGACGGGCGTGGCCCTGCTCGGCTACTACCTCTACCCGCTGGCGCCCCCCCGTCTGATGAACGGCGCGAACTTCATCGACACCGTGCTCCTGCACGAGACGTGGGGCTCGATGGCCTCGGGCAACTTCAAGAACATGTCGAACCAGTACGCGGCGATGCCGTCGATGCACATCGGCTGGTCGCTCTGGTGCGGCCTGACGATCTTCGCCCTGGCCTCGGCGCCCTGGGCCCGCATCCTGGGCCTGCTCTACCCGACGCTCACCCTGGTCGTCATCGTGGCCACCGCTAACCACTTCTGGCTGGACGCGGTGGGCGGCATGGCCTGCCTCGGGTTCGGCTACGGGATCTCCCGCGTCTGGTACGGCTCACTGCCGCACCGACTACCGAAGTGGGTCCCGGACCGCCGGGGACGCTTGACGGGCCTGCGGTCAGCCCGACTGCCACGCCCGGCATCGGAGCCACGGCCGGAATCCAGCCGCTCCAGCGTATGAGGAACGGGGCCGCCCCGCCCGCTCCGGCGCGCCCTTTCAGCCCTCCGGCGATCCTCATCCAGCCCGTCCGGCGCTTCCTTCCAACCTTCCGGCGATCCTCTTCCCGCCCGCCCGGCGCTTCCTTCCAGCCCCTCCGGCGATCCTCATCCAGCGCGTCCGGCGCGTCCTTCCAGCCCGTCCGGCGCTTGAGGACGTCCTTCCCAGCCCGTCCGGCGCTTGAGGACGTCCTTTCCAGCCCCTCCGGCGCTTGAGGAGCGGGGTCCGGGGCGGAGCCCCGAATCCACCAGCCCGCCGGCGCTTGAGGACATCCTTCCCAGCCCCTCCGGCGCTTGAGGAGCGGGGTCCGGGGCGGAGCCCCGAGGGGCCCCGGGGCCGAGCCCCGGGAGCACGCCCTCAGGACGCCGCCCCGTAGAACCGCTCCTCCACCACCGCCCGCGCCCGCCGAGTGATCCGCCGGTAGTCGTCCAACATGTCCCCGACATGCCCCGGCTCGTACCCCAGGTACCGCCCGACCGCCGCCATCTCCCGCGGGTCGGACGGAAACGTGTCGCCAGGCCTCCCCCGCACCAGCATCACCGCGTTGCGGACCCGCGTCGCCAGGACCCACGCCTCGTCCAGCGTCTGCGCGTCCTCCACCGGAATCAGCTCCGCCGCACACGCGGCGGCCAGCGCCTCACGCGTACGCGTCGTGCGCAGCCCCGGCTCCGCCCACCCGTGCTGCATCTGCATCAGCTGCACCGTCCACTCGACATCGCTCAGCCCGCCCCGCCCCAGCTTCGTGTGGAGCGTGGGGTCCGCGCCGCGCGGCATCCGCTCGGACTCCATCCGCGCCTTGAGCCGGCGGATCTCCCGTACGGCGTCCTCACCGAGCCCTTCCATCGGATACCGCAGCGGATCGACCAGCTCGATGAAGTCGCGCCCCAGCTCCTCGTCGCCGGCCACCGGCTCGGCCCGCAGCAACGCCTGGCTCTCCCAGACCAGCGACCAGCGCCGGTAGTAGGCCTCGTACGACTTCAGCGTGCGGACCAGCGGCCCGCTCTTGCCCTCCGGGCGCAGGTCGGCGTCGATCAGCAGCGGCGGATCGGCGGTCGGCAGCTGAAGCAGCCGCCGCATCTCCCCGACGACCGTGTTGGCGGCCCGGGCCGCCTCCTCGTCGCTCACGCCCTCGCGCGGCCGGTGGACGAAGAGGACGTCGGCGTCGGAGCCGTAACTCAGCTCGTGGCCCCCGAAGCGGCCCATGCCGATGACGGCGAACCGGGTCGGCAGGGTGTCGCCCCACCGCGCGCGGACGGCGGCCCGCAGCGCGCCCGCGACAGTGACGGCGTTGAGGTCGCTGACGGCCGAGCCGACGCGGTCGACGAGGGCCCCGTGATCCTGCTCGGCGGGGTTGTCCTCGGTGCCGTACGAGCCGATGAGGTCGGCGGCCGTCGTACGGAACAGCTCGCGGCGGCGCACCCCGCGCACCACCGCGACGGCCGACTCCGCGTCCCCGGCACGCCCCACCGCGGCCAGTACCTCCTGCTCCAGGTGGACCCGGGTGCGGGGCGTGAGCCCCTCCGGGTCGCCGAGGATCGCCACCGCCTCCGGGGCCCGCATCAACAGGTCCGGGGCGAGGCGGCCGGCCGAGAGGACCCGGGCGAGGTTCTCCGCGGCGGCGCCCTCGTCGCGCAGGAGCCGCAGGTACCACGGGGTCTTGCCGAGCGCGTCGGACACCTTGCGGAAGCCGAGGAGCCCGGCGTCCGGGTCGGCGGAGTCCGCGAACCAGCCGAGCAGCACCGGCAGCAGGGTCCGCTGGATGGCGGCCTTGCGGGTGACCCCGGAGGAGAGGGCCTCCAGGTGCCGCAGGGCGGCCGCCGGGTCGGCGTACCCGAGGGCCTCCAGGCGGATCGCGGCGGCCTTCGCGCTGAGCCGGGACTCGGCGGGGGCCAGCTGGGCGACGGCGTCCAGCAGCGGCCGGTAGAAGATCTTCTCGTGCAGCCGCCGTACGACGGAGGCGTGCCGCTTCCACGCCTTGTTCAGCTCGGCCACCGGGTCGGTGCGCATCCCGAGCGACCGGCCGAGCCGCCGCAGATCCGTCTCGTCGTCGGGGACGAGGTGGGTGCGGCGCAGCCGGTAGAGCTGGATGCGGTGCTCCATGGAGCGCAGGAAGCGGTACGCCTCGTCGAGCTGGGCGGCGTCCGCGCGCCCCACGTACCCGCCCTCGGCGAGCGCTTCCAGCGCGTTGAGGGTGGAGCCGCTGTGCAGGGAGGCGTCGCTGCGCCCGTGCACCAGCTGGAGGAGCTGCACCGCGAATTCGACGTCGCGCAGTCCGCCGGGGCCGAGCTTCAGCTCCCGCTCGATCCGGTCGGCGGGGATGTTGTCGACGACACGGCGGCGCATCTTCTGCACGTCGGGGACGAAGTTCTCCCGGTCGGCGGCCCCCCAGACGAGCGGCGACACCGCCTCGACGTACTCCGCGCCCAGCCCGGGGTCGCCGGCCACCGCGCGGGCCTTCAGCAGGGCCTGGAACTCCCAGGTCTTGGCCCAGCGCTGGTAGTAGGCGAGGTGGGAGCTGAGGGTGCGCACGAGCGGCCCGTTGCGGCCCTCGGGGCGGAGGTTGGCGTCGACCTCCCAGATGGTGCCCTCGGCGGTGGTCTCGGAGCAGATCCTCATCATGTGGGCGGCCAGCCGGGTGGCGGCCTGCATGGCTTCGGTCTCGTCGGCCCCGTCGCGCGCCTCCCCGACGAAGATCACGTCGACGTCGGAGACGTAGTTCAGCTCGCGTCCGCCGCACTTGCCCATCGCGACGACGGCGAGCCGGCACCGGGCCGCGTCCTCGGGTGCGGCCGTGCGGGCGATGGCGAGAGCGGCGCGCAGGGTGGCGGTGGCGAGGTCGGCCAGTTCGGCGGCGGTCTGCGCGAGGTCGGTCGTCCCGCACACGTCCCGGGCGGCGAGGGTGAGCAGGCACCGGCGGTAGGCGACCCGCAGCGAGTCCGGGTCGACGGCGGCGGCGAGCCCGCGCTCGAAGTCGGCGACCCCGGGGTTCAGGTCGACCGCCTCGTAGGTGACGAGCGCCTGCCAGTCGCGCGGGTGCCGGGCCAGATGGTCGCCGAGCGCCTCGGAGGCGCCGAGGACGCCGAGGAGCCGGTCGCGCAGGGGTTTGGCGGTGACGAGGGTGTCGAGCAGCACCTGACGCCCGTCCTCCGCCTCGGCCTCGGCGATCCGGACGAGGCCACGCAGGGCCAGGTCCGGATCGGCGGTGGCCCCGAGCGCCTCCAGGAGGACGGGATTGGACCGTACGGAGGCCAGCGCGTCCAGGTCGAGGAGCTGGTCCGCGGCGGACGGGTCGGTGAATCCGTGCCGCAGCAGCCTGGTGAACGTACTGCTTCTGCGCCCCGGCACCGTCGTCATTCCGTGCTCTCCCGCCAGCCGAACCGAACCGTGTCCCCGTGCGTCGCCCCGGCGCGGCTCCGTCGCCGCCCCGGGGCCCTTCGAGCCTAGTCCCGTGCCGGCGGATTCGGGGCGGCGACCGGGTCCCCCGACGGAGTGGGCCCCTGGTGTTCCGCTGCCCCGACGGGGGCCGTCCCGACGAGGACGGTGGCGTACAACTCCTCGGAGACCAGGACCCGGGGGCTCAGCCCGGCGGCGCGCAGGATGTCGACCGCCGTGTCCCGTTGCCGCTCGCTCGCCTCCATGAGCAGGCTGCCGCCGGGCGCGAGCCACCGGGGCGCTTCGGCGGCGACCCGGCGCATGACGTCGAGCCCGTCGCCGCCCCCGTCCAGGGCGACGCGCGGTTCGTGGACGCGGGCCTCGGCGGGCAGCAGCTCCACGTCGTCGGTGGGGACGTAGGGGACGTTGGCGAGCAGCACGTCGACCCGGCCGCGCAGGGTGGCGGGCAGCGGGGCGAACAGGTCGCCCTCGTAGACGTGCCCGAGGTCGCCGACGTTGCGCCGGGCGCAGCGCACGGCGGCGGGTTCGACGTCGCAGGCGTGCAGTTCGGCCGTGTCCGCAGCGGAGGCGAGGGCGACGCCGAGCGCACCGGAACCGCAGCAGAGGTCGACGACGACGGCCCGGCGGGGTGCGAGGGCGGCGGCCTGCGCGACCAGGAACTCCGTACGGCGGCGGGGCACGAAGACTCCCGTGTCCACGACGAAGCGGCGGCCGTGGAAATCCGCCCAGCCCAGGACGTGTTCGAGGGGCAGCCCGGCGGCTCGGCGCCGGACGAGGGCGGACAGTTCGTCGACGGACGCGGCGGCCTCATGAAGGAGACGGGCCTCGTCCTCGGCGAAGACGCAGCCGGCGCTGCGGAGGGCGAGGACGGTGGAGGAGAAGGAACTCAACGGGTTGACCGGCATACGAGCGAAGCCTTTCGGGAAAACCGATGGGCGCTCCGCGATCGACTTATGCCGTCCGGTCGGCTGCTGCCGGTCGTACGACGCGATCGCGCGGGGTGAGCACCCAGTCTGATCCAGCGGTAATGGGTCTCACCTCCTCGGTCGATCTCGTCGATCCCCGTGGCGTACGGGGGTGGTAACACTACAACAGCCCGTTTCCGCGCCCCGTACGGGGCGCGGAAACGGGCTGTCGGCCCGGATCCGGTGTCGCCGGTCCTACAGATCGACGCTGTCCCGCAGCTTGGTGGGCGTCAGGAACAGGGAGGCGATCACACCGATCACGGCGATGCCGGCCGAGATGAGGAAGATGTGGCCGGTGGCCTCCCCGTACGCGGCCCGCACGACGTCCTGGACCTGGGGCGGCATGGCGGCGATGTTGAGGGTGGAGCCGCTGGAGCCGGACGCGGCCGGGTCGACCCCGAGTTTCGTCAGCCCGTCGGTGATCCGGGTGGCGACCTGGTGGGCGAGGACCGCGCCGAGCACCGAGACGCCCATGGTGCCGCCGAGGGAGCGGAAGAAGGTGATCGCCCCGCTGGCCGCGCCGATCTCGCTGAGCGGGACGGTGTTCTGGAGGACGAGCACCAGGTTCTGCATCGACATGCCGACTCCGACGCCCACGCCCAGCATCCCCAGCGACACCAGGACGAGCGAGGTCCGGTGGTCGATGAAGGACAGCCCGAGGAAGCCGAGGGCGAGCACGATCACGCCCGCCACGATGAACGGCTTGACCTTGCCGGTCTTCGACACGAGGCGTCCGGCGACGGTCGAGGAGACGAGTACGCCGGCCATCAGCGGGATGGTGAGCAGTCCGGCCTCGGTGGGTGAGTAGCCCCGGCCGATCTGGAAGTACTGGCCGAGGAAGACCGCGCCGCCGAACATGGCCATGCCGACGGCGAGGCTGGCGACGATCGCGAGGGCGGGGTCGCGGCGGCGGACGACGTGCATCGGGACGACGGGCTCCTTGACCCGGGTCTCGACGGATACGGCCGCACCGAGGATGAGTGCGCTTCCGCCGACCATGAGGCCGCTCTGCCAGGAGATCCAGTCGAAGTCGGCGTCGACGAAGGTGACCCAGAGGAGCAGGAGGCTGACTCCGGCGGCGATCAGCGACGCGCCGAGGTAGTCGACCTTGGTGTCGGCCTTGCGGACCTCGGCGAGGTGCAGGGTGCGGGCGAGGATCACGGAGGCGACCAGCGTGAAGGGCACGGCGATGAAGAAGCACCAGCGCCAGCCGAGCCAGGAGGCGTCGGTGATGAACCCGCCGAGCAGCGGCCCGCCGACGGTGGCGACGGCCATGACGCCGCCGAGGTAACCGTTGTAGCGTCCGCGCTCCTTCGGGCTGATCATCGCGGCGATGATCACTTGGACGAGCACCTGGAGCGCGCCCATGCCGAGCCCCTGTACGGCGCGGAAGGCGATCAACTGCTCGGTGGACTGCGCGAATCCGCAGGCGACGGAGGAGACGACGAAGAGCCCGATGGCTATCTGGAGCAGCAGCTTCTTGCTGAACAGGTCGGCGAGCTTGCCCCAGATCGGGGTGGAGGCCGTGGAGGCGAGCAGGGTCGCGGTGACGACCCAGGTGTACTGCGACTGCGTGCCGTCGAGGGACCCGATGATCTGCGGGAGCGCGACCGAGACCACGGTGCTGCTGATCATCGCCACGAACAGCACGATGAGCAGTCCGCTCAGGGCCCGCAGGACGTGCCGGTGGTCCATGGGTGCGGCGGCGGGGGCCCCGGCCGGGGCGGTGGCGGTGTCTGCTGCGCTCACGCGCAACCTCCGGGAAGTTCGTACGAGAGGCCCGTACGGGGCGGGCGTGACGGTTTTCCGCGCGCGCCGGGTACGGGAGGGAGAAGACTTCACCATACATGCACACTGGGCAATTTTGCCCACTGAGCAACAATCTCGCACCCGGGGGATAATGCCCCCATGGACAGCAGCACTGCGGGACCGGGGCCGGGACCGGGACTCCGGGAACGCAAGAAGGAAGCCACCCGACAGGCCGTGCACGAGGCGACCCTGCGCCTGACGGTGGAGCACGGCTTCGACCAGGTGACGGTCGAGGCGGTGGCGGACGCGGCCGGGATCTCCCGCAGGACGTTCTCCAACTACTTCACCAACAAGGAGGACGCCCTCCTCTACGGCGAGGAGCAGCAGATCAGGGCCCTGGTCCGTACGGTGCGGGACCGCCCCGCCGACGAACCCGCCTGGCCGGCCCTGCGCGCGGCGGTGGCCCAGTTCTCGGAGCGCGTGGCGCCACCGGAGCGCGAGTGGGCGGTGCGCACCCGACTGGCGATGCGCCACCCCTCGCTGCTGGCCCGCCAGTTGGCCAACCACGCCACCCTGGAACGCGACCTGGCCGAAGCGGTCGCCGCCCGCCCCGGCCCGGCCTCGGCCCCGGTCCGCCCGATCGTCCTGGCGGCGGGCTTCCTCTCCTCGCTCCGGATCGCGATGCGCATGTGGATCGAGGAGGACCTGACGCGCGAGCCGGCGGCGGTGATCGACGAGATCCTGGACGAGATGGGGCGGGGGTTCGCCTGAGGGCGGGCCTTCGACCCTCCCTCACGGCTCAGCGGCTCGCCAGGTCCGGGCGCACGATGCCACCCGGGCGTCCGGACCTCAGCCCGGGCCTCCGGCCCCCAACCCGCGACCTGCTGGCAGGGCTCAGGAATCCGGCTGCTCGACGCGGATCTCGTAGGCGATCTCCCAGCGGATGTCCGGCACGATGATGTCGGCCGTCTCCACCGGGCGCCCCTCGCGGTCGAAGTACGTGCGCTCCACCTCGATGACCAGGTCGCCGATGGAGATCCCGAGCAGATTCGCCTGTTCCCGCGTCGCGCGGGCCGGGCGGGGAAGCTCGATGCCGGTGGCGATGTTCACGCCGATGGACCGCATCCGCTCGACGACGCCGAGCTTGCCGTGCGGACCCATCTCGGGGAGCAGGACCGGGGTGCCGTCGGTGATGGCCATCGGCTCCCAGCTCTTGGCGAGTTGTGCGGGCAGGCCATCGGCGAGGAACTCGTAGTCGGTCACGACGCAGAGGTCGCCGGGCTCGATCGCCAGCCGTTCGGCGATGTCCTCCGGCGCGGGAACGCGTGCCGTGCTGGTGCACTCCCAGTCGGCCTCGTGGTCGAGCTCGCTCATGTCCGAGGCGAAGGGGCTTCTGCCGCGCTGCTCGCGGTGGCGTGAGCGGACCATGCGCCGACGCTCGCGGGCCCGGCGGACGTAGGTGCCGGAGCCGGCCCGCCCTTCGAGGATGCCCTCGATGATCAGGCGCTCCATGGCCCGCTGCGCCACGGACTGACCGACGCCGTACTCCTCGGCGAACCGGGCCCGGGACGGCAGCTTGTCGCCCACTGCCCATTCACCGGCCCGGATACGAGCCCGCAGAGCATCCGCCACCTGCAAGTACGGCGTATCACGTGGCATTTGAGCAGCTCCGTGTGTTCGGCGTCGATATGGGCGTCGCTGTTGACAAAGCTAACCCATCAGGTTGAAGCTGAATACTCAGCATTACATGGAGTGACATTCGGTCATCAGGGGAGAAGTGTGCGCTCTGCACAAGCGCGGGTCGCGGCGCTGACCGGCATGCTCGCCGCCGCCACGGGCACCGAACCGCGCCTCACCACCGGCCTGGACACCTTCCGCGTCGAGGCCGATCTCCCCTCCGAGTTGAGCGCGACCGCACACTCGGCCGTCCTGGCCGCCCTGGCCACGGCGGACCGCTACGGCCACACGCTCAACCGCACCGCCGAATACGTGTGGGCCGAGATCAGCAGAGAGGCGAACGTGACCACGACCGAATCCCCGGACACGGCGTACCGCGCCCTGCTCGGCCACACCCTGACCTGCACCGCGTGCCGGACCGGCGCGATCTGCCCCGCCGCGGCGAAACTCGTCCGCGTCTGGCGGGAGACCCGCCGATGAGACGCGGCGCGGGGCGCCGGCGCCAACGGGTCGCGGCCACGGCGAACCGCCGGCGCACGGCCGGGCCAACCCCCTGATCCGACCCGCCCCGGCCGTCCGCTCCTCGGCGGAACAACGGCCGGGCCGGGTTGCCGGCACACCCTCACCAGAGACGGAGGCACCTGATGCGCAGGACCCGCCAGGCGTTACCGGCACCACCCGGGAGGCCAGGATGATCGCCCTCTCCACGACGGACGTGCTCGACTGCGAGGCATGCTGGAACGCCCCGGTCACCGCCGCCCGCCATACCCCCACCGGCCGCGACCTGCTCTGCGAGGAGTGCGCGGAGGGCGACTACCCACGCCGCGTCGACCTCTTCCCCCCGTTCGGCATCTACGGCCTGACGCCCCGCAAGGTCCTGAACGACGGCAAACACGGCAGCGGCCCCCCGAAGACCCCGCCGGACCCGGGCCCTCCCCTGCCGAACCCGCCCCCGGCACCGTCACCGCCGGGTACGCCGCCGGTGTAGCGCTCCGGGTCACGCCGGCCCGCGCCCGTCACGGATAACGCGGATCCGGCCCGACACCGCTCACGGCGACTCGACCGCGCCCCGGACCGGCCGAGCCTGTAGTGGGTAGCCAAAGGGTGCGCACGCGAAATGCCATCCCCTGAGCGTTTCCGAGGGTCAGGCCGGAGCGTGGCGGCGGGCGCGGAGGAGTTCGAGGCCCTTCACGGCATAGACAGCGATCATGAGGACGAAGCCGGCGAGGAGGAGCCAGAACCAGGACGCCGCCACCGAGAGACTCAGCACCAGGCCGGTCATGAACATCAAGGTGCTTACGTAGAGTCAGTCCGAAGAGAGCGCGGATCTGGGGGATTCATGACGGCTGCCGATGCACCGCCCATCATCTTCGTACACGGGACGCGGTTCAGCGCGGGTCAGTGGAGCCCACAGCTCGCCGCGCTCCAAAAGGACTTTCGGGTAGCCGCCGTTGACCTACCAGGCCACGGCGCGCGCTCTGCCCAACCCTGGAGCCTGAACGCGGCGACGGAGATCATCGCTTCCGCGGTGGACTCGCTCGACCACGGGCCGGCTCTGGTCGTCGGGCACTCGCTTGGCGGATACGCCTCGCTGGAATTCGCACGACGCTGCCCGGAGCAGCTGCGGGGGCTGGTTCTCGCGGGGGCCAGCGCCTCAACGTGTAGTCCGTGGGCAGCACCGTATCGGTGGGCTATGGGGCTTGTCCCTCGTATACCGGCGGACCGGTTGACCCGCTGGAACGACAGGTTGCTACGTCGGCTCTATCCCCCCGAAGTCGTGGACGCCACCATCCGCTCCGGTTACGCCTTCCATACTCTGCCGGCCGCCTGGGGCGAGGTCCTGGGCCGTTTCGACGCGGACGCGATGCGTCATGTGGTGGCTCCCGTGCTCATCCTGAACGGCGAGAAGGACACCGTCTTCCGGTCCGACGAGATGGACTTCGTCCGCGCGCATCCGCAGGCCCGCGTCGAGTTGATCCCGCGGGCGAGGCATCTCGCGAACTTCGACGATCCAGATGCCTTCACCGCTGCCATCCGCCGCTTCGCCCTAGAACTACCTGCTCACAGCTGAGCGCGCCGGAGCAGGGTCCACCAGGGCTGCCCGAGCACCGGGAGACCGCGAACGCCCGGGCCTGCCGACGTCGCGTGCCCGCCGGCCGTCTGCCGTGCTCACTCAAGATCACCACAGGGCAGACGTCGCCCGATCCGGCACTGGCTTTCCCGGTGGACAAGGCGTAGTCGGGCCCGCCGTCCGTCGGGCCTGACGGCCCTCAGGCGGCCCAGGGTTGCTCATGGCTGCGGGCGGGTCGCTTCGGATGAACCGGGCGACCCGCCCGCATCGCGCTCTCCGAGCCGCTGACCCGCTACTACAGCACCGGCAGCAGGTTCTTCAGCTCGAAGGCCGTGACCTCGCTGCGGTACTCCTCCCACTCCTGCTTCTTGTTGCGCAGGAAGAAGTCGAAGACGTGCTCGCCCAGGGTCTCCGCGACCAGCTCGCTCTTCTCCATCAGCGAGATCGCCTCGCCCAGGTTCTGCGGGAGCGGCTCGATGCCCATCGCGCGGCGCTCCGCGTCGGAGAGGGCCCAGACGTCGTCATCCGCGCCGGCCGGGAGTTCATAGCCCTCCTCGATGCCCTTGAGGCCGGCGGCGAGCAGGACCGCGTAGGTGAGGTACGGGTTGGCGCCGGAGTCGATGGAGCGGACCTCGACGCGGGCCGAGCCGGTCTTGCCGGGCTTGTACATCGGGACGCGGATGAGGGCGGAGCGGTTGTTGTGGCCCCAGCAGATGTACGAGGGGGCCTCGCCGCCCGCGCCGGCCGCGCGGGACGAGCCGCCCCAGATGCGCTTGTAGGAGTTGACCCACTGGTTGGTGACGGCCGAGATCTCCGCCGCGTGCGTCAGCAGGCCCGCGATGAAGGAGCGGCCGACCTTGGAGAGCTGGTACTCCGCGCCCGACTCGTAGAAGGCGTTGCGGTCGCCCTCGAAGAGGGAGAGGTGGGTGTGCATGCCCGAACCCGGGTACTCCGAGAACGGCTTGGGCATGAACGTGGCCTGCACGCCCTGTTCCAGCGCCACCTGCTTCATCACCAGACGGAACGTCATGATGTTGTCCGCCGTGGAGAGCGCGTCCGCGTACCGCAGGTCGATCTCCTGCTGGCCGGGGGCGCCCTCGTGGTGGCTGAACTCGACCGAGATGCCCATCGATTCGAGCATGGTGATCGCCTGGCGGCGGAAGTCCATACCGACGTTCTGCGGCGTGTGGTCGAAGTAGCCCGAACTGTCCGCCGGGGTCGGGCGGGTGCCGTCGACCGGCTTGTTCTTCAGCAGGAAGAACTCGATCTCGGGGTGGGTGTAGAAGGTGAAGCCGAGGTCGGACGTCTTCGCGAGGATCCGCTTCAGTACGTAGCGGGGGTCGGCGAAGGACGGGGAGCCGTCCGGCATCAGGATGTCGCAGAACATCCGCGCGGTGCCGGGGGCCTCCGCGCGCCAGGGCAGGATCTGGAAGGTGCCCGGGTCCGGCTTGGCGATCATGTCCGATTCGTACACGCGGGCGAAGCCCTCGATCGCCGAGCCGTCGAAGCCGATGCCCTCGTCGAACGCCTGCTCCAGCTCGGCCGGAGCCACGGCGACGGACTTGAGGAACCCGAGGACGTCGGTGAACCACAGCCGCACGAAGCGGATGTCGCGCTCCTCAAGGGTCCTGAGGACGAATTCCTGCTGCTTGTCCATTGCCACATCCTTGCAGTTCAGACGGTCCGTGCACCACCGCCCGGGGTAGGGGGACACTTCAGTATCGCGACCCGGGATTTCCCCCAGATTACGCACACGGTGTGAGAGAGAGCACTCGGCCACCCACTACGATCGGCGACCGTGGCGCACGGGGGCGGCAGCCGAGCAGTGGCCCGCTTTCCGCCCGGCTTTCCGCCCGGCTTCCCTCCCGCCCTTCCGCCCGTGCGCGCGCATCGGTTCACGGACCGTCCCCCTCCTCCCGGCCCCTTCGCAGAAGGATTCGACGACATGAGCATCGACCCCCGGTTCCCCCAGCCCCAGGCCCCCGACCCGCGCGCCCGCGCCACCCGCAACCGGGCCATCGCCATAGGGCTGAGCGCTGCCGTCGTGGCCGGTCTCGTCGCCTTCGGCTCGTACCTGCTGCTGGAGAACTCCGAGGCGAACGAGAAGTCCGACGACGCCTCCTCGGCCCAGGACGGCAAGCACCCGGGCGGTCACGGCGGCTCCCACGGCGACGCCACGGGCGGGGCCATCGAGGGGCTGAAGTCCTGGGACGCGGCGAAGCTCGGCCGCCAGCACGTCGCGGGCTCGGTGGACTATCCGATGAAGCCTCCGGTCGGCGGCGACCACAACCAGTCCTGGATGAACTGCGACGGCGACGTATACGAAAAGGCGCTCCCGGACGTCAACGCCGTGCACTCCCTGGAGCACGGCGCGGTCTGGGTCACCTACAACGGCAAGGCCGCGGACGCCGATGTCGCCGCACTGGCCGAGCGCGTCAAGAAGACCCCGTTCACGCTGATGAGCCCGTACGCCGGCCAGGAGGGCGCAATCATGCTCAGCGCCTGGGGCAAGCAGGTCGCCGTCGACTCCGCCGACGACAAGCGGGTGGACCAGTTCCTCGCCCAGTACGTCCAGGGCGCGCAGACCCCCGAGCCCGGCGCACCCTGCACCGGCGGGCTGGCCACGGTGCCGCGGTGACGGCCGGGGAGCGGACGGCCGAGGACGACGCCGTCGGAACCCCGCACGCCGACGTGGAGCGGCGGAAGACCCGGCGTGTCCGCCGGGCGGCCGGCGCCGCCGTGGCCCTCGCCCTGCTCTTCGCGGGGGCGGCCACCGTCGCCTCCGCGCGGGGCGACCGGGACGGCTCGGGAGCGGGGGACGCGTCTGTGCGCGTTCCGGGGGCCTCGTCCGCCGACGCCGGGTTCGCCCGGGACATGGCCGTCCACCATCAGCAGGCCGTCGAGATGTCGTTCATCGTCCGCGACCGCACGGACGACGAGGACGTACGCCGTCTCGCCTACGACATCGCCAACACCCAGGCCAACCAGCGCGGCATGCTGCTGGGCTGGCTCGACCTGTGGGAGCTGCCGAAGGTCGCCCCGGGCGGGGAGCAGCCCATGGCGTGGATGGCCGGTACGGGAGGCCACGAGCACGGCGGAACCGGGACCGATACGGGTGGGTCCGAGCACGGCGGGCACGGCTCGGGCGGTACCGAGGCGGCTTCCGGTGCGGACGGGGTGCTCATGCCCGGCATGGCGAGCCGCTCCGAACTGGCGCGGCTCGGCCGTCTCGACGGTGAGAAGGCCGAGGTGTTCTTCCTCCAGTTGATGACGGACCACCACAAGGGCGGCGTCGACATGGCCGAGGCCTGTGCGTCCCTGTGCGCCGTCCCGGCCGAGCAGCGGCTCGCCCGGGGCATGGTCGAGGGCCAGCAGTCCGAGCTGGGGCTGATGCGGGACATGCTGGCCGAGCGGGGCGCCTCGCCTCGGTCCTGAGCCCGGGGCCTGGGCTCCGGGGCCTGGGCTTCGAGGCCTGGGCTTCGGGGCCTGGGCTTCGGGGCCCCACGCGACGGGTGCGTCAGCTTTCGTCCTGTCGGCGACGCACCCGAACGGGTGATTGCGGTCGCGGGGCCCCGGCGGGCCGGTGACGATGGGTTGCGCTCGGGGCCGTACGGCAGTGCCATCGGCACGCAGGAGGAAATCCCCCATGACGACCGCCAAAGACATCATGCACAGCGGGGCCCGCTGGATCCCGGCCCACGAGACGCTCGACCGTGCGGCGCAGCTGATGCGCGAGCACAACGTGGGCGCGCTCCCGGTGTCCGCCAACGGTGACTCCGACCGGATGGTCGGCATCATCACCGACCGCGACATCGTCGTCGGCTGTGTGGCCAAGGGCCACGACCCGGCGAAGGTCACGGCGGGCGATCTCGCGCAGGGCACGCCCCGCTGGATCGAGGCGGAGGCCGATGTGAACGCGGTCCTGGAGGAGATGCAGACCCATCGCATCCGCCGGCTGCCCGTCGTCGAGAACAAGAAGCTCGTCGGCATGATCAGCGAGGCCGACCTCGCGCAGCACCTCACCGAGGAGCAGATCGCGGGCTGGGCCGAGAAGGTCTACTCCCGCAGCTGAGCCCCCGTACGACGACGGCCCGGCGCCCTCCCCCCCCTCCCCCCTCTCCGCCCGCCCCGGCGGAGTGACGGAAGGTGATCAGAAGGCGCCGGGCCGCCCCCACCCCAGGGCCGCATACCCGCCAGGGGTAGGGTGGCCCGCATGGCGGGCAGGACGCGGAGCAGGAGCGTGACGTACGGGCAGCTGATGCTGTTCGCCGCTCTGCTGTTCGGCGTCGTCACCATGCACACGGTCGGGCATCCGGCGGAGCACGGCGGTTCGTCGACCCCGCCTGCCGCCATGGCCGAGCACCCGGCCCAGGCCCCGGGCCAGGACCGGGCCGCAGGGCTCGCCCCGGCTCCGGGCGTCGTCGACGCCCAGCAGTCCCAGCAGTCACCGCACGACTCCCCCGGCTCCGGCGCGCCCATGAGCGGCATGGATCCGCTCTCCGTCTGCCTCGCCGTCCTCGGCGCCTGGGGCCTAGCTCTCCTCGGTTCCTGGCTGCTCGGGCTGCGCGCCGACGGGCGGCCCCTCGGTACGCCGGTGGGTGCGGGGCTGCTGCGGGCCCTGCGGCCGATTCCGCCGCCCCGGATATCGGTGCTCGACAGCGTCTCGGTGCTGCGTATTTAGGAGTGGGCGTCTCACCTCCGCCTTCTCTCCAGCAGCAACAGCCCTTCGGTTCTCAGCCCTTCAGTTCTTCAGTTCTTCAGAGGTGTATTCGGCATGCCCACGCAACCCACTCGACGCGCCGTGCTCGGCGCCGCTCTCGCCGCCGCCGGCACGGGAGCCCTCGCCGCCTGTTCCGACGGCGGCGGCGATCACGGCAGAGGCCACTCCCCCGGCGGAGCGCAGGACTCCGGTACGTACGTCTCGCCCGGCGGCAAGGAAGTCGAGGCGGCCGAGGCGGCGCGCGGCTCCGGCCCCGTGCGCAAGGTCTCCCTCACCGCCGCCCGTGCCCGGCTCGACCTCGGCGGCGGTCTGACCGTCGCCTCCTGGGCGTACGGGGACCGGCTTCCCGGGCGCGAGGTGCGGGTGACGGCCGGCGACACGCTCGCCCTGACCCTCGCCAACCATCTGCCGGAGCCCACCTCCCTGCACTGGCACGGCCTCGCCCTGCGCAACGACATGGACGGGGTCCCCGGGCTGACCCAGCGGGACATCGCGCCGGGAGCCGACTTCGCCTACCGGTTCGCCGTGCCGCACCCGGGGACGTACTGGTTCCACCCGCACTCCGGCGTCCAGCAGGACCGGGGGCTGTACGCGCCGCTGATCGTCGAGGACCCGAAGGAGCCGTTGGCGTACGACAAGGAGTGGGTCGTCGTCCTCGACGACTGGGTCGACGGGGTGGACGGGTCCACTCCGGACGCCGTCCTCAAGGAGCTGTCCGGGGGCATGGGCGGCGGGACGGACCACGGCGCGCACACCATGTCGGGCGAGAGGGACGAGGGAACCGAGGGAATCGAGGGGGCCGAGAAGGACACGGCGGACGGCGGCGGTGACGGGCCCTCGCGGATGATGATGGGGGCCACCAGCGAGCTGCTCGGCGGGGACGCCGGTGATGTGGCCTACCCGCACTACCTGGTCAACGGGCGGGTGCCGCAGGACCCGTCCTCCTTCTCCGCTCGGCCCGGCGACCGCATCCGGCTGCGGATCATCAACGCCGGCGGCGACACCGCCTTCCGGGTCGCACTCGGCGGGCACCGGATGACCGTGACGCACACCGACGGCTTCCCGGTCCGGCACACCACGGGGGACGCGCTGCTGCTGGGAATGGGCGAGCGGTACGACGTCCTCGTCACCGCCGGCGACGGGGTCTTTCCGCTCACCGCGCTGGCCGAGGGGAAGAAGGCCGGGAAGAAGGAGGCGTCGGCGCTGGCCGTGCTGCGGACCGGGAGCGGGGCCGCGCCCGCCGCCTCCGTACGGCCCAAGGAGCTGGACGGGAAGCTGGTGGAGGCGGGGCGGCTCGCGCCGGACCCCTCGGTCGCGCTGTCCTCCCGCGCGCCGGACCGGACGATCCGGATCCGGCTCACCGGCGGGATGGCGAAGTACGACTGGGCCTTCGACGGGCAGCCGTACAGCGCGAAGCAGCGGCGGCCGGTGGAGGCGGGCGAGCGGGTGCGGGTCGTGTTCGACAACGGGACGGCCATGTGGCATCCCCTCCATCTGCACGGGCACACCTTCGCACTCGGCGGGAACGCCGCCGGGGCCCGCAAGGACACCGCGATCGTGCTGCCGCACCGGTCGCTGACCGTGGAGTTCGACGCGGACAACCCCGGGCTGTGGATGGTCCACTGCCACAACGTCTACCACGCGGAGGCGGGGATGATGACGGTCATCGGGTATCGCGGCTGACCCTGCGATCCCTGGCGGGTCGAAGCTGATAGCCGCTTCGACCTGCGGTTTCGGCGGGCCGGAGCAGATTTTGCCCGGCCCGCCGGGACATCGCGTCAGAAAGACGATTACACTGGGCCCCGTGCCTCAACTACGCCTCGCACTGAATCAGATCGACTCCACCGTCGGCGACCTCGCCGGCAACGCTGAGGCGATCGTCCACTGGACCCGGCACGCCGCCGAGCAGGGCGCCCACCTGGTGGCGTTCCCCGAGATGGTGCTGACCGGATACCCCGTCGAGGACCTGGCCCTGCGGTCGTCCTTCGTCGAGGCCTCGCGTCAGGCGCTCCGCGCGCTGGCCGCCCGGCTCGACGCGGAGGGCTTCGGCGAACTGCCGGTCGTCGTCGGCTACCTGGACCGCTCGGAGCACGCCGCGGCGCGTTACGGGCAGCCCGCCGGCTCCCCGCGCAACGCCGCCGCCGTGCTGCACCGCGGCGGGATCGCGCTCAACTTCGCCAAGCACCACCTGCCGAACTACGGGGTGTTCGACGAGTTCCGGTACTTCGTGCCGGGCGACTCGATGCCCGTCGTCCGGGTCCGCGGCATCGACGTGGCCCTCGCGATCTGCGAGGACCTGTGGCAGGACGGCGGGCGCGTCCCGGCCGCCCGGTCCGCCGGGGCCGGGCTGCTGCTGTCGATCAACGCCTCGCCGTACGAGCGGGACAAGGATGACACCCGGCTGGAGCTGGTCCGCAAGCGGGCCCAGGAGGCCGGCTGCACGACGGCCTATCTGGCGATGATCGGCGGCCAGGACGAGCTGGTCTTCGACGGCGACTCGATCGTCGTCGACAAGGAGGGCGAGGTCATCGCCCGCGCCCCCCAGTTCTCCGAGGGCAGCGTCATCCTCGATCTGGAACTGCCCGCCGCCGAGGCCGTGGCGCCCTTCGGTGTGGTGGACGACGGGCTGCGCATCGACCACGTGGTGCTGTCCGACCGGCCCGTGGACGCGTACGAGCCGGAGCTGGCGGGCGGGTACGCGGAGCGGCTGGGCGACGAGGAGGAGATCTACTCCGCGCTGGTCGTGGGGCTGCGCGCGTACGCCGCGAAGAACGGTTTCAGCAGTGTGCTGATCGGGCTCTCCGGCGGCATCGACTCGGCGATCTGCGCGGCCATCGCCTGCGACGCGCTCGGCGCCCAGCACGTGTACGGGGTCTCGATGCCGTCGAAGTACTCCTCGGACCACTCCAAGGGCGACGCGGCCGAGCTGGCGCGGCGGACCGGGCTCAACTTCCGTACGGTGCCGATCGAGCCGATGTTCGACGCGTACATGGGGTCGCTGGAGCTCACCGGTCTCGCCGAGGAGAACCTCCAGGCGCGGCTGCGCGGCACGATGCTGATGGCCCTGTCCAACCAGGAGGGGCAGATCGTGCTGGCGCCGGGCAACAAGTCCGAGCTGGCGGTGGGCTACTCCACGCTGTACGGGGACGCGGTCGGCGCGTACGGGCCGATCAAGGACGTCTACAAGTCGTCGGTCTTCCGGCTGGCGAAGTGGCGCAACCGGGCCGCCGAGGAGCGGGGGCAGACCCCGCCGATCCCGGAGGCCTCGATCACCAAGCCGCCGAGCGCGGAGCTGCGGCCGGGGCAGGTCGACACGGACTCGCTGCCGGACTACGACGTCCTGGACGCGATCCTGGAGATGTACGTCGACCGGGACCAGGGTCTTGACGCCATCGTGGCGGCCGGGTTCGACGCGGAGCTGGTGGCGAAGACGCTGCGGATGGTGGACGCGGCGGAGTACAAGCGGCGGCAGTATCCGCCGGGGACGAAGATCTCGCCCAAGGGGTTCGGGAAGGACCGGCGGCTGCCGATCACGAATCGCTGGCGCGAGTCGTCGTAGCGGGTGGCGGGCGGTTACCGGGGGCGTCCGGTCGCCGCCTCTGTCCTCAAGCGCCGGACGGGCTGAGTGGTACGGCGGCCACGCGTGGCTGCCGGGTCCGTCCGGCGCTTCGTTCTGTCCTCAGGCGCCGGACGGGCTGAAATGGCCGGGCAGAGCTGCCGCCGACGAGAGAGCGGGCCCGCCCCGCCGAGGGTTCCGTCCTCAAACGCCGGACGGGCTGGAGTTGGTGTCGGGCCGGCTTGGTGTCGGTTCGCGGGGTGTGGTGCGGGGGCCGCCTGCCACTACGCGGGAATTCGGGGACGCGTCCCGGTCCAGGTAGCCCGCCGTCGCCGCTGTCGCCAGGCCGATCACTGCCAGCACCGCGCCCACGAGGGCCGGGGACGTCCAGCCCCAGCCCGCCGCGATGGCCATACCGCCCAGCCAGGCGCCGCCCGCGTTGGCCAGGTTGAACGCGGAGTGGTTGGAGGCGGAGGCCAGCGTCGGGGCGTCCTTCGCCTTGTTCATCACCAGCATCTGGAGCGGGGTCGTCGTCATGAAGCCCACTCCGCCCAGCAGCACCACCATCACCAGCGCCGCCCACTGGACGTGCACCGTGAACGGGAACGCCACCAGGATCACCGCGAGCGCACCGAGTGATCCGTACAGGGTCGGGCGCAGCGCCCGGTCCGTGAGGGGGCCCGCGGCCAGGGCGCCCAGGGTCATCCCGATGCCGAAGAGGGCCAGGACCAGGGTGACCGAGGATTCGCCGAAGCCCATCGCCTTCGTGGTCATGGCCGAGAGGTACGAGTACACCGCGAAGACCCCGGCGAAGCCGAAGACGGCGGTGAGCAGGCCGAGGATCACCTGACGGTTGCCGAGCGCGCGCAGTTCGCGGCGGACGTCCTGCTGCGCCTCGACGGGGATGTGGGGCACCAGACGGGTGAGGGCCGCCATCGCGGCGAGGCCGATCGCCGCGACCACGAGGAAGGTGGCCCGCCAGCCGAGGTGCTGGCCGAGCAGGGTGGCGGCCGGTACGCCGACGATGTTCGCCACCGTCAGGCCGAGGAACATCGTCGCGACGGCCCGTGCCTGGCGGCCCTCGGAGACCAGCCGGGTGGCGACGACCGCGCCGACGCCGAAGAACGCGCCGTGCGGGAGGCCGGCGAGGAAGCGGCCGGCGATCAGCCAGCCGAAGTCGGGGGCGAGCGCGGAGGCCAGGTTGCCGACGGTGAACAGGGCCATGAGCGCCAGGAGCATCTTCTTCCGCGGGACGCGGGAGCCGAGGCCGGTGAGGAGAGGTGCGCCCAGGACGACGCCGATCGCGTACGCCGACACGAGGTATCCGGCGGTGGGCACGGAGGTGCCGAGGTCGTCCGCCACGTTGGGGAGCAGCCCCATCATGACGAACTCCGTCGTGCCTATGCCGAAGGCGCTCACGGCCAGGGCGAGGAGAGCCAGGGGCATGGGGAGGGGCCTTTCGCGATCACTCGGGGCGGGGGGCAGAACGAAGAGCCGTCGCCTCGGTGTGGATGCCGGGCGACGGCTGGGTCTTCTTATGTATGCGGCTGGAACAAATTGTCGCAGACGTTTTATGCCGCGAGGTGAACGGCCGGTTGCACGAGGACGGTCACAGCTCCACGCGGGCGGCAATCGGGAGGTGGTCGCTGTCGGTCGCCGCGAGGGTCCAGGAGGCCAGCGGCTCGACGCCCTTGACCATGATCTGGTCGATCCGGGCCATGGGGAACGAGGCGGGCCAGCTGAATCCGAAGCCGTCGCCCGCCGCGCCCTGGGTGGAGCGCATCTGCGCGGTGACCGCGTTCAGCGAGCGGTCGTTCATCGTGCCGTTCAGGTCGCCGAGCAGCACGACGCGCTCCACCCGTTCGTCCGCGATGGCCTCGCCGAGCGCGTCGGCGCTGGCGTCGCGCTGGTTGGCGGTGAAGCCGGCGCGCAGCTTCACGCGGACGGACGGCAGGTGGGCCACGTACACCGCGACCTCGCCCTGCGGGGTCCTGACCGTCGAGCGCATGGCCCGGACCCAGCCCATCTTGATGTCGACGGGCTTGGTGTCGGCCAGCGGGTACTTGCTCCACAGGCCCACGGTGCCCTGGACGGAGTGGTACGGGTAGCGGTCGGCCAGCGACTTCTCGTACGTGGAGACCTGCCTGCCCGGGAGTTCCTGGAGGGCCACGACGTCCGCCCCGGAACCGGCGACCTGCTGGGCGGTGCCGTCGGGGTCGGGGTTGCCGGCGTTGACGTTGTGGGTGGCGACGGTGAGGTCGCCGCCGCCGCCGGACTTGTCGGTGAGCAGGCCCCCGAAGACGTTGAGCCAGACCACGACGGGCAGCAGCAGCGCGATCACGGCGGTCGCCGAGCGCCGCAGCAGGCCGAGGATCAGCAGCACCGGGATGAAGAGCGCGACCCACGGCAGGAACGTCTCGACGAGGCTGCCGAGGTTGCCGAGCCGGTTGGGGATCTGCGCGTGGACGACCATCAGCAGGGTCAGCAGCACTGAGCAGAGGGCCAGCACGATCCCGCGCCGCCAGACGCCCCGGTCGGACCTCAGCCTGTCCCACAGGCTCCGGAAGCGGGACCCGCCGGCCTCCGGCTGCCCCGCGCTGCCGTGGTCCGTGTCCGCTCCGTACGCCTGCACCATCGCGCTGTCCTCACTGCCTTGCCCTGCACATCGCCGCGCCCTCGACCCTAGGCGATGAGCGGCGTCTTTCCGGCCGTCGGCCCACAGAGCGGCCCGGCGTCCTCACGACCGTACGGAGTGCCCGTACGGAAAGCAGGACGACGGAGGCGGGACACCGGGTTCCGGTACGGGGCCGGCCGGGGGGTGCTGTGACAGAACGGTCACACTCGTACGGGGGCGGGCCCGATACGGGACCGTCTCGTATCGTCAAGGCTTCCCCCTCGGTCACCCTTCGGACACGCGTGCGGGCCCACTTCCCGAGTGGCGGGGCGGGGTGCCACCATGGAGGGGATCCGGGGACGCCGTCAGGGTGCCTCGAGATGACGAAGGAGCCACCGGCCATGTCGCTTCAGGCTGCACAGAATCCGCCTTCCCCCACGGGCACCTCCTCCCCCGCAGGGGCGTCCGCCGACAGCAGCAAGGCGCTGTACGGAGGGAAGTCCACCCGCCGCATCACCGTCCACGACATCGCCGCCGCCACGGAGCGTGGCGAGAAGTGGCCGATGCTCACCGCCTACGACGCGATGACCGCGTCCGTCTTCGACGAGGCCGGCATCCCGGTCATGCTCGTCGGGGACTCCATGGGCAACTGCCACCTCGGCTACGAGACCACCGTGCCCGTCACGATGGACGAGATCGCCATGCTGTCCGCCGCCGTCGTCCGGGGCACCAAGCGCGCCCTCGTCGTCGGCGACCTGCCCTTCGGCTCGTACCAGGAGGGTCCCGTCCAGGCGCTGCGCAACGCCACCCGGCTGGTCAAGGAGTCGGGCGTCGGCGCGGTCAAGCTGGAGGGCGGCGAGCGGTCCCACGAGCAGATCCGGCTGCTGGTCGAGGCCGGTATCCCGGTCATGGGTCACATCGGCCTGACCCCGCAGTCCGTCAACGCGATGGGCTACCGGGTCCAGGGGCGCGGCGAGGAGGCCGCCCAGCAGCTGCTGCGCGACGCCAAGGCCGTGCAGGACGCGGGCGCGTTCGCCGTCGTGCTGGAGCTGGTCCCCGCCGAGCTGGCCGCCGAGGTCACCCGTACGCTCCACATCCCGACCGTCGGCATCGGCGCCGGTTCCGCGACCGACGCGCAGGTGCTCGTCTACACGGACATGGTCGGGCTGACCGGCGGCAAGGTGCCGCGCTTCACCAAGCAGTACGCGAACCTGCGCCAGGTGCTCGGCGACGCGGCGAAGGAGTTCGCGGACGAGGTCGTGGGCGGCGCCTTCCCGGCGCCCGAGCACACCTTCCACTGATGCCCGCGCACTGACCCACGGGCCTTCCGGCGCGTTTTCGTCCCGCGCCCACCAGCCATTTCCCGCACCACCGACAGCCCGCCGACATCCCCCATCGGCGGGCTGTCGCCCGTCCGGCGTCCGGTTCCGGGCCGTGTCGGCGGCCTGTCGGCGAGCTGTCGGTGGGCGCTGGTCTGCTGGTGGACATGGAACGAATCGACAAGAACCCCAGCAGCGGCCGGAACGCCGTCGAGGTGCGGGGGCTGGTCAAGCACTACGGCGAGACCAAAGCACTGGACGGCGTGGACCTCGACGTCCGCGAAGGCACCGTCCTCGGTGTGCTCGGCCCCAACGGCGCGGGCAAGACCACCCTCGTACGCTGCCTGTCCACCCTGATCACCCCCGACTCCGGCCGCGCGGTCGTCGCGGGCTTCGACGTGGTGAGGCAGCCCCGGCAGCTCCGCCGCACCATCGGCCTCACCGGGCAGTACGCCTCGGTCGACGAGAAGCTCTCCGGCTGGGAGAACCTCTACATGATCGGGCGGCTGCTCGATCTGCCCCGCAAGAAGGCACGGGCCCGCGCCGACGAGCTGCTGGAGCGGTTCTCGCTCACCGAGGCCGCCAAACGGGCCTGCATGGAGTACTCCGGCGGAATGCGCCGCCGGCTCGACCTGGCCGCTTCCATGATCGGCAGCCCCTCCGTGCTCTACCTGGACGAGCCGACGACGGGGCTCGACCCCCGGACCCGTAACGAGGTCTGGGACGAGGTGCAGCGGATGGTCGCCGAGGGCGCGACCGTACTGCTGACCACCCAGTACATGGAGGAGGCGGAGCAGCTCGCCAAGGAGCTGACCGTGATCGACCGCGGAAAGATCATCGCCCGGGGCGGGGTCGACGAACTGAAGGCGAAGGTCGGCGGACGCACCCTCCAGATCCGGCCCTCGGACCCGGCGGAGCTGGCCGCGATGGCGCAGGCGGTCCGGGAGGCGGGCCTCGACGGCGTCGCCGGTGCGCAGGCGGTGCCGGACGAGGGCCTGCTGTACGTGCCGATCCTCAGCGACGAGCAGCTGACCGCCGTCATCGGGCTGCTGGGCGTCCGGGGCTTCTCCCTCGCCCACGTCTCCACCGCCCTGCCCAGTCTCGACGAGGTGTTCCTCGCGATCACCGGCGACAAGGCCACGCCCCTCTCCGACCAGGCTCCCCAGGAGGTCGCCGCATGAGCACCACGACACTGACCCCCGCTCCCGCCGGGACCGCGGGCGCCACGCCGTCGAAGCCGGCGGTGGCCGACGAGGGCCGCATCGGTCTGCGGGCCAATCTGCGGCACATCGGGGCTCTGGCGCGGCGCAATCTGCTCCAGATCAAGAAGGACCCCGAGTCGATGTTCGACGTCCTTCTGAT
Source organism: Streptomyces sp. NPDC017520 (assembly GCF_044329855.1). Taxonomy (NCBI): domain Bacteria; kingdom Bacillati; phylum Actinomycetota; class Actinomycetes; order Kitasatosporales; family Streptomycetaceae; genus Streptomyces; species Streptomyces sp. NPDC017520. The sequence continues at coordinate 501,030 of NZ_JBIRKB010000002.1, forward strand.
GCCGATCATCTTCACGCTGCTGTTCGTGTACGTCTTCGGCGGCTCGGTCGGCGGCAGCCTCGGCGGGAACCGGCAGGACTACCTGAACTATCTGGTACCCGGGCTGATGGCGATGATGGGCATGAACATCGCCATGGCCGTCGGCACCGGGGTCAACGACGACTTCCGCAAGGGCGTCATGGACCGGTTCCGGACGATGCCGATAGCCCGCTCCTCGGTGCTGATCGCCAAGATCGTGGTCGAGCTGGGCCGGATGATGGTCGCCATCCTCATCCTGCTCGCGATGGGCTTCGCCCTCGGCATGAGCCTCGGCACGTCCGTGCTCGGACTCCTGGCGGCGGTCGCGCTGTCGGCGGTGTTCGGCGCCGCCATCATGTGGATCTTCATCGTGCTCGGGCTGGCCATGAAGACGGCCCAGGCGGTCCAGGGGATGGGAATGCTGGTGCTGATGCCCCTGCAGTTCGGTTCCTCCATCTTCGCGCCGCCCACGACCATGCCGGGCTGGCTCCAGACGTTCACCGACTACAACCCGCTGTCCAATCTGGCCGACGCGGTGCGGGGCCTGATGATGGGCGGCCCGGTCGCGGACTCCGTCTGGGTGACGCTCGCCTGGGCGGCGGGCATCACCCTGGTGATGGCTCCGCTGGCGGTGTCCAAGTTCCGCAAGAAGGCCTGAGCGAGCGGGCCCGAGCAAGCCGGCCCGAGTCAGCGGGCCCGAGTCAGCCGGCCCGAGTCAGCGGGCCCGAGTCAGCCGGTCCGAGTCAGCGGGCCCGGTCGCAGGAGCGTTACGCCGGAGGGCTGCGGCGGTACGTCTCCGCCAGGGCGGTGGCCTCGTCGAGAGTGAGGCCGCCGCCCTCCGCGTACGCCGCCGCGTACGCCGCGTCGTCGTCGAGCCGGTCCCGGGCGGCCTGCTCGGCGAGGACCAGGCTGCGGTGCTCCATCACGCTCGGCACATGCCCCTTGGGCAGGAGACGCGCCTGGAACGCCAGCAGCCGGGCGGCGTCCTCCGCAGCCCGGGCGTCGCCGAGTCCGGCGAGCGCGTGGGCGATGGCCGTCAGATGGGCCGACGGCATCTGCGGGGCCACCATCATGGACAGCGGCTCCAGCGCACTGTCCAGCGCGATCAGCGCGTTGTCGAGGGCGGAGGCATGGGCGCCGTCGAGGTTGTCCAGCCAGGCCAGCACGCCGTAGACGAATCCGCCGAAGATGGCGACATCGCGGGACCGGAAGTCCTCGCGGACCCGCTGCGCCTCGCGGCGCGCCTCGTCGACCCGACCCTGGAGCCCGAGGACGAACCCCAGGTGCATACGGGCCATGGGAGTCGCCTCGTGGCCCATCTCCCGCCCGTTCTCGGTGACGTCGCGCAGGATGGTCTCGGCCTCGGAGAGGCGGTCGAGCTCGATGAGGGCGCCTGCGTACCGGGCCCGCAGCAGTGCCGCCTGGCTCTGGGCGCCGATCTTGCGCGCGTACTCCACGGCGGCTCGGTAGTCGTCCAGGGCCGCCAGGAAGTCCCCGGCGCGCTCGTTGGCCTCGCCCCGCGCGGAAAGGGCCTCGGCAGCCCCCCAGTCGTCGCCCAGCCGCGTGTAGATCTCCAGGCTCTCGTCGGCGTCGGCGCGCGCGTCCGCCACCCGCTCGGGGCTGTTGGACAGAAGGTTGGCGCGGGTGTGGAGCGCGTTGCCCAGCTCCCACTCGCCGCCATGGACCCGGGAGGCCCGGACCGTCTCGTCGAGCACCGCGAACAGCCGGTCCATATCGCCGGTGAGCATGATCGCGAACAGCCAGAACGTTCCGGGCATGCGGCAGGTCTGCGGCATGCCGGGCCGGTAGGTGTCCGCGATGATCCTCAGACGCGCCTTGCCCTCGGGGGTCGACCATTGGCTGATCGCGTTGTCCACACCGGCCAGCTGGATCAGCGCCACCCCGCGCCGCGCCTCCGCGAGCTGTTCGTCGTCCATCGGCGGCGGCCGGTCGGTGGCCCCTTCCATGAGCACCGGAGCCCGGACGCCGGGCGGGGCGAAGGGGTCGGGGCCCAGCGAGGCGGCGAGCTCGCTCCACTGGCGGGCTTCCGAGCGCAGGTCCCGCAGCATCCAGTACCAGGCCATCGACAGCACGATGCACAGCGCCTCGTGCTCGTCCCGGGCGGCGACGGCGTGACGGAGCGCCGAGCGCAGGTTCTCGTACTCGCGCTGGAACACCGCGATGGCGTCGCGCTGCCCGCCGCCGCGCATCCTGGGCCCGGTGATCCGGGCCAGCTCCCGGTAGTGGACAAGGTGGCGCCGCTCGACGGCGTCCCGTTCGGCGGCCTCCTCCAGGCGCTCCGCGGCGTATTCGCCGACCGTCTCCAGCAGCCGGTAGCGCATCTCCTCGTCGTCGCCGGGCGCGGCGACGACGAGGGACTTGTCGACCAGGGACCCGAGCAGGGCGGCGACGTCCGGGGAGTCGACGGCGACGCCGTCGGCCGGTGCGGGCAGGGCGCAGACCTCCTCGGCGGCGGCGAGGGAGCAGCCTCCGGCGAAGACGGAGAGCCGGCGCAGCACGGCGCGTTCGGCGGCGTCCAGCAGGTCCCAGGACCAGTCGACGACGGCGCGCAGGGTCTGCTGGCGGGGCAGCACGGTCCGGCTGCCGTTGGTGAGGAGGCGGAAGCGGTCGTCGAGCCGGTCGGCGATCTGGCGCGGGGTGAGCATCCGCAGCCGGGCGGCGGCCAGCTCGATGGCGAGCGGCAGCCCGTCCAGGCGGCGGCAGATCTCGTCGCAGGCGGCAGCGGTCGACCCGTCCGCGTCGGTGCGGAAGCCGGGGCGGGCCGCCGCCCCGCGCTCGGCGAGCAGGCGCAGCGCCATCGGGTCCGGCAGCGGGTCGACGGGGCGGACGAACTCGCCCGGCACGCCGAGGGGTTCGCGGCTGGTTGCCAGGACGGTGAGCTGCGGGCAGTGGGTCAGCAGCCGCTCGGCGAGGGCGGCGGCCGCTCCGATGACGTGCTCGCAGTTGTCCAGGAGGAGGAGCATCCGGCGCGGGGCGCAGTGCTCGGTGAGGCGTACGAGGGGGTCGGCGGCGGTGCGGTCGGTGGCCCGCAGCTCCTCGGCGCCGGCCCCGCGCAGCACGGTCTCGCGGGCGCCGAGCGCGGTCAGGACGGCTTCGGGCACGCTCTCCGGGTCGTCGACCGGCGCCAGTTCGGCGAGCCAGACGCCGTCGGGCCAGCTCTCGGCGGCGGCCTCCGCGGTCTCCTGGGAGAGGCGGGTCTTGCCCGCGCCGCCGGGGCCGAGCAGGGTGACGAGCCGGCTCCGGGCGAGGTCGTCGCGGAGCGCGGCGATGTCGCTGTCGCGGCCGACGAAGCTGGTGAGCCGGGCCCGGAGGTTCCCGGGCGGTGTCCGGGGCGCGGTCGGAGGCGCCGGGGAAGGGGCCGCACCCATGGCGGGCGGGGTGCCCGGGGTGGGGCGGGGTGCGGGTCCCGGCACGGGCGGCGCGGCCGGTCCCTGGTGGAGCAGTTCGGTGTGCAGGGCCCGCAGGCCCGGGCCCGGGGCGGTGCCGAGGCGGTCGTCGAGCAGGGTGCGGACCTCCTCGTACGCGGCCAGCGCCTCGGCGGGGCGGCCGGCGTCCCGCAGGGCCGTGATGCGCAGGACCTGGAGCGGTTCGTCGAGCGGGTGGGCGTCGCAGAGCACGGCCAGCTCCGGCAGCGCCTCCCCCGCTCTCCCGAGGGCGAGGAGAGCCCCGAACCCGGCGCGTCGCGCGTCGAGCCTGCGGGCCTCCCAGCGGGACGCCTCCGCCGCGCGGTCGGGCAGATCGGCGAGGGCGGGCCCGTGCCACAGGGCGAGGGCCTGCCCCAGGAGGGCGAGGGCCTGCGAAGCGTCGCCGTCCTCCAGGGCCCGGCTCCCCTCCCCCGCCAGGCGTTCGAAGCGGTGCAGGTCCACGGCGTCCGGCGGGGCGGCGAGCCGGTAGCCGCCCGCCACGGACTCGACGGCACTCCGGCCCAGGGCCCGCCGCGCCCTTCCGACCAGGGCCTGGAGGGCGCCGGCCGCGTCGGCGGGCGGGTCGCCGTCCCACACCTCGTCGACGAGGACTCCGGCGGGGACGGTCCGCCCGGGGCGCAGCGCGAGCACGGTGAGCAGGGCGCGCAGCCGCGCCCCGCCGAGGGGGACGGCCGTGCCGTCGTCGCGGATGGCCCGGGTGGTGCCGAGGATGCAGTAGCGCACGGGCCCATTGTCCGTGACGGAGGGGGGCGCGGCGTTGACCGGGTGGAACTCCACAAGCGGTCTCCGGCGTTCCTCCCCTGTCGGATCGTACGATTCCCCTTCCCGCGTCCCAGGGCCGCACCCCCACGCCGTACAGTCCCTCCCCCCGCCCCCTCACCCCAGGAGCCGATCGCCGATGACCACCGCAGCCACCCGCGGCGACCGGAGGATCAGCCCGGTCTTCCTCGGTATCGCCGCCGTCACCGCGGTCGCGGGCTGGGCGGTCTGGACGGATTTCGCGGACGCCACCGGCTTCGCGGTGTTCCTGTTCGTCACCGGGGCCTGGATCGTCTCGCTCTGTCTGCACGAGTACGCGCACGCCCGGACCGCGCTGCACGGCGGGGACCTCTCGGTCGCGTCCAAGGGCTATCTGACGCTCAACCCGCTGAAGTACACGCACGCGCTGCTCAGCATCGTGCTGCCGGTGCTCTTCGTGATCATGGGCGGGATCGGGCTGCCCGGCGGCGCGGTGTACATCGAGCGCGGCCGGATCCACGGACGGTGGAAGCACAGTCTGATCTCGGCGGCGGGCCCGCTGACGAACGTGGCGTTCGCGGTGGTGTGCACGGCCCCGTTCTGGCTGGACGCGCTCGACGGGGTGCCGCTCGCCTTCCGCTACGCGCTGGCGTTCCTGGCGATGCTCCAGGTGACGGCGGCGATCCTGAACTCCCTGCCGATCCCGGGCCTCGACGGGTACGGGGTGGTCGAGCCCTGGCTCTCGTACCGGATCCGCCGCCAGGTGGAGCCGATCGCGCCGTTCGGGCTGATCGCGGTGTTCGCGATCCTGTGGATCCCCGAGGTGAACATCGTGTTCTTCGACGCGATCCACGCGCTGCTGCGCGGGCTGGGCGTCGAGGAGTTCCAGCGGTACTGCGGTTACGACCTGTACCGCTTCTGGCGGGGCCTCTTCGACGAGCAGGACCCGGGGTGCGCGGTGGGCTGACCGCGGGGCCCGGGTCCTGCGGCCCGCCTCGTTCAGCCCGCGTCGGCGGCGACGGCCAGCCGGTGCCTGCGGATGTAGAACCAGGTCATGTTCGACGAGAGCCCCGCGACGAGAACCCAGACGATCCCGAGCAGGCTGCCCTGCGCGAAGGAGACCGCGGCCGCCACCACGGCGAGGACGCAGACGACGAGGGCGTAGAGAGCGATGCGGGGCATGGGGGTCGACTCCTGTCGGGAACGGGTCGCGGTCCCGTCCAGTGTCCCCCATGCCCCGTTGTGCCCCGACCGGGACCGGTCGGGGCCGGTCGGGGCCGGTCGGAACCTGTCGGAACCGGTCGGGGCGCAACGGGACCGGTCGGGGTCGGTCAGACGTCGGTGGTGCGCAGTCCGGCGTGGGCCTTGTAGCGGCGGTTGACCGAGATCAGGTTGGCGACCAGCGACTCCACCTGGTGGGCGTTGCGCAGCCGGCCCGCGAAGATGCCCCGCATGCCCGGGATCCGGCCGGCCAGCGCCTGCACGAGGTCCGTGTCGGACCGGGCCTCGCCCAGGACCAGCACGTCGGTGTCGATCTCCTCGATGGACTCGTCCTGGAGCAGCACGGCCGAGAGGTGGTGGAAGGCGGCGGTGACCCGGGAGTCCGGCAGCAGGGCCGCGGCCTGTTCGGCTGCGCTGCCCTCCTCCGGCTTGAGGGCGTAGGCGCCCTTCTTGTCGAAGCCGAGCGGGTTGACGCAGTCGATGACGAGCTTGCCGGCGAGTTCCTCGCGCAGGGACTGAAGCGTCTTCGCGTGGCCGTCCCACGGCACCGCGACGATCACGATGTCGCTGCGCCGGGCGCACTCCGCGTTGTCCGCGCCCTCGACGCCGAAGCCCAGCTCGGCCGCGGCCTGCTCGGCGCGGGCGGCGTCGCGGGAGCCGAGGGTGACCCGCTGTCCGGCGCGGGCGAGCCGGTAGGCGAGGCCGCGCCCCTGCGGGCCGGTGCCGCCGAGCACGCCCACGCTCAGGGCGGAGACGTCGGGGAGGTCCCAGGGGTCCTTGGCGGGGGGCTTGGGCGCGCTGCCGCTGTCCTGTGTAGTCATGGGCCCGACCCTACTGCCAGGTAGCCCCCGGGAGGCCGTCGCTGCGGGGCCCCCGCGCCGCTCCCCGCCCGCTCCCCTCGGTCCCCCGTACGGGTCCGGCAGCGGTCGGCAGACGTCGGCGACCCCCTCAGCCCGGTCCGGCGGGGCTCACGGAATATCTGCTTGCCCGCAACGCCCGGCAGTGCGGATCATGGCCCTTCGTGACCGCAGCTCCTCCCTCGCCCTCCCCCTCCTCATCGCCGCCGTCGGCCCGGCTCCGCGCGCTGCTGCCGGACCTCTCGCCGTGGCGCTCCTCGGCGGACTTCCGGCTGCTGTGGGTCCAGGGCCTGATCACGTACTTCGGCAGCTTCATGGCGCTCATCGCGCTGCCGCTCCAGATCAAGGACCTCACGGGTTCCCCGCTCGCGGTCGGGGCGATGGGCGCGGTGGAGCTGGTGCCGCTGGTGGTCTTCGGGCTGTACGGCGGGGCGCTCGCGGACTCGGTGGACCGCCGCCGGGTCATCCTGCTCACCGAGGCGGGGCTCGGGGTGCTCGCCGCGATCCTGCTGGTGAACGCCCTGCTCCCGGAGCCGCTGCTGTGGCCGCTGTACGTGGTGGCCGGCGGGGTGTCCGCGCTCGCCGGGCTCCAGCGGCCCGCGCTGGACTCCCTGATGGCCCGGATCGTGCCGCACGCACAGCAGACGGCGGCGGCCGCGCTGAACTCGCTGCGCTGGCAGATCGGGGCCATCGCGGGCCCGGCGCTGGCCGGTCTGGTGGTGGCGTACGCCGGTCACGGCACCGCGTACGGGGTGACGGTGTGCACCTTCGCCGCCTCCGTCGTGCTCTGTCTGCGGCTCTCCCCGGCCCCGCCCGCGCGGGACGCGCAGAAGCCGTCGCTGCGCGGGATCGTCGAGGGGGCGCGGTACGCCTGGAGCCGGCCGGTGCTGCTGGGGACGTACGCCATCGACATGGCGGCGATGTTCTTCGCCTTCCCGAACACGATCTTCCCGTTCCTCGCGGACGATCTGGACGCGGAGTGGTCGCTGGGCCTGATGTACGCGGCGGGTTCGGTCGGCTCGCTGGCGCTGGGGCTGACCAGCGGCTGGACGAGCCGGGTGCGCAGGCACGGGCTGTTCGTGGTGTTCGGTGCGACGGCGTGGGGGCTGGCCATCGCCGCGGCCGGCTGGTTCTCCAGCGTGTGGGTGGTGCTGCTCTGCCTGGCCGTCGCGGGGGCGGGCGACATGCTGAGCGGGCTGGGGCGGGCGACCATCTGGAACCAGACGATCCCGGAGGAGCTGCGGGGCCGGCTGGCGGGCATCGAGGTGCTCTCGTACAGCGTCGGCCCGCAGCTGGGCCAGGTGCGGGCCGGGGCGATGGCGGGCTGGACCGGAACCCGGTCGGCGATCTGGACGGGCGGAGTGGCGTGCGTGGCGTCGGTGGTGCTGCTGACGGCCGCCCTGCCGAAGTTGGTGCGGTACGACTCGGAGACGGATGAGGACGCGGTGCGGAGGCGGGAGGCCCGGGTGGAGGGGTGACCCGGGCCGGGCCGGGTGGCCCGGGTTCCGGGGCTCCGCCCCGCGCCCCGCTCCTCAAGCGCCGGAGGGGCTGGAAAAGATGTCCTCAATCGCCGGACGGGCTTGAGGTACCCGCCGATCGGGGCCCGCGGGAAAGAGCGCCCTCAATCGCCGGACGAGCCTGAGGTGCCGCCGGGCGGGCTTGAGGTGCCGCCGGGCGGGCTGGACTTGCCCTTCTCCTCGTCGTGCCATTTGGGGTCGGTGTCCCACTCCAGGTTCCGGTCGCGGGCCGTGTCCATCGCGTGTTGTGCCGCCTCGCGGGAGGTGTAGGGGCCGAACCGGTTCTGCGCCGGGCACTCCGGGCCCTCCTCGACCTTCTTGTGCTCCAGGCAGTAGTACCATTCGCCCGGTTTGCCTACCGTGCGCTTCTTGAACAGGGCCATCGACGGCTCCTTTCCTTATCGCCATGGTGCCCCGGGGCCGCTGGTTAGACTCGCTGGCATGTCTGGCCAGTCGCTTCTCGTACCAGGGGAGATCACTCCCGTCCGTTCCGTCCCCGGAAACATCCGGCGTCCCGAGTACGTGGGGAAGCCGGCCCCGACGCCGTACACCGGCCCGGAGGTCCAGGACTCCGACACCGTGGAGCGGATGCGCGTCGCGGGCCGTATCGCCGCCCAGGCGATGGAGGAGGCCGCCAAGCACATCGCCCCGGGCGTCACCACGGACCAGCTCGACAAGGTCGCCCACGACTTCATGGTCGATCACGGCGCGTACCCCTCGACGCTCGGCTACCGGGGCTTCCCGAAGTCTCTGTGCACCTCGCTGAACGAGGTCATCTGCCACGGCATCCCCGACTCCACCGTGCTGCGCGACGGCGACATCGTGAACCTGGACGTCACCGCGTACATCAACGGCGTGCACGGCGACAACAACGCCACCTACCTCTGCGGCGACGTCGACGAGGAGTCGCGGCTGCTGGTCGAGCGCACCCGGGAGTCGCTGAACCGGGCCATCAAGGCGGTCAGGCCCGGGCGCCAGATCAATGTGATCGGCCGGGTCATCGAGTCGTACGCGAAGCGGTTCGGCTACGGGGTCGTCCGCGACTTCACCGGGCACGGGATCAACTCCTCGTTCCACTCCGGCCTGATCATCCCGCACTACGACAGCCCGCACGCCACCACGGTGATGCAGCCGGGGATGACGTTCACCATCGAGCCGATGCTGACGCTGGGCACCCACGAGTACGACCTGTGGGAGGACGGCTGGACGGTGGTGACGAAGGACCGGAAGCGGACGGCCCAGTTCGAGCACACGCTGGTGGTCACCGAGACCGGAGCGGAGATCCTCACCCATCCGTAAATCACCCCGACCGTAAATCACCCGGCCGTAAGTCACCCGGCCGTAAGTCACCCCGAAATTCGCATAACAGGACTCCCCCTTCCCTCCGCGCGTAGCCTTTTACCGACAGACAGTCGGGAACCAGTTGACTTAGGTAAACCTAAGTAGGAGGATCGGGCGTATCGGCACGCGCCGCCGCACCGTCGCGGCGGCCGCTGCCGATATGTCCGTCTCTTTCTGGACTTCCCGTCCCCCTCGGTCCCCGGAGGCCCGCCTTGGACGCAACCGCCACCGTCACTCCCTTCTCGACGCTCATCCGCACCGCGTCGCACGAGCAGCACACCGAGGCCGAGACCTCGACCTTCATGAGTGACCTGCTCGGCGGGCGGCTGGGAGTGGACGCCTACACCCGCTACACCGAGCAGCTGTGGTTCGTGTACCGGGCACTGGAGGATGGAGCGGAGACCCTGCGCGAGGACCCGGTGGCCGGCCCCTTCATACAGCCGGAGCTGATGCGCTCCACCGAGCTGGAGCGCGACCTGGCGCACCTGCGCGGGGCCGGCTGGCGCGAGAGTGTCGAGCCGCTGCCCGCCACCGCCGCGTACGCGGCCCGGGTCGCGGAGTGCGCGCGCACCTGGCCCGCCGGTTACATCGCCCACCACTACACCCGCTACCTCGGCGACCTCTCGGGCGGTCAGATCATCCGCGACAAGGCGGAGAAGACGTGGGGCTTCGAGCGCAAGGGCGACGGCGTGCGCTTCTACGTCTTCGAGGAGATCACCAACCCGGCCGCGTTCAAGCGGGGTTACCGCGAGCTGCTGGACGCGGTGAACGCGGACGACCTGGAGAAGCAGCGCATCATCGAGGAGTGCAAGCGGGCCTTCGCCCTGAACACCGCGGTCTTCCGCGAACTGGGCGAGGTCTTCCCGCTCAGCGCGTGACCGGGCGCGGGCGAGTTCGCCCGTGAGCGTGCGGCTCCACCGGCTTCCGGTGGAGCCGCATGCGTGGCCGGGGCGAGGACGGCCCGGCAGCGGGCGGCCCGTCCCGGGTTCAGCCCCGGACGGCCATCAGGACGCGGCCCCCGACCTCCACCGTGCCGTCCGGCGCGGGTGCGGTGAGGATCTGGGAGCCGCGTCCTTGTGTGATGTTCAGGGCGCGGCCGAGTCGCGCGCTGAGCAGCAGGGCCGCCGCGCCCGTCGCCTCGTCCTCGACGATCGCCTCCCCGCGCCTCGGGAAGGCCCGTGCCCGCACCCGCCCGGCCGCCTCGTCCTCCCATGCCCAGGCGTAGAGCCACCCCTCGCCGGACGGCGGTCCCGGCAGCGCCTCGATCTCGGCGGCGCTCCCGTACTGCTGGAGCGTGCGCGGCGGGACCCACTCGGGGCGGGCGGTGATCCAGGTGAACTCCCCGTCCTGGCGCGCGAACACGTCCCCGACCGCCAGCTCCAGGACCTCCAGGTCCAGCAGCCACGCGGTGCCCACCAGCGGGTGCCCGGCGAACGGCAGCCGGAGCCCCGGGGCGTGGATGTCCACCCGCCCGCGCTCCGGGTCGTCGACGAACACGGTCTCGCTGAAGCCCAGCCGCCGGGCGAGGAGTTGCCGGGAGGCCTCGTCGGGGTGGTCGCGTCCGTCGCGTACGACGCCGAGGGCGTTGCCGTACCGGCCGTCGGGTCCGCAAAACACCCGCAGTACGTCGATGCCCCGGGGTACGTCGTAGTCGCTCACGGGGGCATTCAAGCACTGCCGGGTCCCGGGACGGGAACCGGCGGGGAGGGCAGCGGGGCCGTACCGGCGAGCACTGCTGCCGCCGGTACGGCCCCGGGGCCGTTCGGGATGGTGCGGGTTGGGTCAGGCGGTGGAGTCGCGACGACGGCGCGCCGCGATCACGACGCCCGCGCCGGCCGCCACGACGACGCCCGAGGCCGCGATCAGGGCGCCCGTCGGGACGTCGGAGCCGGTGGCGGCCAGGGCGCCGGAGCCGCCGACCGTGCCGCCGGTGGAGGAGCCGCCGCCGACCGTGCCACCGCCGCCGGTGGTGGAACCGCCGGTCGTGGAACCGCCGGTCGTGGAACCGCCGGTGGGCTCCCCGGCCTCGCAGGCGATGCCGTCACCGTCTGCGTCGAGGTTGGTCGAGTACCCCGCCTCGCCGTTCTTGATGGGAGTCACACCGGCCGCCTCGGCCGCGGCGCAGTTCTCGTAGCCGGCGGAGCCGCCCGGAAGCTGGGCGTCCTTGTCCAGGGAGACCGCGACGTTCAGGGCGTCGAGCTGCTCGCCCTTGTCGTAGAAGCCGCCGAACGCCTTGGCGCCGCCCCCGGTGAGTGTCGCCGGGATGTTCTTGAGGTTCACGATGCCGTTCTTGGCGGCGAGCGCGCCCGCGGGCACCTTCAGGTCGGCGAAGTCCACTCCGGTCAGCTCCTCGACCTTGGGATTCCGGTTCGCTTCGGTCGGGAGCGCCTTGGTGGAGACGTCGGCGACGAGCTTGCCGGCGGCGCCCTTGATCTCGACCTTCAGGTTGCTGAGGGAGAGGTCGAGCTCGTACGCGCCGCTCTTCTCGTGGCCGAGGAAGCGCACCTTGCCCTGGAACGCGGCGTTCAGCGTGTTCTTGTCGGCGTCGAGGTGACCGGTGGCCTTGCTGAAGCGGTAGACGTCGCCGGCGGTGGTCGCGCCGCCGCTCGTCTCGACCTTGCCGTGCGCGATCGGGCCGACGACGTAGGAGCGGAACTTCTCGTTGACGCCCCAGTTCAGGGTGCCGTCGACGACCGGGCCACTGACGGGCGCGGCGGGGTCGGAGGCGGTGGGCGTCGGGGCGGTGGGCGTCGGGGCGGTGGGCGTCGGGGCGGTGGGCTTGCCGGTGGCCGGGGGCGTCGCCGGCGGGGTGGCCGGGGGCGTGGCAGGCGGGGTCGCGGGGGGCGTGGTCGGAGGCTTCGTCGCCTGCTTGACGGAGAGCGTCGCCGGGTCGAGCTCGGCGCCCTTCTCGTAGAAGCCGGCGAAGGCCTCGGAGCCGTCGGCGGTCAGCGTGGCGGGGATGTCGGAGAAGACCATCGCGCCGCCCGCTCCGCCGCCCCGCTTGGCCTTGGTCATGTCCAGATCGGCGATCGGGGCGTCGTTCTTGGTGACGACGGTGCCGTCCATCTTCTTGCTGGTGAAGTCGGCGGTGACGATGCCGGTCTCGCGCCCCGAAGCGACCTTGACGTCACTGAGCTGGACGTCGAGCAGCCCGTGGTGGCCCTCGAACCGGACGCTGCCCTTGAACGCGGTGTCGGAGCCGTGCGTCGAGACGTCGTACGAGCCCTTGCCGTCGGTGAAGGTGAACACCCCGTTGCCGGAGGCCTGCTCGGCGCCGTCCGCGACGGTGATCTCTCCTCCCGCGATGGGGCCCGCGATGTACTTGCGGAAGGACTCCTTGATGCCCCAGTCCAGCGTGCCGTCGACCAGTTCCAGCTTCGGGGCGGCGGCGGGCGCGGCCTCGGCGGAGCCGTCGGCGGCGAGGGCGGGAAGGGCGAAGGTCGCGCCCAGGACGGCGGCCGTGGCGACGGCCGCGGCGAGCGTTACGGGGCGGCGGGTTGCTGCCATGTCGGTGGGTCTCCTAGTGGAACAGGGGGCGGGGGAAGAGAGGCGTGGGGGGAGGGGGTGACGACCCATAAGGCGCTCATGGGCGCCGGGTCAGGAGGTCTTGGGGGCGTCGGAGCCCGTGGGGGCGTCGACGTCGGGGCCCTGCGCGGGCCTGCGGCGGCGCAGGGCGAAGAACGCCCCGGCCGCGACGAGCAGCAGCACACCGCCGCCGATTCCCGCCCAGGCGCCGGCGCCCGGGCCGGAGTCGGAGGAGGCGGCCGCCGGTGCGGCGGAAGGCTCCTCGGCGGCCTTCTGCGTGGGCTCGGCGGTCGCGGGCGGCGCACTGCCGAGGTCCGGCAGTGCGGGCAGTCGGGCCTTCTCGTCGACGGTCACGGCGAGCGAGACCGGGTCCATCGCGGTGCCCGCGCTGTACAGGGAGCCGAACGCCTTGGCGCCGTCGGCGGTGAGGGTGGCGGGAGCCTCGGTGAGGGCGGCGAGGCCGTCCTTCGGCGCGAAGTCCTTGGCCTCGAAGGTGATGAGCGGGACGTCCTCGGTGGTCGTGCCCGCGCTGGTGACGTCGGCCGACAGGGTGCCCTCGCCCTGGGCGACGGCGACGGTGACCCCGGCGAACTTCAGGTCGAGGTCGTGGGCGCCGGTGAAGCGGATGCTGCCGCCGAAGTCCGCGTCCAGCGTCTGCTTCTTCGCGTCGTACGTCCCCTTGCCCTGCGGGAAGCGGAACAGGGCCCCGCCGTCCTGGGCGCCGTCGGCGAGCTTCCACGTGCCCTGGCCGATGGAGCCGGTGACGTACTCGCGGAAGGTGCGGCGTACGCCCCAGTCGACGGCGGCGTCCTCGAAGCGGCCCGCCTTCTCCTTCTCGTCCTGCTTCTTCTCGTCCTTCTCCTTCTCGTCCTTCTTCTCCGGGGCGGACGGCTTCGGCTGGGCGGCCGTTCCCTTGGTGTCGACGGAGAGGCTGATCGGGTCGAGCGGGGTGCCCGCGGCGTAGTAACCGGCGAAGGCGGAGGCGCCCTCGGCGGTCAGCGTGGTGGGGACGTTGGTGAGGGCGATGGGGGTGGAACCGCCCTTCATGTCGATCCCGCCGAGGCCGAGCTCGGCCAGCGGCACTTGGGAGCGGCTGGAGACCTTGCCGGTCCCCCGCTCCTTGCTCGCCATGTCCGCGTGGAGCATGCCGCTGCCGCCGCTGATCCGGATGGTGGGGCGGCTGATCGTGAGGTCCAGCTCGTTGTTGCCGTCGGGCTTCTTGTGGCCGGTGAAGTGCACGCCGCCGGAGAAGCCGGAGTTGAGCGCTCCGGTGTCCGGGTCGTAGGAGCCGGTCGCCGAGTGGAAGCGGAACTGGCTGCCGCCGACCGTGGCCGCGCCGCCGGTCAGGCTCCAACTGCCGCTGGCGATGGGGCCGGTGACATAGCTCTGGAAGGAGGACTTGATGCCCCAGTCCAGTCGGCCGCCCTGCACCGTACGGCCGGCCGCTTGCGCGGTGCCGGCGGGGAGCAGGGCCCCCAGCAGCACCGCGAGGAGCGCGACGGCGAGCGCGCGGGTGGATCTGGACGACGGCATGGGGCCCTCCGAGGACTGGATACTCAGGTAAGGCTAACCTAAGCTATTCCCAGTCGGGGCCGGAACCCTCTCCGGTCACGCCGTTACCGGCGAACGGCCGACCGCACGCCGCAGAACGACAGGACGGTGCCCCGTGCACATCTCGCAGGCCTTCGCCACGAGGAGCCGCCAGGGCTCCGAGGGCCCGGACGCCGGACGGCCCTTTCCCCGTCGCCCGGCCCGGGGCAGGGCGGCCGCCGCCCTCACCGCCGCTGTCACCCTCGCCCTGGTCCTGACCGGCTGCGGCGGGGGCGAAGACGGGGGCCGAGGCGGCAACTCCGCGCCGAAGTCCGCCGGGAGCACCGCCGACGCCGACCGGGTCGAGCCGCTGGCCGCCCCGCCCGCGCCGAGACTGCCGGTGACGGTCGACTCGGCGGACGGCGCGAAGGTCACGATCGGCTCCACCGACCGGATCGTGCCGCTGACCGGGTCGCTGAGCGAGATCGTCTTCACGCTCGGTTTCGGAACGCAGGTGGTCGCCCGGGACATCACCGCCACCTTCGAACAGGCCGAGAAGCTCCCGGTGGTGACCCGGGCCCACGACGTGTCGGCGGAGAGCGTGCTCTCGCTGAAGCCGACGATCGTCCTCGCCGACACCACCACCGGACCGGCCGAGGCGATCGACCAGATCCGCGACGCCGGTATCCCGCTGCTCGTCGTCGAACCCGCCAAGGAGCTCGCCGACGTCGGCCGTCGCATCGACACCGTCGCCGAGGCCCTCGGCGTACCGTCCGCCGGCACCGAGCTCAAGGAGCGGACCGAGTCCAGGATCGCCGCCGTCCAGCAGTCCATCCCGGACCACGCGGACGGCGAGAAGCCCCGGGTCGCCTTCCTCTACCTGCGCGGCTCGGCCTCCGTCTATCTGCTGGGCGGCGCGGAGTCCGGGGCCGGTTCGCTGCTGGAGGCGGCGGGCGCGGTCGACGCCGGCAAGGAGTCCGGCCTGGACAAGGACTTCACCGCCATCACCAGCGAGGCGCTCGCCAAGGCCGCGCCGGACGCGATCCTCCTGATGACCAAGGGGTTCGAGTCGGTCGGCGGCATGGACGGTCTGGTGAAAATCCCCGGCATCGCGGAGACCCCGGCCGGCATGGACCGCCGGATCGTCACCGTCGACGACGGAGTGCTGCTCAACTACGGCCCGCGCACGGACCGAGTGCTCGCCGAGATCGTCGAGCAGCTGTACGCGAAGGGCGGCCAGGGCCAGTGACCACCTCGTACGAGGAACGCGCCGGGACCGTCGAGAAGGCCCCGGGCGAAGGCGCGGACGGCGTCGCTCCCAAGTCCCCCCGGAGCAGGGCGTTCACGCTCACCGCCGTACTCTCCCTCGTCCTGCTCGCCGGCTGTCTGCTCTCCGCGGCGATCGGCGCGTACTCCATTCCGCTCGGCGACGTCCTGTCCTCCGTACAGCACCGGATCGGGCTCGGCGGCCAGGAGTTGGACCGGGTCGGCGAGAGCGTCCTGTGGAACGTACGGCTTCCCCGGGTCGTCCTCGCCCTGCTCGTCGGCGCCTCCCTCGGCTGTGCGGGCGCGCTGATGCAGGGCGTCTTCGGCAACCCGCTCGCCGAGCCCGGGGTGATCGGCATCTCGGCCGGCGCGGCCGTGGGCGCGGTCGCCTCGATCGCGCTCGGCCTGAGCTTCTTCGGCAACTGGACCATCACCGTCTGCGCGTTCGCCGCCGGCCTGGTCACGGTGCTGCTCGTCTACACGCTCTCCCGGTCCGGCGGCCGGACCGAAGTGGTGACGCTGATCCTCACCGGTATCGCCGTCAACGCGTTCGCGGGCGCGCTGATCGGCCTGTTCATCTTCTTCGCGGACAACGCGCAGATCACCCAGATCACCTTCTGGCAGCTCGGTTCGCTCTCCCAGGCCACCTGGCCCAAGGTGCTCGCCGTGCTGCCGTGCGCGCTGGCCGGGCTCCTCATCGCCCCCTTCCACTCCCGCAAGCTGGACCTGCTGGCGCTCGGGGAGCGGCCCGCCCGGCACCTGGGCGTGGACGTGGAGCGGTTGCGGATCGTGCTGGTGCTGGTGGTGGCGCTGCTGACGGCCGCCGCGGTCGCCGTCGCCGGGATCATCTCCTTCGTCGGGCTGCTCGTCCCGCATCTGCTGCGGATGGCCAACGGCCCCGGCCACCGTTTCCTCGTCCCGGGCAGCGCGCTCGGCGGCGCCCTGGTCCTGGTGGCGGGCGACCTCGCGGCCCGTACGGTGGCGGCCCCCGCCGAGCTGCCGCTCGGGGTGCTGACCGCGCTCTTCGGCAGCCCGTTCTTCTTCTGGCTGCTGCGCAGGACCCGTCGTAAGCAAGGTGGTTGGGCATGAGGACGCTGAGAGACCTGTTCGCGGTACGCCCCCGGGAACTGCCCTCGCCCGTGGCCCCCGGCTCCCCTGTCGTCGAGGCCGTCGGTCTTCTGGTCCGGCTCGGGCAGCGGCAGGTGCTGGACTCCGTCGGCCTGACCGCGCACGCGGGCGAGGTGGTCGCCCTGGTCGGGCCGAACGGCGCGGGCAAGTCGACGCTGCTGGCGGCGCTGGCCGCCGATCTGCCCGCCGCGAGCGGCGAGGTGCGGATCGGCGGGCGTCCGGCCACCGCGTGGTCCGCGCCCGAACTGGCGCTGCGCCGCTCGGTGCTGCCGCAGTCCGCCGCGCTGTCCTTCCCGTTCCCGGTGGAGGACGTCGTACGGATGGGGCGGGCGCCCTGGGCCGGTACGGAGCGGGAGGACGAGGACGACGCGGCGGTGGCCGAGGCGATGGCGGCCACCGAGGTGACGCGGTTCGCGGGCCGCCCGTTCTCGGCGCTGTCGGGCGGCGAGAAGGCCCGGGTGGCGCTGGCCCGGGTGCTGGCGCAGCGGGCCCCGCTGATGCTGCTCGACGAGCCGACCGCCGCCCTGGACCTGCGCCACCAGGAGCTGGTGCTGCGGGTCTGCCGGGACCGGGCCGCCGCCGGGGACGCGGTGGTGGTCGTGCTGCACGACCTCGGCCTCGCCGCGGCGTACGCGGACCGGGCCGCCGTCCTGCACGAGGGGCGGATCGCGGAACTGGGCCCGCCGGAGACGGTGTTCAGCGGTGAGCTGCTCGGTGAGGTCTACCGGCAGCCGGTGGAGGTCTTCCCCCACCCCCGCACGGGCAGGCCGCTGATCGTGCCGGTGCGCGGGGTCTGACGCGCCCCTGGGCCACGGTATGGACGCTGTATCCGGTCCCCCGGCCGCCCGCCGTCCGCCGCCCCGGTAGGGTTTCGACGGTCAGTGCGGGCGACGGATCAGAAGGCGCGGAAGCAACGGATGACGAGACACCCTGGGCTGGGCCGGCTGACGGCGGGGCTCGCGACGGCGACGGTGCTGTGCGTGACGGCGAGCGGCTGTGTGACGGTGTACGGGGAGCTGGAAGTGCTCCCCGGGGCGAAGAAGCCGGAGGCCGCACAGGCGCTCAAGGACTTCACCGACGCCTACAACGCGGCGGACAAGGCGTTCGATCCGGCGCTGGACGCGGACCGGGTGACGGGTTCGCTCGGCGCGATCAACCAGGCCGGGCTGAAGGCGCGGCAGACGTACAGCCCCGAGGGCAACAAGGCACACAAGCCGCTGGTGCTGGACGACGCGACGTACGTCGTCCCCAAGAAGGCGGGGTGGCCGCGCTGGTTCCTCGCGGACACCGACTCCAACCGCGACCAGGACGGCGGGAAGCTGGACACCCGCTGGCTGGTGGTGTTCGTACGGTCGGGCCCCGACGCACTGTGGAAGGCGTCCTATCTCGCGGCCGTCCCGGCGTCCCAGGTACCGGAGTTCACCCTGGACGAGGACGGGTTCGCCGCTCCGGTGGAGCCCGGGGACGACGGCCTGGCCGTGGCGCCCGCGGAGCTGAGCGCCTCGTACACCGGCTATCTGCAGAGTGGCGCCCCGGATGTGTTCACGCCCTCGACGGCGACCTCGGGGTGGCGCGAGACGCGCCGCACCACGCGGCGGGCGGGGTTCTCGTACCAGTACGTCGACCAGCCGCTGACGCGTGCGGCGTTCGCGCCGCTCGGGCTGCGCACCGAGGACGGCGGGGCGCTGGTCTTCTTCAGCAGCAAGCACTTCGAGCGGCAGACCGCGGCGAAGGGGCTGCGCCCCGAGGTCAACGCGGATGTGAAGGCGCTGCTCACCGGCGAGGTGAAGAGCAGTCTCACCAAGGAGCGGGTCTCCAGCCAGCTGGTGCACGTCCCGCCGCGCGAGGGGACGGCCGGCTCCGAGTCCGGATCCGGATCCGGATCCGGCGGCAAGGTGCGGATGCTGAACCGGCTGCCGGGTCTGGTCGCGGCGAAGGGCGAGTAGGCGGGCAGGGCGTCACGCCCGCCGCCACGCCGCCGGGCGTGACGGCATCCGACGGCGCCCGGCCCTCCGGCCGGGCGGTCGCACACCGGACCGGCGGCTCAGCGGCTCAGGGGCCAGGCGATCGAGTCGTGGTCCAGCTCGCTCTGCTCGGCACTGCCCGCATACCGCGCGCAGGCGTCGGTGAGCGTCTCCAGCAGGGTCAGCGGATCGGGCAGCTCGTGCTCGGGGCCCCGCACCCAGTGGACGTCGAGCTCACCGGGGAGCCGGGCGGGCGGCAGCAGGACGTAGCTGCCCCGGCAGTGCCAGCGCAGGCCCGGGTGGGCGTCCATGGTCTCGGGGTGGCAGTCCAGCTCGCAGGGCCACCACTCGTCCTCGTCCTCGGGGGTGCCGCGGGTGGCGGTGAAGAAGAGCATCCGGTCCTCGCCGGACTGGGCGACCGGGCCGACGTCGATGCCGGCGTCGAGAAGGCGCTCCAGGGCGCTGCGGCCCGCGGTGAGCGGGACGTCCAGCACGTCGTGGATCATGCCGGTCGCCGTGATGAAGTTGGCCAGCGGCTGGCCGGTGGCCCAGCGCTCGATCTGGGCGCGGTCGGTGGTCGACTGCGTCTGCCAGGCGAAGGAGATGGGATGCCGGGCGGGGGTGGGACAGCCGATGCGTTCGCACGAACATCGGTATCCGAGGGGGTGGGCGGCGGGGGCGATGGGCATACCCGCGTCGGCGACCGCCAGGAGCAGCGCGACCCTGGCCGACTCGTCGGCCTCGGCCCCCGGTGATTTGGGACGTCGCCGCAGCCACTGGGAGATCCTGCTCTCTGTGCCGCGGAAACGGCCGGAATCGGCGCCCATCTATCCCCTCACCTCAGCAGTTCACCTCAGCGTTGCCTCTCCATCGTCGCACCATCCTGCGGTTCGGGTGGCCAGAGTTCACCAGCGGGGCCGTGTACCACCGCACCGAGTGAGCACCATCACGCCCGATGTCACCCCATATCGGACGTCTCCCACCATTGCCGGTGGGCGCTGGGGCCCCCGCCGGGCCCTCGGGGTCAAGGTCGCGGGGTGAGCCCGCCGAGGGCGTAGTCGACGATCGCGTCGGCGTACGTGTGGGTGAGGGGCAGAGTCCGCAGCAGCCAGCGGTGCATCAGCGGGCCGATGAGCAGTTCCAGGGCGATCCGGGGGTCGGCGTCGGCGCGCAGGTCCCCGGCCTCCTGGGCGGCCCGCAGGCGGGTGACGTACAGCGCGAGCTGCGGTTCGAGCAGCTTCGTGACGAATTCGGCGCCCAGCTTCGCGTCGACGATGCCTTCGGCGGTCAGCGCGCGGGTGGGGGCTTCCAGCGCCGGGTCGTTCAGCTCGTCGACGGTGGCCCGCAGCACGAGTTTGAGGTCGGCGGTCAGATCGCCGGTGTCGGGGATGCCCTGCGCGGCGTCGCCGGACGGCGGCCCGGCCTCCTCGGCGGCCCGGGCCGCCAGGTCGAGGAAGGCCTCCATCAGCACGGCGGCCTTGGAGGGCCACCAGCGGTAGATGGTCTGCTTGCCGACCCCGGCGCGGGCGGCGATACCCTCGATCGTCGTGCGCTGGTACCCCACCTCTGCGACGAGGGCGAGGGCGGCGTCGTGGATCGCGCGGCGAGAGCGGTCGCTGCGGCGGCTGGAGTCGGGTGCCTTGGTGGGTGCCATGCGCCCAATCTAGCGCCGACCGAACCGATACGTATCGTCTTGCGGTGGCCACGGAGCGTGTGATTGCGGTGGCCGCGGAGCGTGTGGCGGGCAGCGGGACATCGGGGCGGCGCCGGAGATGCGGGCGGCGCCGGAGATCCCGGCGGCGCGGGAGACCCGGGCGGCGCGGGACACCCGGACGGTGGCCGCGACCGGGCGGCGCCGGAGATGCGGGCAACGCCGGAGATCCCGACCGCGCGGGGCATCCCGACCGCGCGGGGCATCCCGGCCGCGCGGGGCGTCCGGGCGGCGCGGGCGTCCGGGCGGTGGCCGCGGTCGGGCGGCGCGGGCGTCCGGGCGGTGGCCGCGGTCGGGCGGCGCGGGCGTCCGGGCGGTGGCCGCGGTCGGGCGGTCCGGTGAACCACTCGATCGATCGACTGCGAAATCCGGCGCGCGCGGCGCACCATGGGCTCACGCACAGACCGTGCGCATCCCACCGTTCCGCGGCCCCGGCCGCCGTTCGCGAGGAGCCAGAGTTGAACCGTGACGCCACCCCTCGTCGCTACCTGATGTGCGCCCCGGCGCACTTCCGGGTCACCTACTCCATCAACCCGTGGATGGACCCGTCCAAACCCGTCGACCTGCCGCTGGCCCGGACCCAGTGGGAGGACCTGCGCGACCGCTACCGCGCCCTCGGCCACACCGTCGAGCTGATCGCCCCCCGTCCCGACCTGCCCGACATGGTCTTCGCCGCCAACGGCGCCACGGTGATCGGCGGCCGGGTGCTCGGCGCGCTGTTCGCGTACCGGGAGCGGTACGCGGAGGCCGGAGCCCACCGGGACTGGTTCCGGGAGCACGGTTTCACCGAGGTCCATGAGCCGGAGCACGTCAACGAGGGCGAGGGGGACTTCGCCGTCACCGCCTCCTACCTGCTGGCCGGACGCGGCTTCCGGTCCAGTCCGCTCTCGCACATGGAGGCCCAGGAGTTCTTCGGGCTGCCGGTCATCGGGCTCGATCTGGTGGATCCGCGCTACTACCACCTGGACACCGCGCTGTGCGTGCTGGACGCGGCGGCCGACGAGATCATGTACTACCCGGACGCCTTCTCGTCCGGCAGCCGGGCGGTGCTGCGCCGGCTGTTCCCGGACGCGCTGCTCGCCCGGGAGGCGGACGCGGCGGCGTTTGGCCTCAACTCGGTCAGCGACGGGCGCCACGTCCTGCTGCCGCAGGGGGCGACAGGGCTCCTGGACCCGCTGCGGGACCGGGGCTTCGAGCCGGTCCCGATGGACCTGGGCGAGCTGCTCAAGGGCGGTGGCAGCGTGAAGTGCTGCACCCAGGAGCTGCGCGGCTAGGGCGTGTCCGCGGGCGGCCAGGGATCGCCCCAGGCGACGTCCCTGGCCGCCCGGTACAGGTCGCCGTGGCGCTTGGTGACCGTGGACCGGGCCAGACCGTCGTCGCGGGTGCACAGCTCCAGCAGTACCTGGCCCTTGCGGATCTGCGGCCTGCGGGTGATCCGGGCGGGCGCCGGGCCGGTGGGGAAGCGGGTGGCGACCACGTAACTGAACTTCTCGTCCTCGTGGCTCAGCGAGCCGCCCTTGACCTGCCGGTGGAGCGATGAGCGGCTGACCCGGGCCGAGAAGTGGCACCAGTCGGCCCCGGGGGTGATCGGGCAGGCGTCGCTGTGCGGGCAGGGGGCCGCGACGCCCATCCCAGCGGCGATCAGCCGGTCCCGGGCCTCGATGATCCGGGCGTAGCCGTCGGGGGTGCCGGGCTCCACGATCACCACCGCCTGTCCGGCCGCCGCCGCCGCGTCGACCAGTTCGGTCCTGGCCCCGGCGGTCAGCTCCTTGAGCACATAGCTGACGGTGACCAGGTCCACCGGGGCCAGCTCCAGCGCCGCTCCGATCCGCGCCTTCTCCCAGCGCGCGTCGCGGAGCCCCGGGACCCCGGACGCCTCGGCGAGTTCGCGGCCGAGTGAGAGGGCCGGTTCGGCCCAGTCCAGCACGGTCGTGGCCGGGCCCGCCCAGACGCCGGCCACCGCCCAGCTCGCCGCGCCCGTGCCGCCCCCGACGTCGGTGTGGGTGGCGGGCGTCCAGTCGGGGGCGGCCCCGGCCAGGGCGTCGAGGGCGGACCGTACGGCTTCGTAGGTGGCGGGCATCCGGTACGCGGCGTACGCGGCGACGTCGGAGCGGTCCCGCAGGATCGGGGCGTCCGTCGGGGTCTCCCCCCGGTAGCTGGCGATCAGCCGGTCGACGGCCTGCGCGGCCTGCTTGGGCGGCAGTCCGTCGAGCAGCCCGGCCAGCGCCGCGCGCAGGGACTGTGCGGTGGGGAGGGTGACGTTCACCGCCGAATTGTAGGCGGAGGCGACCCGGTGGACGCATTCCGCTTCGCCGGGGCCCGGAGGGGTACGGAGAGACGTGTGCGCGGGCGGCGCGGGACCGTGCCGGGTCCGCACCAGGACTTCACGTAACCGGTACGGAACGGGAATCCGGCGAACTCCACACCGCCCTGGGCCTGTTGCTACGCTGGCCCGCGCGTGGACGGCACCAGGGCAAGATGGTCCAGCAGGGGAGCCATGAGGCAGAAGATCGTGCGGTTGACGCTCGTCGGCGGGGTGCTCTTTCTCGCCCTGCTCCTGCTGCTGGCCACCTGTGGCGGCAGCCCCGACGAGGACGACCGGAAGAACGGCGCGGCCACCGGGGCGGCGAAACCGGTGCTGCCGAGCGCCGGGCCGGTGACCCGGCTGACCGTTCCGCCGCAGTACACGACGGACCGGGGCTGGGAGATCATCGGCTCCTCCCCCGACGTGGCCGTCTCCCACGCGACGGGCCTGCTGGCCTATCTGGAGCGGTCGAAGGACAACCGCTACCGGCTGCGCACCGTCGACACGGCCACCGGCGAGCTGGGCTGGCGCGGCAAGGCCTGGCGGCAGCCGGACCCGCTGCACTATCCGAGGCTCGCCACGGTCGCCAAGGGCGACCGGCAGTTCTTCGTGACCTGGTCCTACGGGAAGGTCGGCGACGGGCTGTCGCCGTCGAGCACCTTCCTCGCGCTCGATCTGTACGACGTGACGAACGGAAACCGGCAGCGCGTCGAGGTGCCGTGGTCCGGCGCCCCGGATGTCGACACGACCGGGCCGTCCATCGTGATCAGCGACGCCAAGGCGAACAGCACCCTGGTGGACCCGGTCACGGGTGAGGTGTCCGAGCTGGGCGCGGACAAGTTGAAGTACCCCAAGGGCTGCCCGGCCTGCAAACAGCTCACCGAGGTGCACGGGCAGACCGCCGAGGGCCTGCTGCTGGGCGGAGCACGGGAGTTCTGGGTGCGCGGCGGCTGGTTCAGCCGGAACGTCGCGCCCAAGGGCGCCGACAGGGGCAGCGGAGTGGTGACGTCGACGACCCCGGACCAGGTGCTGGCGAAGTGGGCGCCCGCGAAGAAGACCAAGCGGGCGGCGACCCACGAGCTGTGGGCGGTGCACGACGCGGCGACCGGCGAGGTCCTCACCTCGGTGGAGTGCCACAGGCCCGCCATAAAGCCGGGGCGTTTCCCGCAGGCGGTCCTCTCCCCCTCGGGCGACTACCTGATCGCCGGGAACCTGGCCTTCGATCTGGAGGCGAAGCAGGGCCGCTGCTTCGAGGACGAGGGCGGCGCCGCCCATCTGACGCTGGCCACGGTGACGGACGACGGCATCGCGTACGGGGCCGAGAACGCGCGCGACGCCTCGGAGGCGCTGTCCGGCGGCGGGCTCCCGGTCGCGATGGACTTCGCCACCTGGAGCACCGAGCGGCTGTCGCGCAACGCGCGGCTGCCGGGGACGGAGACGACCGGGGTCGGGGTGTTCCGCTGGACCGACCGGCAGGACCGTACGCATCTGATCGGCTACCCGCGCACCGGCTGAGCCCGCGCCGGACCTCGGGGCCGGGGCGGACCCAAGGGCCGGGGCGGGCAGCGGGGCCGGGGCGGACCCAAGGGCCTGGGCGGGCGGCGATGGCTCAGAGGCCGCCGGCCTCGCGGCCCGCCCGCTGCCAGGGGCGGCACAGGAGCAGGAAGCAGGCCACCGCCGCCACCGCGCACACGACCTGGACCACGGCCATCGGGACGGCCGTGTCCTCGCCGGCGATGCCGACCAGCGGGGAGGCGACCGCGCCGATGAGGAACGAGGACGTGCCGAGCAGCGCGGAGGCGGAGCCCGCCGCGTGCTTGGTGCGCATCAGGGCCTGGGCGTTGGTGTTCGGCATCGCGAGACCCATCGCCGACATCAGGACGAAGAGCCCGGCCGCGACCGGTACGAGGCCGACCTCGCCGAAGACGCCGGACGTCATCAGCAGCAGCGCGACGGCGGCCAGCACGATCACCGCGAGGCCGAAGCCGAGCACCTTGTCGAGGCTGACCCGGCCCACGAGCAGTTTGCCGTTGATCTGCCCGACGGTGATCAGACCGATCGAGTTGATCCCGAAGAGCAGGCTGAAGGTCTGGGGCGAGGCCCCGTAGATCTCCTGCACGACGAACGGGGAGGCGGCGATGTACGCGAACAGGACGGCGAAGGCGAGCCCGCCCGCGACCATGTAGCCGGTGAAGACGCGGTCGGCGAGGAGCCCGCGCATGGTGCGCAGGGCGTCGGCGACCCCGCCGGTGTGGCGGTCGGCGGGCGGCAGCGTCTCGTGCAGCCACTTCCAGACGACCAGGGTGAGGACGATGCCGACGGCGGTCAGCACGACGAAGATGCCCCGCCAGTCGGTGATCCGCAGGACCTGCCCGCCGATCACGGGGGCGATGACCGGGGCGACGCCGGAGATCAGCATCAGGGTGGAGAAGAACCGGGCCATCTCCACGCCGTCGTAGAGGTCGCGCACCACGGCCCGGGCGATGACGATGCCGGCCGCGCCCGCGAGCCCCTGGAGGAGGCGGAAGCCGATGAGGAGTTCGACGGTGGGGGCCAGGGCGCAGATGGCGGTGGCGAGGACGTAGACGACCATGCCGAGGAGCAGCGGTTTCCGGCGGCCCCAGCGGTCGCTCATGGGGCCGACGACGAGCTGGCCGAGCGCCATTCCGGCCAGGCACGCGGTCAGGGTGAGCTGGACGGTGGCGGCGGGGGCGCTCAGGGAGTCGGTGACGGCGGGGAGCGCGGGGAGGTACATGTCCATGGACAGCGGCGGCAGTGCGGTGAGTCCGCCGAGGACCATGGTGACCAGGAGGCCGGTGCGCCGGGCGGCCCTCGCCGCCGGGCCGGGCAGGCCGTGGGCTCCCGGCAGGCCGGGGGTTCCCGGCAGGCCGGCGGGGGCGGTGACCTGCGGGGCGGCGGGGTCGACGGAGAGGGCGCCCGCGTCGCCGTGCCGGATCGGCCGGTCGTCGGCCCCGGTCCCGGTGGTGGGTATGTGTGCTCGCTGGGCCCGGCTGCCGCCGCTGTCCGGCATTCTCTTCTCCACATCGTTGAATACGCATCTATGCTCTCAGCTCGGCCGGAGTGGTCGATACGTTTTTCGGGCGGGCTGGGGTGGCGTGCATGGGTGGGACAGTGCGTTGGGGTGTTCTGGCGACGGGCGGCATAGCCGCGAGGTTCACGGGGGACGTCCAGGGGCTCCCGGACGCCGAGGTGGTGGCGGTGGCCTCGCGCACGGAGGCCTCGGCGCGGGAGTTCGCCGAGCGGCACGCGATCGGGCGGGCCTACGGCAGCTGGGCGGAGCTGGTCGCCGACGACGAGGTCGACGTGGTGTACGTGGCGACGCCGCACTCGGCGCACCACGCGGCGGCCTCGCTCGCGCTGCGGGCCGGAAAGCACGTGCTGTGCGAGAAGGCGTTCACGCTCAACAGCCGGGAGGCCGAGGAGCTGGTGGCGCTGGCCCGGGAGCGAGGCCTCTTCCTGATGGAGGCCATGTGGACCTATCTCAACCCGGTGGTCCGCCGCCTCACCGAGCTGGTCCGGGACGGGGCGATCGGCGAGATCCGTACCGTACAGGCCGATTTCGGCTTCGCGGGCGACGTCGCTCCCGGGCACCGGCTGCGCGATCCGGACCTGGGCGGCGGGGCGCTGCTGGACCTCGGGGTCTACCCGGTGTCGTTCGCCCAGCTGCTGCTGGGCGAGCCCGACCGGATCCAGGCCGACGCACTGCTCTCCCCCGAGGGCGTCGACCTGAACACGGGGATGCTGCTCGGCTGGGACTCCGGTGCGACCGCGCTGCTGTCCTGCTCGATCGTCGGCCACCATCCGACGGCGGCCACCGTCATCGGCACGGCCGGGCGGATCGACCTCCCGCGCGACTTCTTCCACCCGGACCACTTCGTCCTGCGGCGGGCGGGCGCGGAACCGGAGACCATCACCTCGGGTCCGGGACCCCAGGGGCTCTCGGGCATGCAGTACGAGGCCGTCGAGGTGGGGCGGGCGGTGCGGGCGGGCGAGAGCGAGTCCCCACTCGTCCCGCTGGAGGGTTCGCTGGCGGTGATGCGGACGCTCGACGCGGTACGGGACCGTATCGGCGTCCGCTACCCGGCGGACCGCTGAGCCCGGTCGCCCGGGCGGGCGGCGTTACGCGGGGGTGAGCCCCGGGTTCCCGGCCTCGGTGACGAAGGAGGCCGCCGTGGCGAGGGGCGCGCCGGGGGTCGTGACGGCCGCCACCGTACGGAAGTCGGCGCGGGCCTCCTTCGTTCCGAGGGTGACGAGCGCGTAGCCGCGCCGCCCGTTGTAGTGCTTGAGGTGCGGGTTGGCGCGGGTCTGGTTCTCCCAGTTGGCGGGCCGGTCCGCGCCGTTCTTGCCGCTGCTGATGGACGTGGTGACGATCTCCGTGCCGACGGTCCGCGATGCGGGGTCGTCGAAGTCCTTCTTCAGATCGAAGGCGTAGGAGACGTGGACGTCGCCGGTGAGGACCATGAGGTTCTCCACCCCGGCGGCCTCGGCCCCGGCCAGCACTCGCTGCCGGGAGGCGGGATAGCCGTCCCAGGAGTCCATGGAGAGCTTGAAGGCGTCGGTGGGCACATCGCGCCGCCGCGCGAAGGTGACCTGCTGCGGGACGACGTTCCAGGTGGCCTTCGAGGCCCGCCAGCCGTCGGTCAGCCAGCGTTCCTGGGCGGCCCCGGTCATGGTGCGCGCGGGGTCCTCCGACTCGGGCCCCGGGGTCCGCCAGCCGTCGCCGTACGCCTGGTCGCTGCGGTACTGGCGGGTGTCGAGGATGTCGAACTGGGCGAGCCGCCCGAACTTCAGGCGGCGGTAGAGCCGCATGTCGGGTCCGGTGGGGCGCTGCGGGGTGCGCAGCGGCTGGTTCTCCCAGTACGCGCGGTACGCGGCGGCCCGGCGCAGCAGGAACTCCTCGGGAGGCACGTCGTTCTCGGGGGTGCCGCCCGCGTAGTTGTTCTCGGTCTCGTGGTCGTCCCAGGTGACGACGAAGGGGTGGGCGGCGTGGGCGGCGCGCAGGTCCGGGTCGGACTTGTAGAGGGCGTAGCGCAGCCGGTAGTCCTCCAGGGTGACCGTCTCGCGGTTGTAGTGCGCGGGGAGTCTGCGGTCGGTGTAGGCCCGGGCTCCGCCGGTGGCGGTGACGGCGTACTCGTAGAGGTAGTCGCCGAGGTGGAAGACGACGTCGACGTCCTCGGCGGCGAGGTGGCGGTAGGCGGTGAAGTAGCCGTCGTGGTACGCCTGGCAGGAGACGGCGGCCAGGGCCAGGGAGCTGTTGCGGGCTCCGGCGGCCGGGGCGGTGCGGGTGCGGCCGACCGGGCTGGTCCAGCTGCCGGTGCGGAAGCGGTAGTAGTAGACCCGTCCGGAGTCGAGGCCCTGGACCTCGGCGCGGACGCTGTGGGCGAACTCGGGGTGGGCGGTGGCCGAGCCGCGCCGCTCGACACGGCGGAAGCTCTCGTCGCGGGCCACCTCCCAGCGCACCTCGACCCGGCCGCGCGGCAGTCCGCCGCCCGGCTCGTAGGGGCGGGGCGCGAGGCGGGTCCAGATGAGGACGGACGCCGGGTGCGGGTCGCCGGAGGCGACGCCGAGGGTGAAGGGGTCCTCGGTGATCCGGCGGGCGTCGACCTCGGCGGCGCTCGCCGTGCCGGCGGCGGGCAGGTTCACGGCGAAGGCGAGCGCGGCGGCGGCTCCGGTGACGGTCAGGAAGCGTCTGCGTCCTACGCCCGGTCCGAGCAGCCGTGCGGCGGCGCGGAGTTCGGTGGCCCGTGTGCTCTGATCGGGCGTCATGATGGTCTCTGCGGCTGTCATATGCCCCTCCTCAGCCCGGATGCTGTCGGGGTTCATGGCAGCCGCACGCGACGACGCACCGTTGTCGCGTGCACAACATCCGCATGGCGGGTCGATGAGCACCGCGTGCGCCGCGCACCGAGCCGTCCCGTACGCTGCCGGGCCATGAACACTGAGCAGACCGGCCGGAAAGTCGCCGTCGTCACGGGTGCGGGGTCAGGGATCGGGCGGGCCGTCGCGCTCGCCCTCGCGAGCGCGGGCTGGTCGCTCGCGCTCGCCGGCCGGCGGGCCGAGCCGCTGGCGGAGACGGCGGCCGCCGCCGGGGACACCGAGGCGCTGTGCGTCACCACGGACGTGACCGACGCCGACGAGGTCGGCGCACTCTTCACCGCCGTACGGGAACGGTTCGGCCGGCTGGACCTCCTGTTCAACAACGCGGGCACCTTCGGCCCCGGCGGCGTACCGCTGGAGGAGCTGGCCGTCGAGGACTGGCGGGCGGTCGTCGAGGTGAACCTGACGGGCGCGTTCCTGTGCGCGCAGGCGGCGTACCGGCAGATGAAGGAGCAGGACCCGCAGGGTGGCCGGATCATCAACAACGGTTCGGTCTCCGCCCACGCGCCGCGCCCGCACTCGATCGCGTACACCGCGACGAAGCACGCGATGACCGGGCTGACGAAGTCGCTGTCTCTGGACGGCCGCCCCTACCGGATCGCCTGCGGGCAGATCGACATCGGCAACGCGGCGACGGAGATGACCGAGCGGATGTCGACCGGGATCCTCCAGGCCAACGGGGAGACGGCGGTGGAGCCGGTGATGGCCGCGTCCGACGTGGCGCGGACGGTGGTGCACATGGCTGAGCTGCCACTGGAGGCGAACGTTCAGTTCGCCACGGTCCTGGCGACGAACATGCCGTACATCGGTCGCGGTTGAGCCCGCAGGCGATCAGGCCCGTTCGAACTAGCCATTAAGTGGCCGGATTTGGGGACTTCTCCGCTCTGGACCGAGCAAGCGCGTGCTGTCCGTATGATCGCATCTCGTTACGCCTTCACCAGAACAACACAGAAGGAACACCGCATGCGCATACGTACCGCTGCGCCGATCGCCCTGGCCGCCGCCACCGCACTGGCCGGCTCGCTCCTCGCCACGGCGGGGCCGGCCTCGGCCGCCGCCCACCAGGGCGGGCTGCACTTCGGGACCGTGCAGTACGACGGTCCCGGCAAGGACAACCGGACCACGAAGTCGCTGAACGCCGAGTGGGTGAACATCCACAACAACGGCAAGAAGAAGGTCCAGCTCAAGGGCTTCAAGGTGAAGGACAACACCGGCTACACCTACACCTTCGGCAGCTACACGATCGGCGCGGGCAAGACGGTCAAGCTCCGCACCGGCAAGGGCAAAAACGTTTCGGGCACCGTGCACTGGAACCGGGGCTCGTACGTCTGGAACAACACCGGGGACAAGGCGCGGCTGATCAAGCCGAACGGGAAACTCCAGGACTCCTGCTCCTGGAAGAAGTCCACCAAGGCGAACAAGGGCGTCAAGAACTGCCACTGACCCGCCCCAGGAGGGCCGGTCGCGGAACGGGGGGCCGCGACCGGCCCTCCTGCACGCCGTACCGCCGCACCGCCGCACCGTCGCACCGTCGCACCGGGCGGGGAATGCCGGGAGCGGCGGCACGGTTGGACCCCTGCATGACACCTGATCCCCTGCCCGAGGTCCTGCGCTACACCGCCTTCTCCGCCGACCCCGCGGGCGGCAATCCCGCCGGCGTCGTCCTGGACGCCTCCGGGATGGACGAGGAGGCGATGCTCGCCGTCGCGGCGGAGCTGGGCTACAGCGAGTCGGCGTTCCTGACGGAGCGGACCGGCGAGGGCGCGTACACGATCCGCTACTTCAGCCCCAAGGCCGAGGTGCCCTTCTGCGGTCACGCCACGGTCGCCACGGCGCTCGCCCTGGCCGAACGGGACGGGCCGGGCGAGCTGGAGTTCGCCACGGCCGCGGGTCCGGTGCCGGTGACCGTGGTACGGGAGGGCGGCGAACTCCGCGCCACCCTCACCAGCGTGGCCCCCCGCGTCGAGGAGACCTCGGCGGCCGACCTGACGGAGGCGCTGGCGGCCCTGGACTGGGCGGCCGCCGACCTCGACCCGGCCCTGCCGCCCCGGATCGCCTACGCGGGAGCCCGGCACCTGGTGCTGGCCGCCGCCACCCGGGAGCGGCTGGCCGACCTGGAGTACGACTTCGCGCGCCTCGAAGCGCTGATGCGCCGGCTCGACCTGACCACGCTGCAACTGGTGTGGCGCGAGGGGCCCGGGGTCTTCCACGTCCGGGACCCGTTCCCGGTGGGCGGGGTCGTCGAGGATCCGGCGACGGGCGCGGCGGCGGCGGCCTTCGGCGCGTACGCACGGGAGCTGGGGCTCGTACCGGACGCGGCCGTGCTGACGCTGCACCAGGGGGCTGACATGGGCCGGCCCGGCACACTCACCGTCGAACTGCGCGCGGGAGACGCCAGGATCCGGGTGAGCGGAACGGGCGCCCGGATCGGCTGACCCGCGTCCCGGGGGGGGCGGCGATTCAGCCGGTGGCCCCTCCAGACGGCGGTCCAGACTGCGGTTCAGCCGAGGCCTCCTCCAGACGGCCGTCCAGCCGGTGCCTCCTCCAGACGGCGGTTCAGCCGGTGGCGTCCTTGGCCGGGGAGACCTGGGCGTACCACCGTTCCGTCTCCTCCGGGTCCAACGCGCGCTCCAGCAGGGCGTCGCCGCGCATGCCGGGGAAGAAGCGGCCCGCGGGCCAGGCCCGCCGGTAGGACGGCTCGTCCAGGACCAGCAGCCGGACGCCGTCGACGACGGGGATGTCGGCGGGGGCCCCCTCGTTCCAGATGAGTTCACCGCCCGGGGCCACCAGGTCGAAGGAGCCCACGGTGTCCACCTGGCCGGGGGTCTCCCGGCAGACGGCCGCCTCCTGCGCCGACGGCGCGTGGCCCTCCACATGGCCGCCGCCTATGAGCGCGTCGGCGAGCAGGGTGTGCAGCTGGAAGTTGTCCCCGATGCCGGAGACCCGCAGGAGGTAGCCGGTGCCGCTCGACCGGTGGAGGGCGACGAGCGGTTCGTCGTCCAGCACGAGGAGCGCGTAGGCGAGGGACTTCAGCTCCGTGCCGGAGGCCCGCTCCACCGCACCGAGCAGCCGCAGCGCCTCGCCCCGGAAGTCGGCCGCCCGTCGCACACCGGGGTGGTTCAGCAGCGCGACGGCGGCCATCTCCCACTGGCGAAGGGTCCACCAGCCGGCGGCCGCGTCGGCACCGGCGCGCTCCACCGCCTCCGGGCCCGGTTCGCCGCCGTCCGGAACGGGGAACGCGCCGCCCCCGGTCCCGATCCAGGCTTCGCAGAACACCAGAGCCTGCTCCAGCGCCCACCGCAGCCCGGCCAGCACTCCCGGCGCGCAGCGCTCGGCGTCCGCACCGCGCTCGACGCAGGCCCCGACGAGCACGGCGACGACGGCACGGGGGCCGGGTGGGACCTGCTCCAGCACGGCGGCGAGCCGCGGCCCGCCGTCCAGCAGCTCCGCCTCCCTGGCCTGCCCGAAGGTCTCCTGCAACCGGACGAACGCCTTGCCGGAGCGCTTGGCGTCCTGCGCGGTCACCGCCGCCTCGAAGTCGGCGACGGCTCCCCCGAACCCGGCTTTACCGAATATCATTCCAGCACTTTATCGACGTGCCGCCGGGCACCACGAAGCCGGTCGCCGTCAAGGACTTCCCACACCCCTCACCGCACGTAGACCCCTTCCCGCGCGGCGGCGACCGCGGCGGCGGCGGCCCGGTCGCCGGCCGCCTCGTCCAGCGGGGCGCCGCTGGCCAGCAGCCGGTAGTACAGGGGCGCCGACACCGCGGCGATCACCTCGCCCGGGTCCGTACCGGCGGGCAGTTCGCCGCGATCGACCGCCGCCTCGACACAGCCGGACCACTCCCCGATCCGCACCGCGTAGAAGCGGTGCAGTGCCTCGGCGGCCCGCGGATCGCAGGTGGCGGCGGCGATGACGGCCGCGAAGAGAGCGCCCTGCCGGGAATCGGTCAGCGTCCGGACCACGAGCCGGGCGTTGGCCCGGAGGTCCTCGGCCAGGGACCCGGTGTCGGCACGCGGCAGCGACTGCTCCGCCATGTCCGAGAGCAGATCGGCCACCAGCCCGGCGGGCGCGGCCCAGCGCCGGTAGACGGTCGTCTTGCCGACCCCGGCCCGCCGGGCGACATCGGCCAGGTCCAGCCCGTCGAAGCCGTGCTCGACCAGCGCGTCCCCGGCGGCACGCAGCACCGCGTCCCGGACCCGGGCGGTGCGACCGCCGCGACGCACGGTGCCCGGCTCGCCGCCGTCGACGTCGACACATCCGGAGCCTCCGGGACCACCGGAGCTTCCGGGACCACCGGAGCTTCCGGAGCCTTCAGCACTTTCAGAAGTCATAACGGGTCTCCAGTTCCATTAACAACACTCCCCCTGTTACGGTGACATCCACCTTAACGGAACCACAGAACCGTTAAGCGATTCGCCGCCCAGGAAGGCGCCCTGCCATGTCCCGTACCGCACCCACACCCGCACCCACACCCGCACCCGCACCCACCGGACCGACGACCGCCCCCCGCGCCGCCGGCCCCCGCATGACGAGACGCCAGAAGCTCGTGCTGGCTCTGCTGCTCGGATCCCAGTTCATGATCGCGGTGGACTTCTCGATCCTGAACGTGGCACTGCCCGTCGTCGGAGAGGGGCTCGGCTTCTCCCTCGCCCACCTCCAGTGGATCGCCACGTCGTTCGCGCTCGCCGCCGCCGGATTCACCCTGCTCTTCGGACGCGTCGCCGACCTCGTCGGCCGCAAGAACCTGTTCATCGGCGGCATGGTCGTCCTCGGCCTCTCCTCCGCGCTCGGCGGCCTCGCCACCTCGCCCGAGGTCCTCCTCACCGCCCGCGTGCTCCAGGGCCTGGCCACCGCGGCCGTCACCCCCGCCGGACTCGCGCTGCTGACCACCGCGTTCAAGGAGGGGCCGCTGCGCGAACGGGCGCTGGGACTCAACGGCGCCCTGATGTCCGCCGGGTTCACCGCCGGAGCGATCCTCGGCGGCCTCCTGACCGACCTGCTCTCCTGGCGCTGGGCCTTCTTCATCAACGTACCGGTGGCGGCCCTGGTCGTGATCCTGGCACCCTCCGTGATCACCGACTCCCGGCCGGAGCGGCGGCCCCGGCTGGACGTGCCCGGCGCGGTCACCGTCACCGGCGGGCTGCTGCTGCTCGTCCTCGGGCTCACCCAGGCCGGCGAGACCGGCTGGACCACCCCCACCACGCTGGCCTCCCTGGCCGCCGGCATCGCCCTCCTGATCGCGTTCGTCCGCATCGAGCGGCGGGCCGCCGCACCGCTCGTCCCGATGCACATCCTGAAGCGGCGGAGCGTCGTCTGGGGCAACGCCGCCGGGCTGATCGCCTTCGTCACCGAGACCTCGCTGGTGTTCCTGCTCACCCTCTACCTCCAGGAGGTCCTCGGCTACTCCGCGCTGGCCACCGGCCTCGCGTTCGGCGTGCTGGGCGTCGGCACGGTCGTCGGCGGGATGCTCGGCGGACGGGCGGTGGGCCGGTTCGGCAACCGGCGCGCCATCGTGCTGGGCGGAGTCGTCCAGGCCGCCGCCACGCTCTCCCTCGTCGCGCTCGGCACGTCCGGCTCCTGGATCTGGCTCCTGCTGGCGGCCACCTTCGTCGGCGGTGTGGGCAACATGCTGATGATCGTCGGCTTCATGGTCACGGCCACCTCCGGTCTGCCCGACGAGGAGCAGGGGCGGGCCACCGGACTGGCGACGATGACCCAGCAGGTGGGCATCACCCTCGGCATCCCGGTGATGAGCGCGATCGTCACCGCCCGGACGGGGGCCGCGACGGGGCCGGAGGCCGTACTGTCCGGCGTCTCCATCGCCATCCTCGTGAACTCCGCACTGGTCCTGGCCGGCGCCCTGCTCGCCGGGTATTTCCTGACCGGGAGGGACCGGGCGGCAGCGGCGGAGGGGTGAGCGGAGCGGGACCGCCCCGGGGGCCGCACCGGCCCCCGGGACGGAGCACGATCGACAGCGGAAGGACGCGGACATGCCCGAGTCCGAGCCGCTGACCGTGTACGCCCTGCTGAACCGCCGAACACCGACGGGCCCGTGGATGGCCGGGCGGTAACCGCACACTGAACACCGAGGCGTTACGATCGCGGGCACCGCAGCCGACCAGCAGCCGCACGGCAGCCGAGCCCAGGAGTACCGAACTTGTCCGCACCACGCATCGGCGTATCCATCGTGACCATGGGGGACCGCCCGCAAGCGGTCGAGGCGCTGCTGGCGTCGGTCGCCATGCAGGACGTCCGGCCCACCCGGCTCGTGATCATCGGCAACGGGACGGCGCTCCCGGACTTCACCGCGTTCCCCGGCCTGGCGGACCTCGACGGCGGGGTGACCGCCATCGAGCTGCCGGAGAACCTCGGCTGCCCGGGCGGCCGGAACGAAGGGCTGCGCAGGCTCGCCGAGATCGGCGACGTGGACGTGGTGATCGAGCTGGACGACGACGGGCTGCTGGTCGAGAAGGACGTCTTCCGCCGGGTACGGGACCACTTCGCGGCCGACGACCGGCTCGGCATCGTCGGCTTCCGGATCGCCGACGAGCACGGCGAGACCCAGCGGCGCCACGTGCCCCGGCTGCGGGCGGGCGACCCGATGCGCGGCGGCCCGGTCACGGCCTTCCTCGGCGGCGGCCACGCGTTCTCCATGAAGATGCTGGCCGAGACCGGCCTGTGGCCGGCGGAGTTCTTCTTCACCCACGAGGAGACCGACCTCGCCTGGCGCGCGCTCGACGCGGGCTGGAAGGTGCTGTACGAGCCCGAGCTGCTGCTCCAGCACCCCAAGACGTCCCCTGCCCGGCACGCGGTCTACTACCGGATGACGGCCCGCAACCGCGTCTGGCTGGCCCGCCGCAACCTGCCCCTCCCCCTGGTCCCCGCCTACCTCGGCACCTGGACCCTGCTCACCCTCGCCCGCACCCGCGACCCGAAGGGTCTGCGCGCCTGGGCGGGCGGCTTCGCCGAGGGCGTCCGCACCCCGTGCGGGGAGCGGCGCCCGATGCGCTGGTCCACGGTGTGGCAGATGACACGGCTGGGCCGGCCGCCGGTCATCTGACCTGCCGCCCGGGGGCCCGGCGGTCCCCGGGGCCCGGCGGTCCCCGCGAGCTCAGCGGTCTCCGGGGACACAGCGGTCCCCGCGAGCTCAGCGGCCCCCGGGGGCCCAGCGGTAGAGCACGTCCGGCTCGTTCTCCTCGTTGCGGGCACCGTCGTCGAACGCGACGGCGGTGAACCCGTGCCGCTCGTAGAAGGCGCGGGCGGCGGCGTTGCGCTGGAACACGTACAGCTCCAGGCCCCCCTGCGCCGCGCCGCGCACCTCCGCCAGCAGCCGGCTCCCGATCCCCCGCCGCAGCGCGTCGGGCCGCAGGTAGAGATGATCGAGCTCGTCGGCCCCGGCGAGCACGGCGAACCCGAGCAGTTCCCCGCCCTCCCCCTCCTCCTCGGCCACCCACACCGCGGTGCTGGTGGGCAGCACGACATGGGTGATCCACGCGAGGGTGTCCTCGTCGCTGTGGACCCGGGGCAGATACGGCATGGCGGCGGCGCGGGAGGCGAGGAAGACCCGGGTGACGGCCTCCGCGTCGTTCGGCGCGGCCGGGCGCAGCCGTATGCCCTGATGGCCCGGCCGCCCGGCTCCGGTGTTTTCCGCGACGCTCATCGCCCTGTCTCCCCGCATCCGTCGGCTCGGCGCCCGCCGGTTCCGGCCCGCGCCCGGGGGTGATCAGACCACGCCGGCAGCCTTCCGCGCAGGTGGAAATAGGACGCGGGCGAACAACGCGCCGCCGTGAGCGTGCTGGGGCACGCGGCGGCCAGGGACGGGTGAGACGGCAGACGAGTCGTGCTGTACGCCGGGTTCTGTCTCCCGGTCGCCTCGCGGCGGCCGGGGAGACGGCCATCCATCTAGGGCCGGCATTGCTGCCGGCCTCGTGCGGTCTACCCGTGAACTCGGGCGAGCCGCCCTCGAACGTTCACGCAGGGCCGTCCCATTTCTGGGGCGGCCCCTCTTGACCTTGCTCCGGGTGGGGTTTACCTAGCCGCCTGAGTCACCTCAGGCGCTGGTGGTCTCTTACACCACCGTTTCACCCTTACCCGGGACCGAGGTCCCGGGCGGTCTGTTTTCTGTGGCACTGTCCCGCGGGTCACCCCGGGTGGCCGTTAGCCACCACCCTGCCCTGTGGAGCCCGGACGTTCCTCGGGAGGATCCGAGGATCCTCACGCGGCCGTCCGCACGACTCGTCTGCCGTGATCGCCATCCTACCGGGCCGTACCGACGGACGGCCCTGTCGGTGTCCCTCAGCCGAAGTCGCCGGTCTCCAGATCGAAGGCGAAGGGCTCGGGCAGCGGCAGCGGTTTCCCGTACGGGATCGTGAGGAGCTGACGGTAGTCGTCGTTCTCCGGGTCGCTGAACAGCGTCACCGAGCTGTCGTCCCGGTCGATGAGCAGGTAGAGCGGGATGCCCCCGCGCGCGTAGCAGCGGCGCTTGGCCTCGCGGTCGGCCTGCGGCTTGGTGGAGGTCACCTCGACCACCAGAGCGACGCCTTCGGGGGCCATCCAGGATTCGGCGCCGCGGAAGAGGCGGAGTCCCGTCGGGGCGAACGTGCCGTCGGGAATCGCGTGGTTCTTCGGGCAGGCGCCGCCGCTTCTCAGCTTCAGGCCCTTGTTCCCGGAGTAGTCCATGTCGGTGCGGGACTTCCTCAGCACCTGCTTCAGGACCACGTTGATGTAGTCCTCGTGGTCCCCGTCCGGCGGCGGCGTCACGACAATCTCCCCCTCGATCAGTTCCGCCCGGAAGCCTTCCGGCGTGTCCAGGGCCAGGAAGCCCTCCAGAAGGACTTCTGCCTGCGTGAGCGGCTCGTGCGCCATGGCAGTCATGTCACGCTCCTTCCTCGGTCGCTCGCCAGACTGGGGCATCGGGGGACCAGCCGTCCGTGAGATCGGAGTTCTTCCCCCGATCGTGGCACAGGCCGGCACGGCGCGGACGGAAGCGGGAGAAGGAAACGGTGCTTGACCTTGTCGCGGCGTCAACGTTTCTACTGGCCGCATGCGTATCGGAGAGATCGCCGCACTCGTGGGAGTCACTTCCCGGGCCGTCCGGCACTACCACCACATCGGCCTCCTGCCCGAGCCCGCCCGGCAGGCCAACGGCTATCGGGCCTACACCGTCCGCGATGCCGTGCTGCTGGCCAGGATCAGGCGGCTGACGGAGATCGGGCTCTCCCTGGACGAGGTGCGGGACGTGCTCGCCGACGACGCGGGGCGGGAGCTGGCCGAGGTGCTCGGGGAACTCGACGCCGATCTGGCGCGGCAGGAACGGGAGATCCACGAGCGGCGGGAGGTGCTGGCCGAGCTCCTTCGGGCGCCGCTCACCTCGGACGGGCCGCTCTCCCCCGCCCTCGCCGCGCTGTTGGACCAGGCGCCCGCCACCACGTCCCCGGCCGCCGCGAAGGACCGCGAGCATCTGTCGTTGCTGGACGCGGCGGGCGACGGCGCCGGGGCCGAGGTGTTCGCCGCGCTGCGCCCGCTGGCCGAGGACCCGGGCGTTCTCGCGCTGTACGAGCGGCTCGACGAACTGGCCGGGGCCGGGGTGGACGACCCGCGCGTCGCGCCGCTGGCGGCCGAGCTGGTCGCCGCCGTACCGGACGAGGTCCTGACGGTGATTCCCGAGGGCGAGCCGTCGGCGACGGGGCTCGGGCGGGTGCTGCTCGACGACTACCCGCCCGCGCAGCGCGCGGTCGTGCGCCGGGTGATGGAGGGGCTGGCCGAGCGGGTGCGGGGGAGGAACGCGTGAGTACCGGGAGGACGAGGGGCCTGCGGGCGGCTCGGGCCGCGATGTGGGCGGTGCTGCCCGGGGAGGTCGCGCTGGCGGTCTGCCTGGTGGCCGGGGTCCGGATACCCGGGGCCGTTCTGCTGGGAGCCGAGGCGCTGGTCGTGGGGGTGCTCGCGCTGGAGGCGGCCGTGATGTGGCCGCTGTACGCGGCGCGGCGGCGGGCCGGGGGCACGCGGCGGGAGGCCGGACTGGCCACGGTGCGGGCCGTGGTGCCGGTGGCCGTGCGGCGGCTGGTCGTGCACGAGTTCCGGGCGCTGCACAGTCTCGGGCTGTGGGCCCTGCGCCGCCGCCACCGGATCCCGGAGGGGGCCCGGCCGTTCTCGTACACCGAACCGCAGACCGGGATCATGTACGCGTTTCTCTTCGTCTCCGTCGTGGAGACGGTGGTGCTGGCGCTGGTGATCCCCTGGCCGCTGGTCCACGCGGTCCTGCTCGTGGTGGACGTGTACGGGATCGTCATCATCCTCGCCCTGCACGCGGCCTGCGTGACCCGGCCGCATCTCGTGGCGGCGGACGGTTCGCTGCGGCTGCGCTACGGCGCCCTGTTCGATCTGCGGGTGCCCGCCGCCGTGATCGCGACCGCCCGGGTGGAGCGGCGCTATCCGGACGGGGCCCTGGTCCGGACCGACGAGGACGGGACGCTCGATCTGGTGGTGGGGAGCCATACGACGGTGACGGTGGAGCTGACGGAGCCGGTGGAGTTCGTGCGGCCCCTGGGGCGGCGCGGGAGTGCCCGGACGCTCCGCTTCCACGCCGACGACCCGCGGGCGGTGGTCGCCGCGCTGACGTCTCCCCTCACGCCGGAGCGAACAGCACCGTCCTCGACGCCGGACCCGCCTGCGTGAGCCGGACCCGCAGCCGCTCCCCCAGCGGAAGCGGGGCCGTGCCGCCCTCGATCCGGCCGACGATCGCCGGATCCCGGAGGTGGACCGTGCCGGCGGCGGGGTCGCGGTCCTGGACGTCGACGACGTACGCGTCGAAGAGCTCGCCCACGTGCCCCTCCAGCAACGCCGCCTCGACGAGGTCGACGCAGGCCCGTTCCACGGTGCCCGCGCGGCGTGTCCCCTCGGCCATCTCCTTCGGGAGGGCGGGGAGTGCCTCCCGTACCCAGGCCGGAGGCTCCTTCCCCGCGGTCGCGGCGAGGCAGAGTTCGGACGCGTACCGGTCGACGAGGCGGCGCAGCGGTGCGGTGCAGTGCGTGTAGAGGTCGGCGACCGCCGCGTGGACGGCGGGGTCGGGGAGTTCGCCGTCGTCGAAGGCGGTGTAACCCGCGCCGCGGAGCAGGGTGGTGCACTCCTGGAGGAACGCCGCGTGGTTGCTCCTCGTCGGGTCGAGGGAGCGGACGACATCGGCGTACGGGACGTGGGGCGGCCAGTCGACGCGCAGGGCGTGGGCGGAGCGCCGCAGCCGGGCGACGGCTCCGTCCGGGGCGATCGGCAGGGTGCGCAGGACGCCGGTGCCCGTGTCGGCCATGAGGCGAGCGGCGGCCATGCCGGTGAGCAGGGAGATCTGGGCGTTCCAGGCCTCGGCGGGGAGCGTGGCGCGGTAGACGAGACCGTAGGAGTCGTCCCGTTGGACGATCTCCTGTTCGGGGACGTCGAGCGAGATGCCGCCCCGGGCCCGTTCCTGTTCCGCGCGCAGCCGCCCGATGTCCCGGAGCAGGGCGAGGGGCTCTTCGGCGGTGCCCGCGTCGATCTGCCGTTGGACGCCCGCGTAGTCGAGCTTCGCGCGGCTGCGGACCAGGGCCCGGGTCACGTCGGCGGCGACGGCCCGCCCGTCGCCGTCCAGGTCGATCCGCCACAGCGCGGCCGGGCGGGTCTCGCCGGGGAGGAGGCTGGCGGCGCCCTCGGAGAGGACCGGTGGGTGGAGGGGGATCCGGTCGTCGGGGAAGTAGAGGGTGCTGACCCGGCGGTGGGCCTCGGCGTCGAGCGCGCCGCCCGGCCGGACATACGCGGCGACGTCCGCGATGGCGTAGTGCACCCGGAAGCCGTGGCTGCGGCGCTCCAGGTGCATCGCCTGGTCGAGGTCCGTGGAGGTGGGCGGGTCGATGGTGAGGAACGGCAGGTCCGTGGCATCCTCGTGGGCCGACAGATCCGGGCCCCGCGCCGCCTCCGCCGCTTCCGCGAGCACCTCGGGCGGGAAGGCGGCGGGCAGGTCGAGTTCGGTGCGCAGCGCCCGCAGGGCGGCGCCGAGCGAGCAGTCGGCTGCACCGGTCATACGCAGGTGGCGGCGGGGCATGGCCCGAGCGTAGGCCGGGCGGGGACGGGCGGCATCCTGGGCGTGCCCGGTCCCGCGCGGACGCGTCCGCAGGCCCCCGCGCGGACGCGTCCGCAGGCCCCCGCGCGTACAAGGGGGCGCGACTCTCGCCGTACGGGGCCGGTGCCCCGTCCCCGTACCCTTGCCGAGGACCCGGAGAGCCCGCACGCCGACCTGGTCCGCGCTTGCGCCGTACGTACGAAGGAGAACCGCCGTGCTCGTGCTGTTGCCGCCCTCCGAAGGAAAGGCCGCCTCGGGGCGCGGGGCTTCACTGAAGCCGGAGTCGTTGTCGCTGCCGGGGCTCGCCCCGGCCCGTGCGGCGGTGCTGGACGAGCTGGTCGAGCTGTGCCGGGCGGACGAGGAGAAGGCCCGTGAGGTGCTGGGGC
Organism: Streptomyces sp. NPDC017520; assembly: GCF_044329855.1. NCBI lineage: Bacteria > Bacillati > Actinomycetota > Actinomycetes > Kitasatosporales > Streptomycetaceae > Streptomyces > Streptomyces sp. NPDC017520. Next base: position 541,972 of record NZ_JBIRKB010000002.1, read on the forward strand.
TGAGCGTGGGGCTGCGGGGCGAGGTCGGCAAGAACGCCGAACTGCGCACCGCCGGGACCCGTCCGGCCGGGGAGCTGTACACCGGCGTGCTGTACGACGCGCTCGACCTGGCCTCGCTGGAGGCGGACGCGCGGCGGCGGGCGGCGAAGTCGCTGCTGGTCTTCTCGGGGCTGTGGGGCGCGGTCCGGATCGGCGACCGGGTTCCGCCGTACCGCTGCTCGATGGGGGTGAGGCTGCCCGGTCTCGGCGCGCTCGGCACGTACTGGCGTACCCCGATGGAGACCGTGCTGCCCGAGGCCGCCGGGAACGGGCTCGTCCTGGACCTGCGGTCGTCGGCGTACGCGGCGGCGTGGAAGCCTGCGGGTGAGGTGGCGTCGCGTACGGCGAGCGTGCGGGTGCTGCACTCCCAGCTGGTGGGCGGGGTGGAGAAGCGGTCCGTGGTGAGCCACTTCAACAAGGCGACCAAGGGCCGGCTGGTGCGCGATCTGCTGGTGGCGGGTGCGCGGCCGAAGGGCCCGGCGCAGCTGGTGGAGGTGTTGCGGGACCTCGGTTACGTGGTGGAGGCCGAGGCCCCCGCGCGGGCCGGGCGGCCGTGGGCTCTGGACGTGGTGGTGACGGAGATCCACTGACCGGCCCGGGAGGGGTGCCTTCGCGCACAGTGCGGCGCCACTCCCCGCAGTCCCGTTGCGCTGTGCGCAACGCTCGTTGCAGATACTGCCTTGGGCGCGGCAGGATGGCCCCATGACCTCCTCTGCCGCGCCCTCCGCCCCGTCCGACGCCTCCGTGCTGGATCTCGCGCCCGTCGTCCCCGTCGTGGTCCTGCACGACGCGGCGGACGCGGTGCCGCTGGCGCGGGCGCTGGTGGCGGGCGGGCTGCCGGCGATCGAGGTGACGCTGCGGACGCCCGCCGCGCTGGAGTCGATCCGGGCCATGGCCGCCGAGGTCCCGGGCGCGGTGGTCGGGGCGGGCACGGTGATCTCGCCGGAGCACGTACGGGACACCGTCGACGCCGGGGCCCGGTTCCTGGTCAGCCCGGGGTGGACGGACGCGCTGCTGGAGGCGATGAAGGCGTCCGGGGTCCCGTTCCTGCCCGGTGTCTCGACCACCTCCGAGGTGGTGGCCCTGCTGGAGCGCGGGGTGCGGGAGATGAAGTTCTTCCCGGCCGAGGCGGCGGGCGGCACGGCCTACCTCAAGGCCCTGTCCGCGCCGCTCCCCCAGGCCCGGTTCTGCCCGACCGGCGGCATCACGCTCACCTCCGCGCCCTCGTACCTCGCGCTGCCCAACGTCGGCTGCGTGGGCGGCAGCTGGATGGTGCCGGGCGACGCGGTGGCGGCGAAGGACTGGGACCGGGTGGCCCGCCTGGCCGCCGAGGCGGCGGCGCTCGCCCGGTAGGGCCCCACGGCGACGCCGAGCAGCCCCGACGGCCGGGTCGTCGGGGCTGGTGGTCCGGCTGGCGCAGGTCGTCGGGCTCGCGCCCCGCTAGCGCAGGTGGGACGTGTCGTTGAGCAGGCGTACGGAGGCGTTGCCGTCCCCGTAGTAGGCGACCGTGGAGATCGAGGCCGCCGACAGCTCCATCCTGAACAGCGCCTCGGGCGGGGCTCCCAGGGCGAGCCGGACGAGCGTCTTGATCGGGGTCACATGCGTGACGAGCAGGACTGTGCGGCCCGCGTACCGGGCGACGATCCGGTCCCGGGCGGCCGCGACCCGCTCGGCGACCTCCGCGAAGCTCTCGCCGCCGCCGGTCGGGGCGGTGTCCGGGGAGGCCAGCCAGGCGGTGAGGTCGTCCCCGTACCGCTCCCGTGCCTCCCCGAAGGTCAGGCCCTCCCACGCGCCGAAGTCCGTCTCGCGCAGGTCTTCGTCGATCCGGACGTCGAGGCCGAGGCGGTCGGCGACGGCCGCGGCGGTCTCGCGGCAGCGGCGCAGCGGGGAGCTGACGATCTCCTGGACGGTGCCCAGGGCGGCGAAGTGCCCGGCGGCCCGCTCGGCCTGGCCCCGGCCGGCGGCGGAGAGTTCGGGGTCGGTGCCGCCGCTGCCGGAGAACCGCTTCTCGGGCGTGAGGGCGGTCTCGCCGTGCCGGAGCAGGACGAGCGTGGCGGGCGCCCCCAGGTCGGGGGCCGGTCCCCAGCCGGTCTGCGGTGCGCCGGCCGGCTGCGGCTGCGAGGCTCCGGGCCCCTCCGGCGCGGTTCCGGCCGGCTGCCCGGGGGCCGGTGCGGAGGCCGACGCGGCGGGGACCGTGGTGTCCGGAACCCCGGGCTCCGGCACCGGGAAGAGGGTGTCGGCCGCGGGTGCTGCCGCTCCGCGTGCGGCGGCGAGGGCCGCACGGGCCCTGGCCGCGCCCGCGACCTGGTCGCCGGGCGGGCCCTGGGCGGGCGGCGGGGTGCTCACGGTGGAGCGTGCCGGGGTGTCGAGGGCGGCCGTCGAGGCGGACGCCTCCCACTGCCTGCCGTCGCGGCCCGCGTCCATCGCCTCGTTGGCGAGCCGGTCCGCGTGCTTGTTCTGCGCGCGCGGGATCCACTCGTACGTCACCGAGGACGGCGGCAGGATCGCGGCGGCGCGGGCCGCCAGCGGCTTCATGTCGGGGTGCTTGATCTTCCAGCGCCCCGACATCTGCTCGACGACCAGCTTGGAGTCCATCCGGACGTGGACCCGCAGCGCGTCCCCCGCGTCCGGGAACAACGCCTTCGCGGCTGTCAGTCCGGCGATCAGGCCCCGGTACTCGGCGACGTTGTTCGTCGCGACGCCGATGTACTCGGCGGCCTCGGCGAGGGGTTCACCGGTGGCGGGGTCGAGGACGACCGCGCCGTAACCGGCGGGCCCCGGGTTGCCCCGGGAGCCGCCGTCGGCCTCGACGACCACCTGGCGCGCGGCGCTCATTACAGGCCCGACTCCGAGGTGCGGACCAGGATGCGGTGGCAGTTCTCGCAGCGCAGGACGGTGTCGGGGGAGGCGGCACGCACGTCGCCCACCTCGGCCATGTTCAGCTCGAGACGGCAGCCCTCGCAGCGGCGCTGGTAGAGCCGGGCGGCGCCGACGCCGCCCTGCTGGGCGCGGAGCTTGTCGTACAGCTTCAGCAGGTCGGCGGGGATGACCTCGGCGACGATCTGGCGGTCCTTGGCCACCGTGGCGGCCTCGGCGTCCAGCTCGGCGGTCGCGGCGTCGCGGCGGGCGGTGGCGTCGTCGACCTTGGCCTGGACGGCGGCGACCCGCTCGGTCAGCTCGGCGACCCGCTCCTGGGCGCCCTCGCGGCGCTCCATGATCTCCAGGACGACGTCCTCCAGGTCTCCCTGGCGCTTGGCGAGCGAGACGAGCTCGCGCTGGAGGCTCTCCAGGTCCTTGGGCGAGGAGACGGCGCCGGAGTCCAGGCGCTGCTGGTCGCGGACGGCGCGCTGGCGCACCTGGTCGACGTCCTGCTCGGCCTTGGTCTGCTCACGGGTGGTGTCGCTCTCCTCGGTGGTGGAGGCGACCAGCAGGTCACGCAGCTGGGCGAGGTCGCTGCCGAGCTGCTCGATCTCGGCGTGCTCCGGCAGCGAGGTCCGCTTGTGGGAGAGCTGCGCGAGTCGGAGGTCGAGGGCCTGGACGTCGAGAAGTCGGATCTGGTCGGCGGGCGCGGCGTTCAGTTGGGGGCTCCAGAGGAATGGTGGGTGGTCCAGGGGTCGGTGACCTGCTTCGAGACATGGACCCGCAGGTCCCATCCGTGGCGGTCGGAAAGCGCGTCGAGCTGGGCGGCCGCCTGCTCGCACCAGGGCCATTCGGTGGCCCAGTGCGCGGCGTCGACGAGGCCGAGCGGCGTGTGCCGCACGGCTTCGGAGGCCGGGTGGTGGCGCAGGTCGGCGGTGAGGAAGGCGTCGACGCCCGCGGCGCGCACGGCGTCGAAGAGGCTGTCGCCGGAGCCTCCGCTGACGGCGACGGTCCGCACGAGCGCCTCCGGGTCGCCGGCCAGCCGGATGCCCTGCGCGGTGGCGGGGAGCCGGGCGGCGGCGCGGGCGGCGAAGGCGGCCAGGGTCTCGGGGTGGTCCAGTGCGCAGATCCGGCCGAGCCCGCGCCGGCCCTCGGGGTCGGTGGGGTCGGGGACCAGGGGCCCGGTGATCCGCAGGTCGAGGGCGCCGGCCAGGGCGTCGGAGACGCCGGGGTCCGCGGTGTCGGCGTTGGTGTGCGCGACATGGAGGGCGATGTCGTGCTTGATGAGGGTGTGGACGATCCGGCCCTTGAAGGTGTCGGCGGCGACCGTCGTCGTCCCGCGCAGATAGAGCGGGTGGTGGGTGACGATCAGCTGGGCGCCGAGCTCCTGGGCCTCGTCGGCGATCTCGCGGACCGGGTCGACGGCGAACAGCACCCGGTCGATCTCCGCGTCCGGATCGCCGCAGACCGTCCCGACCGCGTCCCATCCCTCGGCCCGCTCGGGGGGCCAGAGGGCGTCGAGGGCGGCGATGACTTCAGACAGACGGGGCACGGGGGAAAGGCTACCTGTCCGGGGTGGTCCGTCGCCCCTGGCCGCCGGACCTGTACGCCAGGACCGGCGGCCGGACACGAATCGTTACTTCGCAGGGGCGCCGCGACGCTCCCGTACCGGGGAGCCGGTCACTTCACCAGGTCGGCGCGGAGGTCGTCGAGGACCAGGCCGGCCGAGGTGACGCCGAGGCCCAGGTACCAGGTCTCGTCGGAGACGTCCTTGGCCCGGCCCTCCTTGACGGCCTTCAGGTTCTTCCACAGCGGGTTGGACCGGGCGGTGTCGCGCTGGGTGGCCTTCGGGTCGCCGTAGACGCCGGTGAAGATCCAGTCGGCGTCGGCCTCGTCGATCCTCTCCGGGCTGATCTCGGCGGCGAGGTCGTTGATCTGCTGGTTCTTCGGACGCGGCAGACCGACGTCTTCGAGGATCGTGCCGATGAACGAGGCCTTGGCGTAGAGGCGGAGACGGTCGGGCAGGTAGCGGACCATCGAGACGGTCGGCTTGTCGGGGCCGATGTCCTCGCCGAGCTTCTTCGCCTTGTCCTCGTACGCGGCGAGCGCCGACTCGGCCTGCTCCGTACGGTCCAGGGCCTGGGCGTTGAGGAGGTAGTTCTCCTTCCAGGTGAAGCCCGGGCGGATGGAGAACACGGTGGGGGCGATCTTGGACAGCTCGTCGTACTTGTCCGCGGCGCGGAGCTGGCTGCCGAGGATCAGGTCCGGCTGGAGGCCGGCGATGGCTTCGAGGTTGAGGCTGTTGATCGTGCCGACGCTCTTCGGCTCGCCCGCGCCCTTCTCCAGGTAGGAGGGGATGGCCGCGTCGCCCTCGCTGGGGGCGTAGCCGACCGGCTTCAGACCCAGGGACACGACGTTGTCGAACTCGCCGACGTCCAGCACGACCACGCGCTGGGGCGCGTTCTTGATCTCGGTCCTGCCCATGGCGTGGGTGACCGTACGGGGGAACTCGCCGGCCTCGGCGTCGGTGCCGTACGCCGCGGTCTTCTTCGCCGCGTCCGCGAAGTCCTTGCCGCCGGTGGCGACGGCCGCCTTCTTGCCGCCGTCCGCGTCGGACTTCGCCGCGTCCCCGCCGTCACCGGCCCCGCAGGCCGACAGGGAGAGGGCGGCCGCCACGGCCAGGGCGACTGCGGCGGTGCCGCGGGGTCGAAGGGACATCACTTGCTCCAGATGGTCCGCGTACGTGCGTGGGCACGGGTTCTTGGTTAGGGCCGCCTAACCATAGACGCGACCATCTCCACCAGCACACTCACCCCCTCCACCTCAGGAGAATCCGGGCATCACCACCCTTATGTGTGAAGTCAGGTGGCTCGTGTTGTTCGGCTGGAAGTGCGAAAACTAGCTTTCGTAGCTGGAGGTGACGAGTCCATGACTGCCTGTGCCATCGAGGGTGGACCCGCCGGGGCCGCCGCGACGGCGGAACCCGAAGCGGAATCCGGAACGGAACCCGACCCGAAGGAGTCCGGAGCGGGATCCGGCCTGAAGAAGTACGGAACGGAAGCGGGACCGGAGGGACCCGGCGACCCCGTGAAGTCCACCGGGGCGGACGCTCCCGGCCTGCCCGGACGCGGCGCGGACAAGGCCGGTCCGGAGACGTCGTCCGCCGCGCGCGGCCCGGCGGCGCGGGTCGATGACGCGCCGCTGCCCGGCGGCTTCACGCTCACCGCGGACGGGGCCTACGCCGCCCGGCTCACCGCGGCTCCCGGCCCGCCGGGCGAGCGCGCCTGGTATCCGGAGCGGTGGACGCTGGACGGGCCGGAGCCGTACGCGGTGCCCCTCCCCCTCGGTCAGCCCGAGGAGCCGGACGCCGAGGTGGCGCCGCTCGCCGACGGGCGGGTGCTGATCCGGCGGCGGGTCGCGGAACGGCAGATGTTCTCGCTGCTCTACCCGACAGGGCCCGGGACCGGCGAACTCCTGCTGGGCGCCGTCGAGTGCGCGGAGATGACGCTGTTGCCGCCGTCGCCGGACGGGCGGTGCGTCTACGCCCTGTCGGCCGGCGACCGCTACGCGTCGCTCTGGCTGGTGGCGGGCGGCGCGTTCGGGCCCGAGGAGATCGCGCGGATTCCCGGGCGCTGTTCGGGCGGGGTCTGGCTGGACCGGGCGGGCCGGCTGCTGGCGCTGGACCGGCGGGCGCCGGGCGGCGGACCGGTCAAGGCGGTCGTCGTCGACCTGGGGCGGGGGGCCGAGGTGACGCCGCTGCTCCAGATCGCGCCGGACAGCGACGACCGGCTGCTGCTCGCGGACGCCGACAGCGGGCTGCTGTTGATCCGCTCGGACGCCCCGGGCCACGACCGGCTCGGCTGGGGGGTGCTGGGGAGCTGTCTGCCGGTCAGGTTCCCGGAGTGCCTGCGCCTCGCGGACGCGGCGGTGACGCCGTTCGCGGTGCAGCCGGGCCAGATGCTGATGCCGGAGAGCTGCGCGGTGGCGCTGCGGATCGACGGGGCCGCGGGCAGCTGGCTGGGGGTCTGGCGTCCTGCGGGACGCCGGCTGCACCAGTTCGCCGCCCCGCTGGGCTGGGCGGCGGGGGCCGGGTACTGGAGCCGGGACGGGGTGCTGCGTCTCCCGTACACGAACGGGGCGACGTCCTGCGGCGTGGCGATGCTGGACGCGCCCGGAGACGTGGAAACCTCTTCCGGGACCGGCCGTCCGGGTGACGCGGAAGGCGGAACGCAACCGTCCGCCGCCGTCTCCGCTCCTGCTGTGTGTAAGCCCGTTCCGTTGGGGCAGGCGCCTCTGCACCGAGCCGCTCGTTCTGATTAAGATCGGGATCCTGGGCTACGCGGCCGTATCGGGCGGGTACCGACGGTGACCACGTCGGATGGCGGCGGCGGGTTCTGCGACACACGTAGGTGCGACACAGGTAAGCGATCACAACGGGGTGACTTCCCACATGTCCGAAGCACGGATCGACACGAACCAGCAGCGCCCGACGGGGGCGGACGAGGGGGCCGGGACCGGCGGTTCCGGAAGGCACCGAGGGGGTGCGTCGGCGGAGAACACGTCGGCGCAGCCGCACGGTCGCCACCGTCGGCCCGCCGACGAGGAGTCCAGGGCGGCCTGAGAGCCGCTCGGCAGGCGCGTTTCAGCACGACGGGAGGGCCCGGACCGGCGGACAGCCGACGCTGTTGGGACCAACAGCGTCCGGCGGACAGCCGGCCGGGCCCTTCCGTGTGCCGCGCTCCCCCCGCTACCTCCGCTTCAGGCCGAGGACTTCGGCGGCGGCGAAGGTCTCGTTCGGGGGCCGGTCCGCGTAGTACGGGGTGAGCAGTCCGTCCAGCTCCGCGAAGGTGAAGGTCTCCTTCGCCGCGTCGAACCGGGCAGCCACCCGGGGCCGTTCGACGACGGCGACCATCCCTCCGTGCACGACGAGCAGTTGCCCGTTGACCCCGGCCGCCGCCGGTGAGGCGAGATAGCCGACGAGCGGGGACACGTGCTCGGGCGCCAGGGGGTCGAGGGTTCCGTCCGCCGGTTCCTGGAAGCCCGCGAACACGTCCTCGGTCATCCGGGTGCGGGCGCGCGGGCAGATGGCGTTGGCGGTGACGCCGTACTTGGCGAGGGCGAGCGCGGTGGAGGTGGTGAGGCCGACGATGCCGCCTTTGGCCGCGGCGTAGTTGGGCTGGCCCGCCGAGCCCGCGAGGAACGCCTCCGAGGACGTGTTGACGATCCGCCCGTAGACCGGTCCGCCGGTCTCCTTGGAGCGGGCGCGCCAGTGGGCGGCGGCGAAGTGCGTGGTGTTGAAGTGGCCCTTGAGGTGGACGCGGACGACCGAGTCCCATTCCTCCTCGGTCATCGAGAAGACCATCCGGTCGCGCAGGATGCCCGCGTTGTTGACCAGGATGTCGAGCCTGCCGTAGGTGCTGACCGCCAAGCCGACCAGTGCGCGGGCCTGTTCGTGGTCGGAGACGTCGCCGAGGTGGGCGACGGCCTGCCCGCCGGCGGCGCGGATCTCGGCGGCGACCTCCTCGGCGGGGGCGGCGGACGCCTCGCCGGAGCCGTCGCGGCCCGGCTGCCCGTAGTCGTTGACGACGACGGCCGCGCCGAGGCGGGCCAGTTCCAGGGCTTCGGCCCGGCCGAGGCCGCGGCCCGCGCCGGTGACGATCGCGGACAGTCCGTCCAGCGGAAGGGGAAGTGACATGGGAATCCTCAACATCGTTGTCCGGCCGCCGGGTTCAGAGCTCGATGCAGGTACGCAGCGACTCGCCCGTGCGCATCTGGTCCAAGGCGTCGTTGACCCCGTCCAGCCGGACCCGGTGGGTGATCATCGACTCCAGATCGATGCGGCCCGCCCGCCAGAGCGCGATGGCCCGGTCGAAGGAGCGCAGGACGTCCCCGCCGCCGTACATGGAGGGCAGGATGCGCTTCTCGTCGAAGAACAGCTCGAACATGTTGACCTGGAAGTGGTCGTCCATGGCCCCGGCCCCGACGACGCACAGGGTGCCGCCGCGGCGGGTGTTCTCGTAGGCGGTGCGGGCGGTGGCGGACTTGCCGACGACCTCGAAGACGTAGTCGAAGCCCTCGCCGCCGGTGATCCGCTGCTTGGCGTCGGCCAGCCCGTCGGGGGCGACGGCCTCCGTCGCGCCGAAGCGGAGGGCGGCCTCGCGGCGGGAGGCGACCGGGTCGACGGCGATGATCTGCGCCGCGCCCTGGACTCGCGCGCCCTGGATCGTGGAGACGCCGACGCCGCCGCAGCCGATCACCGCGACCGATGAACCGGCCTCCACCTTCGCCGTGTTGATGGCCGCGCCGAGTCCGGTGGTGACCCCGCAGCCGATCAGGGCGGCGATCTCGAACGGTACGTCGTCGGGGATCGGCACGGCGGAGCTCGCGCCGACGACGACCTCCTCGGTGAAGGTGCCGGTGCCCGCGAAGCCGAAGACGTCGCCGCCGGGGCGCTTGAAGTTCGGGGTGCCCGCGTTCAGGAAACCGGCGAGGCACAGCTGGGTCTGGCCGCGTTTGCAGGACGGGCAGTCCCCGCAGGCGGGCAGCCAGCAGACGAGGACCCGGTCGCCGGCGCTCAGCCCGGTCACCCCGTCGCCGACGTCGATGACCTCGCCCGCGCCCTCGTGGCCGGGGATGAAGGGGGCGGGCTGCGGGAGGACGCCGCTCATCGCGGAGACGTCCGAGTGGCAGAGGCCGGTGGCGCGGATGCGGAGCTTGACCTTTCCCGGGCCAAAGCCCACCGCCTCGACGTCGTCGAGGACTTCGAGCTTCTCCTGGCCTGTCTCGTGCAGTACGGCTGCGCGCATGGGTACGGATCCCCTCACATCGTCATCTACATCAGGGTTCTGCGGTGCTCAGTCGTGTCGCTCAGGCATGTCGCTCAGTCGCGTCGCTCCGGCATGTGGCTCAGGCGGGTCGCTCAGGCGTGTGGCTCAGGCGTGTGGCTCAGGCGTGTGGCTCAGGCGTGTTCGACGACCGTGTCGGCGAGGACCGGCGCGTCGTCCCGCTCGGCGGCGGCGACCGTCACCTGGACGCGGCCGTCCCCGGTCCACATCCGGATCCGGAGGGTCTCGCCGGGGAAGACCACGCCGGCGAATCGGGTGCGGTAGGCGGTGATCCGGGTAACGTCGCCGTCCAGCAGGGTGTCGGTGACGGCCTTCAGCGTCATGCCGTACGTGCACAGCCCGTGCAGGATCGGCCGGTCGAAGCCGGCCAGCTTGGCGAAGGCGGGGTCGGCGTGCAGCGGGTTCCAGTCCCCCGAGAGACGGTAGAGCAGCGCCTGGTCCTCGCGGACAGCCCGCTCCACCATGCGGTCGGGGGCCCGCTCCGGCGGGGCGAGGCGGTCGGAGGGGCCGCGTTCGCCGCCGAAGCCGCCCTCCCCCCGTACGAAGATCTGGGCGTCGTTGGTCCACAGCGGCCCGTCGCCGTCGCTCGCCTCTGTACGCAGCACGATGACGGCGGCCTTGCCCTTGTCGTACACCGCCGCGACCTTCGAGGTCTGCACGGCGCTGCCGGTCACCGGGATCGGGCGGTGGACGCGCAACGACTGTCCGCCGTGCAGGACCGCGGCGAGGTCCACGTCGACCCCCTGCGCCCCCATGCCGCCGAAGGCGGCCGTGCCGGCGCCCGCGACGGTGGCGAAGCTCGGCAGGACCTGGAGCCGGGACTCCAGGGTGTAGCGCAGTTCGTCGGGGTCGGTGGCGGGGCTGCCGGCGCCGAGACCCAGGTGGTAGAGCTGGACGTCCTTGTGGTCCCAGCCGATCTCGGCTCGGCGGGGTTCGGCGGCGAGTGCCGCCCGGGCATCAATGGGCATGACGGAGCAGCTCCTTGATGGTCCTGGTCGGTGGGAAGACCTCGGCACGGCCGTCCGCACCGTCGGCCGCACCGAGGTCGTGCGGTGACCGGCAGGGCACGCTCCTCTAGAACGCGTTCTAGCCGATGGCCCATGTATAACGCAGGCCAGGTAAGTTGGGAAGATGGCTGACGTATCGTCAGATCAACGTGGCGGGGCCCGGGTCACCCGGACCCCATCACGGGTCCGGGTCACCCCGCGGTCGGGGCCTCGACCGGAAGGTCCGCCGGCGGGCGGGTCCTGCGATGGTTCGGCAGCCAGATCAGCATCACGACCACCCCGGCCAGCAGGACCCCGGTCGCGGTGCGGAAGGCCAGCGCGTATCCGGCGGTGACCTCGGCCGCGTCGCCGGACCCCGCGGTGCGCGCGGCGGCGACCGTGGAGAGCACCGAGAGGCCCAGCGCGCCACCCATGGTGCGGGAGGTGTTGATCAGGCCGGAGACGAGTCCGGCGTCCCCCGGGTCCGCCCCGGAGGTGGCGAGAGTGGCGAGCGGGGTGGAGGCGAGTCCGGCCCCGGCCATCATCAGGACGCCGGGCAGACAGATCGCGGTGAGGTAGGAGCCCCCCACGCCCATCGTGGACTGCCAGCCGAAGCCCGCGGCGGTGATCAGGACCCCGGCGACGGCGAGGCTCTTCGCCCCGGCGCGCACCATGAGGCGGGGGGCCAGCTTGGAGCCGATGATGACGGCGGCCGAGGTCGGCATCAGCGCGAGACCGGCCTGCAACGGCGTGTAGCCCAGGACGTTCTGGGCGTACACGGTCATGAAGTACCACATGGAGAACGTGGCCGATCCCATGAGCAGCATCGACACGTTGGCCGAGGACACCGCCCGTACGGAGAACACGCGCAGCGGGATCAGCGGGACGGCGGTCCGCGCCTCGACCAGCACGAAGGCGGCCAGCAGCACGACCCCGGAGAGCAGCGGCACGAGGGTGGCGGCGGCCGCCCAGCCCTCGACCTCGGTCTGGACGATGCCGTACGCGACGGCGGCGAGGCCCGCGGTGACGAGGACCGCGCCCAGGAAGTCGATGCGGCGGCGGTCGCCCGCGCGGCCCTCGGTGATCCGCAGGGCGGCGGCGACCAGGACGATCGCGCCGATGGGCACGTTGATCAGGAGGACCCAGCGCCAGGAGAGGGTGTCGGTGAGGACCCCGCCGATGAGCCCGCCCGCCGCGCCGCCGCCGGCGCCGACCGCCATCCACGTACCGATCGCCTTCGTCCGGGCCGGCCCTTCGGGCACCGCCGCGGTGAGGATGGTGAGGGTGGCGGGAGCCAGGACGGCGGCCCCGAGGCCCTGTGCGGCACGGGCGGCGAGGAGCTGCCAGCCCTCCTGGGCGAGGCCGCCCGCGAGCGAGGCGGCGGTGAAGACGCCGAGCCCGACGAGGAACATCAGCTTGCGCCCGTAGATGTCGGCGGCCCGCCCACCCAGGAGCATGAACCCGGCGAACGCGATCGAGTAGGCGTTGACGACCCACTGGAGGCCCCCGGCGCTCAGCCCCAGGTCGGCCCGCATGGAGGGCAGGGCCACGTTGACGACGGAGACGTCGAGGACGACGAGGAACTGGCCGGTGCAGGCGGCGAGCACGACCGCCCAGGCGCTGGGGCGTATTCGGGAGGTGATCGGCGGGGCGGAGGCGGGCGCGGAGACGTCAGGCATGAACGTCATGGTCGCAGGCGGCAGATGGCCCGTACATCAGGTATCGGGAGCCGCACCCCGGGCCGTCGGCCGCCGGACACCGGTCGTCGGCGTGGGCACACCCCCCACACCCCCCACATCCCCCATATCGCCGCATACGGCCGTCATAGTGGTGGGTTATGAGTACGGAGAACGCTGACGTGTCCCCCGGCCGGCCTCCCTCCGGCCCCGCAGATTCCGGTGCGGGTCCCGGTCCCGGGACGGACTCCTCGCCGGACCGGGTGGTGGTGTCGATCGGAGTGCTGGGCGTCGTCGGGATCGTCCTGTGGGCGGCCCTCGGCAAGGACACCTTCCAGACTGCGTCGGACGCGGCCCTCCCCTGGGTGCTCGACAACTTCGCGTGGCTCTTCGTCATCGCCGCCGACGTCTTCCTGGTGCTGTGCCTCCTCATCGCCTTCAGCCGCTTCGGCCGGATCCGGCTCAGCAGGGACGACTCCCCGCCGGAGTTCTCGAACTTCTCGTGGATCGCGATGATGTTCAGCGCCGGCATGGGCATCGGTTTGATCTTCTACGGTGTCGGGGAGCCCGTCGCGCACTATCTGAGCCCGCCGCCCACCAGCGGGGCCGAGCCGCAGACGGCGGGCGCCGCGAGCGCCGCGATGGAGTACTCCTTCTTCCACTGGACCCTGACTCCATGGGCGATCTACGGCATCGTGGGCCTGGCGCTGGGCTACGCGAGCTTCCGCATGGGCCGGGGCAACCGGTTGAGCGCCGTGTTCGTTCCCCTCATCGGCGAACGCAGGGCGAACGGCGTCCTCGGCAAGGTACTGGACCTGCTCGCCGTCTTCGCCACGGTCTTCGGCACCGCGACGAGCCTGGGACTGGGCGCCCTGCAGATCGCCATCGGACTCGATCTGACGGCGGGCCTCGAACAGAGCACCGGCGTCGAGCTGACGGTCATCGCCGTGCTCGGAGCGGCCTTCGTGGTCTCCGCCTTCACCGGGCTGCACGGTGGGGTGAAATGGCTCAGCTCGATCAACCTCGTCATCGCCGCGGCCCTCATGGTCTTCGTCTTCGTCGTGGGTCCGACCGTCTACCTCCTGGACGTGCTGCCGTCCTCGGTCGGCGGCTATCTGAACCACCTCCTCCCCATGGCATCGCGCACCGGCGCCTTCGGCGGCCACAGCTGGCTGGGCACCTGGACGATCTTCTACTGGGCCTGGTGGCTGTCCTGGGCGCCCTTCGTCGGCACCTTCATCGCGCGCATCTCCAAGGGCCGCACGATCCGCGAGTTCCTCCTCGCCGTACTGCTCGTACCGAGCGGGGCGACCGCCCTGTGGTTCGTGGTGCTCGGCGGGACCGGTATCCGCCTCGCGGAGACGGGTGTCGTCGACATGGCCGAGAAGGCGAAGGAGGGGACGGAGGCGACCCTGTTCGCGATGCTCGACGCCCTGCCGGTCAGCACGGTGACGGCGTGGGCCGCGATGATCCTGATCATGATGTACTTCGTCACCAGCGCGGACTCCGCCTCCCTGGTCATGGGTTCGCTGACCAGCAAGGGAGCCCTGCACCCGCGGCGCTGGCTCGTCGTCACCTGGGGCCTCCTCATGGCGGCGGTCGCGGCGGCCCTGTTGGTCGCCGGCGGCCTGGAGTCCCTCCAGAGCGCGACGATCCTGGTGGCCCTGCCCTTCGTCGTGGTGATGCTCTTCCTGTGCTGGTCCCTGCTGCGGGAGCTGCGCACCGACCCGGCCGGCGGCCCCAAGCGCAGCGAGGGTCTCCACGGTATGCGCGACGCGGTGCGGGTCATGGTCGGCGAGGAGCTGAGCAACCAGCCGCCCGCCCGCCACCGCCATCTGCGTCGCGCGGCCACGGCCCGCCGGGCGACGAACGAGGACGACCGGGACGCGGAGAGCTGACGGTCCGCGTGACGCACGCCCGAAGGCTCAGCCGCGCCGCAGCAGCGTGACCACCGCCGCTCCGCCGAGGCCGATGTTGTGGGCGAGGGCGGTCCGTGCGCCGGGCACCTGGCGGGCGCCGGCCTCGCCGCGCAGGTGCCAGGTCAGCTCGGCGGCCTGGGCGATGCCGGTGGCGCCCAGCGGGTGGCCCTTGGAGATCAGCCCACCGGACGGGTTCACCACCCACCGCCCGCCGTAGGTCGTCGCCCCGGACTCGACGAGCTTGCCGGACTCCCCCTCGCCGCACAGGCCCAGCGCCTCGTAGGTGAGGAGTTCGTTGACGGAGAAGCAGTCGTGCAGCTCGATGACGTCGAGATCGTCCGGGCCGAGGCCGGAGGCCGTGTAGACCCGCTGGGCGGCGGCCCGGGACATCGGGGCTCCGACCGCGTCGATGCAGCTGCCGGAGGCGAAGGAGGCCTCGGTGTCGCTGGTCATGGCCTGGGCGGCGATCTCCACCGCCCGCTCCGCCAGACCGTGCCGTTCGACGAACCGCTCGGACACGACGACGGCGGCCGCCGCTCCGTCGGAGGTGGGCGAGCACTGGAGTCTGGTGAGGGGGCGGTGGACGGTGCGGGCGGCGAGGACCTCCTCGACCGTGTACGGGTCCTGGAACTGGGCGTACGGGTTGTTCACCGAGTGCCGGTGGTTCTTGGCCCCGACCGCGGCGAGCTGCGCGGGCGTCGTCCCGTACCGCTCCATGTGCTCGCGGGCCGCGTTGCCGAAGATCTGGGCGGTGGGCGGGGACGTCCCGAAGCCGTGGGCGGCGGCCATGATCCCGTAGTGCCGGGCGACCGGCGAGGCCGCGAAGTCACCGCCGGCGTCCGCGCCGCCGCCCAGCGAACCGCGGGCCATCTTCTCGAAGCCGACCGCGAGGACGCAGTCGCTGCCGCCGCCCTCGACGAACTGCCGGGCCAGCATCAGGGCGGTGGAGCCGGTGGCGCAGTTGTTGTTGACGTTGTAGACGGGGACGCCGGTCAGGCCCAGTTCGTAGACGGCCCGCTGTCCGGCGGTGGAGGCCTGGAAGCAGTAGCCGACGGGGACCTGTTCGACCTGGTCGTAGCGGACGCCCGCGTCGTCGAGGGCCGCGGTGCCCGCCTCGCGGACCATGTCCCAGTACTGCCAGTCGCGGGTCTCGGGCTTCTCGAACCTCGTCATGCCGACGCCGACGATGTAGGCCTTCATGTCCGACTCCTCTTGTTGTCCTGTGCGGTCAGTCCCGGGGAAGGCCGAGGATCCGTTCGGCGACGACGTTGAGCTGGATCTGGGTGGTGCCGCCCGCGATGGTCAGACAGCGCGACATCAGGAAGCCGCCAAGGGCCCGCTCCCCCGCCGCCGGTTCGTCCACCGCCCCGTCCGGGCCGAGGAGTTCGAGGGTGAGTTCGGCGACCTTCTGCTGGTGGAGAGTCTGGACGAGTTTGCGGACCGAGGCCCCGGCGCCCGGTCCGCGGCCGGAGACCTGCTGGAGCGTGGTGCGCAGTTGGACGCAGGCGAGCGCGTGGGCCTCGGCGGTGAGCGCGCCGATCCGGGTGCGGGTGGCCCCGTCCAGCCCGGCCGAGCGGGCGATCAGGGCTTCGAGTCCGCTGTCGAAGACCATCTGGTCGGCCATGTGGACGCGTTCGTTGCCCAGGGTGTCGCGGGCGACCCGCCAGCCGCCGCCGACCTCGCCGACGACGGCGTCGGCGGGCAGCAGGACGTCGTCGAAGTACACCTCGTTGAAGAGGGCCTCGCCGGTGATCTCCTTGAGCGGACGGATGCCGATGCCTTCGGCGTTCTTCATGTCGACCAGGAAGTAGGTGAGTCCGCGGTGCTTGGGGGCGTCCGGGTCGGTGCGGGCCAGCAGGATGCCGTGGTCGGCGGTGCGGGCGGCACTCGTCCAGACCTTCTGTCCGGTGATCCTCCACCCCTCGTCGGTGCGTACCGCGCGGGTGCGCAGCGCGGCGAGGTCGGACCCGGCTTCGGGCTCCGAGAAGAGCTGGCACCACTGGAGGTCGCCGCGCAGGGTGGCCGGCAGATAGCGCTCCCGCTGTTCCTCGGTTCCGTACGCGATGAGGGACGGCACCACCCAGGTGGCGATGGACAGGTCACTGAGGCGGATGCCCTGTTCCCTCGACTCCTGCTGGATCGCCAGCTGCTGTACGGGGCCGGCGTCCAGGCCGTACGGGGCGGGGAGATGCGGAGCCGCGTAGCCGGTAGCGGCGAGGGCGCGGCGGGCCCCGGCCGGTGTCAGGCCCCGGGCGGCGGCGAGGTGGGGGCGGGCCTCGGCGCGGTGCCCGGCGGCCTCGGCGGGGAGTTCGAGGGCCAGTTCGCGGCGGGCTCCGGCCTCGGCGAGGCGGGCGGCGCGCAGCCGGTGCGGGTCGCCGGCGCCGAGGAGCTGGCGGGCGAGGACGGCCCGGCGCAGCTGGAGGTGGGCGTCGTGCTCCCAGGTGAAGCCGATGCCGCCGAGGATCTGGATGGCGTCCTTGGCGCAGGTGTAAGCGGCCTCGGGTGCGGCGGCGGCGGCGAGCGCGGCGGTGAGCCCGCGCGCCCCGGACCCCGTGCCGTCGGACCGGGCGGGTTCGCCGCCGGAACCCGCCGCCCCGGCCCGGCCGGGGGCTGACCGGCCGGCCTCGTCGGCGGCGCGGGCGGATTCGTCGGCGGCGCGGGCGGCGTCCCAGGTGAGGGCGCGGGCCTGTTCGAGGCGGACGAGCATGTCGGCGCAGAGGTGCTTGACGGCCTGGAACGCCCCGATGGGCCGTCCGAACTGCTCGCGTACGGTGGCGTGCCCGACGGCGGTGTCCAGGCTCCGGGCGGCGCTCCCGCAGGCGTCGGCGGCGAGGAGGACGGCTGCCAGGTCGCGGACGAGCGCGGAGTCCAGGGGCAGCACCCGGTGCGCCGGTACGAGGACGGCGTCGGCGCGCACCTCGGCGGTGGGCCGGGTCGGGTCGACGCTGCGGTGCGGGCGCACGGCGATCCCCTCGGCCCCGGCGCCGACGAGGAACCAGCGCTCGCCGTCGGGCGTGGCGGCGGGCAGCAGGAGCAGGTCGGCCGCCTCGGCGGTCAGGACGGGCGGCGCGGTGCCGTCGAGCCGGTGGCCGCCTTCGGCCGGGGTGGCGGTGAGGGTGCCGGGCCCGAGGGCGAGGGCGGCGGTGCGGTCCCCCGCGGCGAGCTCCCGGAGCGGCCCGCCCAGCTCCTCGGCCCCGGCGGCCACCGCGTGACGCAGCACGGCGGAGGTGAGCGCGGTCGCGAGGCAGGGGCCGGGCAGCGAGGCGTACGCGGCCTCCTCCAGGACGACGGCGAGGTCGAGGAGGCCCCCGCCGCCACCCCCGTACTCCTCGGGCAGATGGATGCCGGTGAGCCCCTGCGCGGCGAGCCCCTCCCAGTGGGCCGGGCGTACACCGGGGGTGGCCGGGCTCCCCGCGTCGAGGATCCTGCGCACCTCGCCAGGTGGTGCGGCGCGGGACAGCCATCCCCGCACGGAGTGCGCCAGCGCGCGGTGCTCCTCGGTGATCCCGATGCCGGTGCCGATGCGTGTGCCCGTGCCCGTGTCTGCGCCTGTGCCTGTGCCTGTGCCGATGCCCATGCGAGTCCTCGCCGGTCGGGGCCGTTGGAACGGCGCAAGAGTAGAACACGTTTCAATCTGACGGAAGGTCAGGAGACCGGTGGATCCGGACCGGAATAAGGCACGGCCGGGAAGTGTTCACCATGCACGCACTTGGGGGGAGCCCGGGTGGTGACCCTGCCCGGAGGCCCCACGTATGCGACGGACGAAACAGATACGGCGCACCCGGGAGCTCTCCGAGCCGCGCGGAGCGCGCTCCGGCCCCATCGTGCCCGTACTCGCCTTCGCGGGCATCACCGTCGCGGTCATGCAGACCCTGCTCGTCCCGGTCATCAAGGACCTGCCGGTCCTGCTGGACACCGACCCGGCCAACGCCACGTGGGTGATGACCGCCACGCTGCTCGCGGGCGCCGTCTCGACCCCGATCATGGGGCGGCTCGGCGACCTCTACGGCAAGCGGCGGATGCTGCTCGCCTCGCTCGCCGTCATGGTGGCCGGCTCGCTGATCTGCGCCTCCACCGACGACCTGGTCGTGATGATCACCGGCCGCGCGCTCCAGGGCTTCGCCATGGGCGCCATCCCGCTCGGCATCGGCATCATGCGCGACGAGCTGCCGCGCGAGAGGCTCGGCTCGGCGATGGCCCTGATGAGCTCCTCGATCGGGGTGGGCGGCGGGCTCGCGCTGCCCGCCGCGGCGCTGGTCGCCCAGCACGCCGACTGGCACGCGCTGTTCCTCGGATCGGCCGGGCTCGGACTGCTCGCGATGGCGCTCACGTACGCGCTCGTCCCCGAGCCGCCGCTGCGCGCGCCCGGCACCTTCGATGGCGTCGGCGCCCTCGGGCTCTCGCTCGGCCTGGTCCTTCTCCTCCTGCCGGTCACCAAGGGCAGCGACTGGGGGTGGACCTCGACCCCGACCCTCGGACTGCTCGCCGCGTCCGTCGCCACGCTGGTGCTGTGGGGCCTGTTCGAACTGCGGACCCCGGCACCGCTCGTCGATCTGCGCACCACCGCCCGCCGCGAGGTGCTCCTCACCAACCTCGCCTCGATCATGGTCGGGGTCGCCTTCTACGCGGTCTCCCTGGTCCTGCCGCAACTGCTCCAGCTGCCCACGTCCACCGGCTACGGCCTCGGCCAGTCCATGGTGGTCGCCGGGCTCTGCGTGGCCCCGCTCGGCGTGACGATGATGTTCGTCGCCCCGCTGTACGCCCGGATCTCGGCCCGCAGAGGCCCCAAGGCCACGCTGATGCTCGGCCTGCTGGTCATCGCGGTCGGTTACGGGGCCGGGCTCGGGCTGCTCGGCGCCGCCTGGCAGACCGTGCTGATCGCGGTGGTGCTCGGCGCCGGGATCGGCCTCGCCTACTCCTCGCTGCCCGCCCTGATCATCGGGGCCGTCGACCCGTCGGAGACCGGCGCGGCCAACGGCCTCAACACGCTGATGCGGTCCATCGGCACCTCGGTGTCGAGCGCCGTCATCGGCATGGTGCTGGCCAACACCTCCGTGACGATGGGCTCGGTCCAGGTGCCGTCCATGGAGGGCTTCCGGATCTCGTTCCTGATCGCCACGGGGGCGGTGCTGATCGGCCTGGTGCTGGCGGCGTTCCTGCCCTCGCAGCGGCCCTCCCCCCACCCGGTGCTCCTGGCGAGCAGCGCGGACGACGCGCGGGCCGCGCAGACCGCGCGAGCCGCCCGGGCCGGGGCCGAGCGCGGTCAGCGCACCGGGGTATCGAACCGCGGCACCGTCGCGAGCAGCCAGGACACGTCGGACCCCGGCAGCAGCTCCTGAGGCTCGGCCGCACGGGAGAACAGCCGGGCGGGACGCGCGCCCTGGACGTGGGCCCGCTCCCCGTCGACGCGGAGCCAGGAGCCCTCGCGCAGCCCGAGCACGGGTACGTCGTTCTCCTCCAGGAACTCGGTGAGCCGCTCCTCGCGGGTCTCGCCCTTGTGGGTGCTGGACGGGTCCGGGTCCAGATAGTGCGGGTTGATCTGGAACGGGACCAGGCCCAGCGCCTCGAAGGACGGCGGTTGCACGATGGGCATGTCGTTGGACGTGCGCAGGGTCGGGGCGGCCATGTTGGTCCCGGCGCTGGCGCCCATGTAGGGCAGCCCGCCCCGCACCGCGTCGCGCACGGCCTCGCGCAGACCGGTGCGGTGGAGAGCGGCGAGCAGCCGGAAGGAGTTCCCGCCGCCGATGAACACGGCGTCGGACGAGGCGAGTTCGGCGACCGGGTCGGGGTTCTCGTGGACGCCGCGCACGGTGATGCCGGACGGCTCCAGCGCCTCGCGGACGCGGGCGGTGTACGCGGCGTGATCGGCGAGCGCGTACGGGACGAAGGCGAGTCGCGCGTTCGCGGGGAGGAACGCGGTGACGGTGTCGAGGGCGTGTTCCAGGTAACCGCAGCCGAACTGGGTGGAGTTGGAGAGCAGAAGCAGATTCACGGGGTTCCTCGGGTACGTCGGGCGGGTCGGACACGTCGGGCACATCGGGTCGATCAGGTGGTGAGCCTCGGGTAGGCGCATCGGGCCGGTCAGGTGGTGCGGGCCGGTCAGGTGGTGCGGGGCCGCCGGGCGCGGGGCTTCGGCCGCTGCGGCGGGTGGGTGAGGCGCTGCTCCAGCAGCTGGGCCGCGTGGCGCAGCGCGTCGAGCCGGTCCTCGGGCGCCCCCCGGAACCGGTCCTCCCCGCCACCGAGACTGAGGCTTCCGTACGGCTCGCGCCCCAGGAACACCGGTACGGCGACGGTGGCGATCCCGGTGTCGTACTCGCCGACCGTCCAGGCGTATCCCTGGGCCCGGATCTTGATGAACTCCCGTTCCAGCAGGTCCGGTTCGGTGACCGTGCGGTCGGTGAAGCGAGCCATCGGGCGGCCCCGGAAGAGCCGGTGGCGCTGCTCGTCGGGCAGATAGGCGTAGTAGGACTTACTGGTCGCCCCCGCGTGCGCCGGGTAGAGCTCACCGACCAGCGGGTAGTAGCGCAGCGGTCCGGTCTCGCCCTCCTCGGCGGCCACGCAGCGCATGTGGAAGCTGTCCGGAAGGCAGAAGAGCACCGTGTCACCGGTGGTACGGCGCAGCTCCTCCAGGACCGGACCGGCCAGCAGCTCCAGCGAGCCCGAGCGCTCCCAGAGCCGGCCGAGCCGCAGTACGGCGGGGCCGATGCGGTAGCGGCGGGTGGCCGGATCGGAGACCAGGAAGCCCCGGCCCGCCAGGGTGGCGAGCAGCCGCTGGGCGGCGGAGGTGTCCCAGCCGAACTCCTCGGCGACCTCGGTGACGCCCCAGTCGGGCCGGGTGCGCTCGAAGGCGAGCAGCACCAGGAGCGCCCGGTCGACGGTCTGCAGCGCCCCGGCGGGCGTACGCCGGTCGAGATCGAATTCGGCCATCGTCATCTCACCATTCAGACCAGAATTGCATATAGCGGGAAACAGTTGCGCTCAACGCTATCCGATCCCGAATGTTGCCTCAGCACCCCGCCCCGCGCTCTCCCCCGTCGAGCGCCGGGCGGGTGTCAGGATCAGGAGAAGAGCCCCCATGTTGAAGTACGTACTGGACATCGTCGAGCTGCTGGACGATCCCCAGGTCACTGCCAAGACGGTCGTCGGGTACCTCGACGCCGCAGCGGGGGCCGAGGGCTCGTCCGCGCAGGTCACCACCGTCATGGGTGACCAGGGCTCGACGGACTTCGTGCTCGTCCGCATCCCCGGCTCCCGCGGCCGGACGGCGGGCGGCAGCGCCCGCACCCTCGGTGTGGTGGGCCGGCTCGGAGGTATCGGCGCCCGGCCCGAGGTGACCGGTCTGGTCTCCGACGCCGACGGCGCGGCCGCGGCCATCGCCACGGCCGCCAAACTGCTCGACATGCGCCGTCGCGGCGATGTGCTGCCCGGCGACGTGGTCGTCGCCACCCACATCTGCCCGAACGCGCCGACCGAGCCGCACGACCCGGTGCCGTTCATGGGCTCGCCCGTGGACATCGCCACGATGAACCGGCACGAGGTGACCGCCGACATGGAGGCCGTGCTCTCCATCGACACCACCAAGGGCAACCGGATCATCAACCACAAGGGCCTGGCCCTGTCACCCACCGTCAAGGAGGGCTGGGTGCTCCGGGTCAGCGAGCAGCTCGGCGAGCTGCTGGCCGTGGTGACCGGTGAGCCGTTGGTCACCTACCCCGTGACCACCCAGGACATCACGCCGTACGGTAACGGTGCACACCACATCAATTCGATCCTCCAGCCCGCCACCGCGACCGCCGCTCCCGTCGTCGGTCTCGCGGTCACCTCGGCCGCCGCGGTACCGGGCTGCCAGACGGGCGCGAGTCACGAGAGCGACATCGCGTCCGCCGCCCGCTACGCCGTGGAGGTCGCCAAGGGCTTCGGCGCCGGGCAGCTGGACTTCCACGACGCCGTGGAGTTCGACAACCTCGTCAACCGCTACGGGTCGCTGGCTCGCCTCCAGACCCTCGGCCGCACCACCCAGGAGTCCTGATGGCATCCGCGCCCCAGGCCGGCGCCACGGCCCCCGAAGCCAAGAGCATCGGCAGCGACGACTACTCGCTCTCGCGGGTCCCGCGCGACAAGCGCTTCGGCTTCTGGTCCATGCTGCTTCAGTGGCTGGCCCAGTCCGGTTCGATCTCCCAGTTCACGCTGGGCGCCACCATCGGCGTCGGCATGACCTTCGGGGACGCCTTCCTCGCCTTCACGCTCGGCGCGGTGATCCTGGAGATCGTGATCTTCGCGATCGGTCTGGCCGGTATGCGTGAGGGTCTGGCGACCCCGATGCTCACCCGCTGGACGGGCTTCGGCCGCAACGGTTCGGCACTGGTCAGCTTCGTCATCGCGGTCAGCCTGGTCGGCTGGTTCGGCGTCCAGAACACGATCTTCGGCAACAGCGTCTCGGCGCTGGTCGGCGGACCGTCCTGGATGTGGTGCGTGATCGCGGGCGTCGCCATCACGGGCCTGGTCATCTTCGGCTTCAGGTACATGGCCCTGTTCGCCAAGATCGTCACCCCACTGTTCTTCGGCATGGTCGCCTGGTCGATCATCACGACCCTCAACGACCACTCGATCAGCGAGCTCATCAGCTCGCCGCCGCCCGGCGAGGCGATCCCGCTGGCCGTCGCCGCCACCGCCATCGCGGGCGGTTACATGACCGGCGCCATCGTCTCCCCGGAGATGACCCGCTACAACAAGAAGGGCTCGCACGTCTTCGTGCAGAGCGCCTCCTCGATGATCCTCTCCGAGTACATCGTCGGCATGGTCGGCGTACTGCTCGGCCACCTGGTGAAGTCGAGCGACGTCTCCCACATCGTGCTCTCCACCTCGGGCGCCTTCGGTGTGATGGTGGTCCTGATGTCCACCGCGAAGATCAACGACTGGAACCTGTACGGCTCCTCGCTCGGCGTCGTCAACTTCTTCCAGGTCGTCTTCCGCAAGCGGCTGCACCGCGGCGTGGTCACCGTCGTCCTCGGCATCGCCGGCACGCTCCTGTCCGCGGTCGGCATCATGACCCACTTCACGGAGTTCCTCTCCCTGCTGGGCGTGATGATCCCGCCGATCGGCGGCATCATCGTCGCCGAGTACTGGGTCGTGAAGCGGATGCGCAAGCCGCTGGACGACACCCGGGAGGCGGAGACCCTGCCGCTCACCTCGCCCACCTGGGTGCCGATGTCCCTGGTCATCTGGGTCGTGGCGTTCTGCGTCGGCAAGTTCTACGACGGCGGCATCCCGGCCCTCAACTCGCTGGCCGTCGCCTTCCTGCTGTACTGCGCCCTCGGCCTGCTGGGCTGGGTCAAGCCGTACGGCACCTCCACCCTGGACGACGAGGACGGCGCCGGCCCCGCCCCCGCCGCCCGCGCGACCACTCCGGCAGGAGCAGCATGAGCCTCACCCCCGCCTCCGAGCAGGCCCAGACCGAGGTCGTCGACCTCTGCGCCGAACTGATCCGGTTCGACACCTCCAACCCGACCAGCGACGAGCGCGCCGCCGCCGACTGGGTGGTGGACCGCCTCGCCGAGGTGGGCATCGCCTCCGAACTGGTCGAGTCCGCCCCGGGCCGGGCCAGCGTCATCGCCAGGGTCGCCGGGAGCGACCCCGCCCGGGGCGCCCTGCTGGTCCACGGCCACCTGGACGTCGTCCCCGCCGACGCCGCCGAGTGGCAGGTGCCGCCGTTCTCGGGCGAGATCCGCGACGGCTACCTCTGGGGCCGGGGCGCGATCGACATGAAGGACACGGTGGCGGTCATGCTCGCCACCGCCCGGCACTTCGCCCGCACCGGCGCACGGCCGGCCCGCGACGTGGTGCTCGCCTTCCTCGCCGACGAGGAGGCGGGCGGCAAGTTCGGCGCCCACTGGCTCGTCGAGCACCGGCCGGACCTCTTCTCCGGGGTCACCGAGGCGATCGGCGAGGGCGGCGGCTTCTCCTTCGCCCTCGACGACACGCGCCGGCTCTACCCGATCGAGAACGCCCAGCGCGGCATGGCCTGGATGGAGCTCACCGCCAACGGCCGGGCCGGCCACGGCTCGTCGCCCAACGACGAGAACGCGGTCACCGACCTCGCCGAGTCCCTCACCCGGATCGGCCGCGAGACCTTCCCGGTCCGGCTGATCGAACCGGTCCGCGCCCTGCTGGAGGAGGCCGCCCGGCTCTACGGCGTGGAGTTCGACGAGAACGACATCGAGGCGAGCCTCGCCCGGCTCGGCCCGGTCGCGGACTTCATGCAGGTGGTGCTCCGCAACTCGGCCAACCCCACCATGTTCACCGCCGGCTACCAGACCAACGTCATCCCCGGAAAGGCCACCGCCCGCGTCGACGGCCGGTTCCTCCCCGGTCACGAGCAGGAACTGATCGACACGATCGACCGGCTCCTGCTCCCCTCCGTCAGCCGCGAGTGGGTCAACCACGACATCGCGATGGAGACGACGTTCGACGGCCCGCTGGTCGACGCGATGTGCGACGCCGTCCGCGCCGAGGACCCGGACGGCCACCCCGTCCCGTACTGCAACCCGGGCGGCACCGACGCCAAGGCCTTCACCCACCTGGGCATCCGCTGCTTCGGCTTCAAGGGCCTGAAGCTCCCGCACGACCTCGACTACGGCCGCCTCTTCCACGGTGTGGACGAGCGCGTCCCGCTGGAGGGCCTGCGCTTCGGCGTCCGCGTCATGACCCGGCTCTGGCAGAGCTGCTGACCTCACGGGCCATGGCTTCGCCGGGACCCGCCCGGACCCGGGCTCACCCCTCGTACGCCCCCGCCGATCCCTTCGGCGGGGGCGTACGGCACGATGGGGCGCCGTTCCGCACTCACCCGCCCCACCTGGAGGAACCCCGTGACCGACGAGTCCGCCGCCGCGTCCGCCGGACCCGCCGCACCCGCCGGACCCGCCGGGCTGGCCGCACCCGCCGGGCCGGCCGGGCCGACGCCGGAGATCCTCGCCGCGTTCGAGGCCGCCAAGGGCTTCATGCCGGTCCACGAGGGTCTCTCCCTGTACGCCGCCGCCACCGAGGCCGGTGCGCTCGGGCTGCCGCTGCTGGAGGTGGGCACGTACTGCGGGCGGTCCGCCATCCTGCTCGCTGACGCGGCACGGGGAGCCGGGGTGAGCGCGCTCACCGTCGACCACCACCGGGGCAGCGAGGAGCAGCAGCCCGGCTGGGAGTACCACGACCCGAGCGTGGTGGACCCGGAGGTCGGGCTGATGGACACCCTGCCGACGTTCCGCCGCACGCTGCGCCGGGCCGGCCTGGAGGACCACGTGGTGGCGCTCGTCGGCCGCTCCCCGCAGGTCGCCGCCGTGTGGGCCGGACCGCTCGGGCTCGTCTTCATCGACGGCGGGCACACCGACGAGCACGCGAACGCCGACTACGAGGGCTGGGCCCCGCATGTCGCCGTCGGCGGGCTGCTGGTGATCCACGACGTGTTCCCCGACCCGGCCGACGGCGGGCAGGCCCCCTACCGGATCTACCTGCGGGCGCTGGCCTCCGGGGCGTTCACCGAGGTGTCGGTGACGGACTCGCTGCGCGTGCTGCGCCGCACGGCCGCCGGGGTCTGAGCCGTACGGGAGCGGTATCCGGGTCACACAGGCGGTCGCACAGGCCTCGGTCCGAGCCCTCGGGACAGGCGGGTGGGTAGCATCGCCGCGTGCCGTACGACGACAGCCCTCCCCCCACCCGCCGCGCCCGGCCCCTCTCCGTGGCCGCCGCGCTGGCCGCCGTATGCCTGACCGCCGCCGGATGCGGCGGCGGCCCGGAAGCCGACGGGGCCGGTGCGGCCTCGCCCCGGCCCGGTGCGGACGCCGCCTCCCCGACGGCCCCCGCACCGGCCGGGAAGCAGCCGGAGCCGGCCGGAACCGCTTCTCCCTCCGACTCCGCGAAGCCGCTGCCGCGGGGACCGCTGACCGGCCGGACCGTGGTGATCGACCCGGGACACAATCCGCGCAACCGGGATCACACCCGGGAGATCAACGAGAAGGTCGACATCGGCACCGGCCGCAAGGAGTGCGACACGACCGGTACGTCCACCGATGACGGCTACGCGGAGGCCCGGTTCACCCTCGACGTGTCCCACCGGCTGCGCACCCTGCTGGAGGCCGAGGGCGCCCGGGTCCGGCTGACCCACGACGGCGACCGGCCGTTCGGGCCGTGCATCGACGAGCGGGCCCGGATCGGGAACGAGGCGAAGGCCGACGCGGTGGTCTCGGTGCACGCCGACGGGTCGGCCGTGGGCAACCGGGGCTTCCACGTGATCCTGCCCGCCGAGGTGAAGGGCGGCGGGGCCGACACCTCGAAGATCGTGAGGAGTTCGGCCGATCTCGGCGCGAGGATCGCCGGACACTTCGTCCGCACGACCGGAAGCGAGCCTTCCAATTACATCGGCGGAAAAACCGGACTGGACACGCGTAATGATCTCGGCGGACTGAATCTGTCGACCGTGCCCAAAGTGTTTGTGGAATGCGGCAATATGCGTGACCCGGAGGACGCGGCCCTGCTCACCAGCGCGAGTTGGCGGCAGAAGGCGGCGCAGGGCATGGCCGACGGCATTAGCAGCTACCTGAAGGGGTAGTTCTGCGGCGATATTGGGGGGATGACCGCTCATGATCCGGGCACGGACGCGACCCGCCCGGGCAGACGATAGATTCATCCGTACGATGGGGAGCCGCTCCCGAGCCATGAGCCGCACCGGCGGCAGCGACGACCGCCCCGACGAGACGACCGACTAAGGACCTTCACGTGAATATCCGATCCCTCACTCGAGGCGACGGCGTGGTGATCGGAGCAGCGGTCGTGCTGTTCATCGCCTCTTTCCTCGACTTCTCCAGCTACGACTGCCCGCAGGGCGTCGACTGCTCCCGGTTCGACAGCCCGAACGCCTGGGACTCGCTCGGACTCCTGATGAGCGTCTTCCTCGCCGGAGTCATCGGCGCGGCGCTGCTGATCGTCAGCCGTACGATGCCGGGCCGCAAGGTCGTCGGCCTCGACCTCGGCCAGTTCGGTGCGGCGCTCACCGTCTTCGCGCTGTGGACCGCCTTCTGGACGATCCTCGACGTCAACAGCGCCGGCGCGGGCCTGATCCTCGGCCTGCTGGCCGCCATCGTGCTCGTCGCGGGTGCCGTCGCCGGTCCGATGATCCCCGCGCTCAAGGCCCCGCTCGTCAGCCCGGCCTCCCCCGCGCAGGGCGTAGGGGCCGGACAGGCCCCGTACGGCGCGGGCCCCGGCCAGGGCTACGGCTTCCCGGCCGGCCACCAGCAGCAGCAGCAGCCGTACGGTGCCCAGCCGAGCCAGGGCTACGGCTACCCGGGCGCTCCGCAGCAGGGCCAGTCCGCCCAGGCGGACCCGGCGCAGGCGCAGCAGGCGCAGGCCCAGCAGCCCTCGCAGGGCGGCGCGGCCCCGGCGGGCGACTTCACCCCGTTCTGGTTCGCCGTTCCGGTGGCCCGCCCGCTGTACGGCGAGGACGGTTCGCCGAACCCGATCGCCGAGCTGGCGCCGGGCACCTGGTACCTCGCGGTGGAGCAGCGCGGCCAGAGCCTCATCGCCCAGACGCAGGACGGCCGTCGTGGTGTCCTTCAGGACACCACGGGCATCCAGCGCGGCTGATCCGTACGCCGCGGCACACGTCACGGCCCCTCGCCCTTCCGGGCGGGGGGCCGTTGTCGTACAGTCCAACCCGGTCACCCATGTCTGACGTTACGTCAGTTACGGCTGGAGGGAGCGGAATGCGGCTCGGACTCGCGCTCGGATACTGGGGCCGCGGCCCGGACCCCGGTCAACTCGCCCTGGTCCAGGAGGCAGAGCGGATCGGCTACGACTCGGTGTGGACGGCGGAGGCCTGGGGGTCGGACGCCTTCACGCCGCTGACCTGGATCGCCGCCCACACCTCCCGGATCCGGCTGGGCACCGGCATCGTCCAGATGGCGGCCCGCACCCCCACCGCGACGGCCATGCACGCACTGACCCTGGACCATCTCTCCGGCGGCCGGATGCTGCTCGGCCTCGGCCTGTCCGGGCCGCAGGTGGTGGAGGGGTGGTACGGGCGGCCGTTCCCCAGGAGCCCGCTGACCGCGACCCGCGAGTACGTCGAGGTGATCCGGCAGGTGCTGGCACGGCGGGCTCCGGTGGAGCTGGCGGGCCGCTTCCACTCCCATCCGTACACCGGTCCGGACGCCACCGGGCTCGGCAGGCCGCTGAAGCCGATCACGCATCCGCTGCGGGCGTCGCTCCCCGTCCTGCTGGGCGCGGAGGGGCCGAACAACATCGCGCAGACGGTGGAGATCGCGGACGGCTGGCTGCCGCTGTACTGGTCGCCGCTGCGCACGGACGTCCACGGGGCCTCGCTCGCCGGACTCCGTGACGGCTTCATGGTCGCGCCGATGGCCCGCGCGCACGTCTGCGACGACGTGGCCGAGGGGCTGTGGCCGGTGAAGGCGATGCTCGGCTTCTACATCGGCGGGATGGGGCACGCGGCCCGCAACTTCCACGCCGACCTGATGGCCCGCATGGGGTTCGAGGAGGAGGCCCGGCGGGTCCAGGAGCTGTTCCTCCAGGGCCGCAAGGAGGAGGCGGTGCGGGCGGTGCCCGACGCGTTCGCCGACGAGATCTCCCTGATCGGGCCGCGCGCCCGCATCGCGGAGCGGCTGGAGCTGTGGCGTACGGGCCCGGTGACGGATCTGCTGGTCACCGCCCCGGACCCGCACACGCTGCGGGTCCTGGCGGAGCTGAACGGCCAGTAGGGCGTCACCGGAGCGCTCCCGCTCAGCCGAACGACGACCGGTCCAGCCAGAAGTCCAGCAGCGCGGCGTCGCCGAGCACCTCGACCCGGGGGCTCGTCGGCTCCAGTCGGCGGTTGAAGACGAGCATCAGGTCGGTGAGCGGTCCGCGCAGCGCGACCGTGGCCCTGTCGTGCGCGTGCCGCCAGGTGAAGCGGTCGTCGCCGAACTCGATCAGCCACTCGGCGCCGGGCACGTCGGTGGCGTGCAGATGCAACGATCGGCCGCCTCCGACCAGTTCGGCCGCCTCCGGGTCGCCGCCCTGCTGCGAGAAGGAGACGATGCGCAGCCATTCCTCGATGGTATCGGCGGCCACGTCGGCGTCCACCGTGTACGGGGCACGGGCGGCGAGCGCCGCGTCCGCCCGGTGCACGACGGTCTCGTGCGTCATGCGCCGCGCCCAGAAGGCCGCACGCCGCTCCCAGCCCCAGGTCCACACCTCGGCATCCGGCCCCGCCTCCCGCAGCGCGGCGACGGTGGCCTCGGCCCCCTCGGCGAGCCAGGAGTCCAGCGCGGCCGGGTCGTCGCCGCCCGGGCCTTCGCTGCCGGGCACCTTGTCCTCGGCTATGGCCTCGGTGGCGCGGGTGCGGACGATCTCGCCGACCCAGCGGTGCGCGCCGCCGACGTGCACGGCCAGCTCCCGCAGGGTCCAGTCGGGACAGGTGGGGACGGTCGCGGTAAGGTCGGCGCCGGTCAGCACCGCGCGCAGGGCGTCGTTCTGGGCCAGGATCTCGTCGCAGTAGCGGTCGTGGGAGAGAAGCGTCATGCGGCGCACCCTAACCGGTGGGGCCCGGGCCGATCATCCGGATTCCGCAGGACGACCGGGGGTCGGAGGGCCCCGTCGACGGCGAGAGAATGAAGGCAAGGACTGCTCCCACGCCAACGTGTCGGAGCCATCGCGAAGAACGGATACGTGACCCACTGATGAGGTTCTCCCCCGACGACGTGGTCTGCCGCGTCTCTCTGAACCTGCGGCGGGTGCACACCGCCGAGGAAGCGCTGCGCGCCTGGCTGCCGCTGGTCGCCGAGCTCCGGCCGGTGTCGATGGCGTTCGAGGCGGCCGATCCCGACGGAGTGCGCCGGGGCTTCCTCGCCGATCTCCTCGTGGTCCTCCGGCCTCCGGAGGGCGGGGCACGGGCGGACGGGACCGCGCGCGACCGGCTGCTCGCCTCGGTCGACGAGTTCGCGCGACGGCTCGGCCTGGACCCGGCGGGGTTCGAACCCGACGAGGACGGCGTCGGCGGAACGCTGAACGTGCGGGACGAGCTGGACGGCTCGTCCTACGGCGCCTGTCTGGTCCTCGCCCTGACCGGCGCGGACCCCCTGTGCCCCGAGGGCGAGGAGAGGGACTACGACGGCACGGGTGACGATCTGCTCTGACCCCGGCGGGACCCGCGGAGGCCGCCGCCCCTCTCGGAGGAGGGGTCTCCTGACCGACCGGGCGGGCCGGACCCGCCGGACCGGCTGAACCGGGCGGAACCGTCCGGGAATGTCACAGTGAGTGACGAAGATCGGCACTCCCGCTCAGCCTCGCCCGTGCCCCACCGGCCGCCACCCGGTGCGGGCCGTGCGGGTTTCACCCAGCGTAAAGCGGCAACCAGAGTCCCATGTCTCCCAGAACCCGTTCAGGAAGCAGTTCAGCGGCTCGTGTCATCGCCGTCGTGGCCGACATCCTGGCCTTCGTCATCATCCTCTGGATCCTGATGTACCTGCTGGACGCCAACCGCGGCAACGACTTCGTGCAGTGGGTGCACGACGCGGCCCGCTGGCTGGCGGGCTGGTCGTACGACCTGTTCACGTTCGACAAGGCGTGGGCGCGCGTCGTCGCCGGCTACGGCCTGGCAGCCGTGGTCTACCTCTTCATCGGACACGCGGTGGCGGGCCGGCTGCGCCGCGGCTGAACAGGGCCCGCCCCAGGGCGTGTTCAGCGGCGGGCCGGCTCGTTCAGCGGCAGCAGTCCGGCTCCAGGCCGACCGGCAGCCGCTCGCCCCCGAAGACCGCGGTGGTCGCCTCGTCCCCCCCGAGCGCGGCCACCGCGAGCAGCAGGGAGCCGGCCGTCCAGGTGGTGAGCTCCTCGGGCCAGAAGGCCCGGTCGCCCTCGAAGACGTATCCCGTCCAGTACAGCCCGCCCTCGGCGCGCAGGTGCTGGACGGACTGGAGGATCTCCAGGGCCCGGTCCGACTCCCCCGTCATCCAGAGGGTCAGGGCGAGTTCGCAGCTCTCGCCGCCGGTCACCCAGGGGTTGGGCAGCACGCAGCGCACCCCGAGGCCGGGGACGACGAAGCGGTCCCAGCCCTCCTGGATGCGGGCGGTGGCCTCGGCCCCGGTGACCGCGCCGCCGAGGACCGGGTAGTACCAGTCCATCGAGTAGCGCCCCTTGTCGAGGAAGCGCTCGGGGTGGCTGCGGATCGCGTGGGCCAGCGCTCCGGTCGCCAACTCCCAGTCGGGCTGCGGCTCCTCGCGGCGCTCGGCGAGGGCCAGCGCACAGCGCAGCGCCTGGTGGATCGAGGACGAGCCGGTCAGCAGCGCGTCGCCCACGGGCGTTCCGTCGGGCTCCCGCTTCCAGCCGATCTGCCCGCCGGGCTGCTGGAGCCCGAGGACGAATTCGACGGCCGCGAAGACCGTGGGCCACATCCGGTCGACGAACGCGTCGTCGCCGGTGGCGAGGTAGTGGTGCCAGACGCCGACGGCCACGTACGCGCAGAAGTTGCTCTCCCGACCCAGGTCGGTCGGCTGCCGCGGATCGCCGTCGTGGTAGGCGGCGTACCAGGAGCCGTCGGCGTTCTGGTTGCGCGCGAGCCAGTCGTAGGCGCGGGCCGCCGCCTGGTGCTCGCCGGCCGCGTCCAGGGCCATCGCGGCCTCGGTGTGGTCCCACGGGTCGAGGTGGTGGCCCCGGAACCAGGGCAGCGCCCCGTCCTCCCGTTGTACGGCGGCGAGCGCGGCGACCGTCTCGGTGGCCTGGGCCGCCGTCAGGACGCCGGGCAGCACCAGGTGTTCGGTCTGTTCGGGAGTGGTCACGCCTCGGCCTTCGGAAGGTGCGGCTTGGTGGCGTAGGCGACGAAGCTCTTGCCCACGACCGGGTTGAGGAGCTGCTCGGCGACCCGGGTGGCGAGCGGCTTCTTCATGATGTCCCAGACCAGCAGCTTGTGGTACGCCCGCACCGGCAGCGCCTTTTCGTTGTCCACGCCGAAGGCGCACTTGAGCCACCAGTACGGCGAGTGCAGGGCATGGGCGTGGTGGGTGCCGTACGGCTTGAGTCCGGCCTCGCGGATCCGGGCGAGGAGCTGGTCGGCCTTGTAGATGCGGATGTGGCCGCCCTCGACCTCGTGGTAGGCGTCGGAGAGGGTCCAGCAGACCTTCTCGGGGCCGTAGCGCGGGACGGTGATCGCTATCCGGCCGCCCGGCCTGAGCACCCGGACCATCTCGGCGAGGACGCCCTTGTCGTCCGGGATGTGCTCCATGACCTCGGAGATGATCACGACGTCGAAGGAGTCGTCGGGGAAGGGCAGGTTGAGGGCGTCGCCCTCCATCGCGGTGGCCGTGGCGCCCTCGGGGGCCTCTCCGGCCTCCTTCATCGCGGCGAACCACTTGGCGACCTCGCGGATCTCCTCGGCGTTCCGGTCGAGCGCGACGACCTGCGCGCCGCGCCGGTAGCACTCGAAGGCATGCCGGCCGGCACCGCAGCCCAGGTCGAGCACTCGGTCGCCGGCGGCGAGCGGGAAGCGGGTGAAGTCGACGGTCAGCACGGGGGCCTGCCTTCGAGGTCGGGGGTACGGGTTGCGACGATCGGGTCCGCGGTCGCCCGGGGGCGCGCGGTCACCTGCGGACTCCGCGGGCGGTGATCGCCTGACGGTACAGCTCGGCCGTTCCGGCCGCCGCCCGGGCCCAGGTGAAGTTGGCCAGCACCCGCTCGCGGCCGGCCGCGCCGAGCCGGGCGCGCAGCTCCGGGCTGTCCAGCAGTCGGGCCAGTGCTCCGGCCAGCGCGTCCGCGTCGCCGGGCTCCACCGCGAGGCAGGTCTCCCCGTCGCGGCCGGAGACCTCGGGGATCGCGCCGCCGGTGGTCGCGACGAGCGGGGTGCCGGTGGCCATGGCCTCGGCGGCGGGCAGCGAGAACCCCTCGTACAGCGAGGGCACGCAGGAGACCTGGGCGCCGCGCACGAGGTCGACCAGCTCGGCGTCGCTGATGCCCTTGACGAACTGGACGGCGTCCGCGAGCCCGTGCCGCTCGATCGCGCGGGCGACCGGGCCGTTCTCGGCGCGCTTGCCGACGACGACGAGGTGGGCGGCGGGGTTCTCGGTGCGGAGCTTGGCGAGCGCGTCGACGAGGTGGACGAGGCCTTTGAGCGGGACGTCGGCGCTGGAGGTGGTGACGATGCGGCCGGGCACCTCGGGGACCGAGGGATCGGGGGACCACAGGTCGGTGTCGGCCCCGATGTGGACGACGCTGATCCGGTCGGCGCGCACGCCGAGGTCCTCGACGATCTCGCCACGGGAGGAGCCGGAGACGGTGAGGACGGTGTCCAGCTTGCGGGCGACGCGCTTCTGCATCCGGGTGAAGGCGTACCAGCGGCGTACGGAGGCACGCCGGCGGCGGCTCGTCGCGGCGGCCAGGTCGAGCCTGCGGTCCACGGTGATGGGGTGGTGGATCGTCGTCACGAGCGGGGCCCCGAGGTCGCCGAGGAGCCCGTAGCCGAGGGTCTGGTTGTCGTGGACGACGTCGAACTCGCCACGCCGGGCCAGCAGATGGCGTCGGGCGCGGAGGCTGAAGGTGAGCGGCTCGGGGAAGCCGCCGGTCCACATGGTGGCGACCTCGGCCAGGTCGATCCAGTCGCGGTACTCGCCGCGCTTCGGGGTGCGGAAGGGGTCGGGCTGGCGGTAGAGGTCGAGGCTGGGCAGTTCGGTGAGCGGAACGCCCTCGTCGAGCACCGGGTAGGGCTGCGCGCCGATCACCTCGACGCTGTGGCCGAGGCGGGCGAGCTCCCGGCCGAGGTGGCGGACGTACACGCCCTGGCCGCCGCAGAACGGATTGCCCTTGTAGGTGAGGAGTGCGATGCGCAACGGCCGGTCGCCGGTCCCGGTGGAGCTGCCGTCGCCCGTGCGGGGGCCTGTCTCTATGGCCTCAGCGGTCACACTCGGCCCCCTTCTGACTGCGTGTTCGCCGGAGCGTAACCGGTCGCGCTAATCTAGAACAAGTTTCAGACTTGATAGAACAAGTCGCCTACTTGATCGTTCGCCGTGCATCGAATCTACCGGCAGGTAGCGTCGGTGTGAGCGGCGGATCAGGTGATTCGCGCCACGACGGGCGCCCTGGCATGCTGTGCGCGCCCGCCCGGACCGCGTTCGTCCGTCCGGGTGCGGGATCAAGCCATGGATCACGGATCGTGGATCGGGGACAGCATGACCGCGGACGCCAGACCGGCAGCGCCTCCGCTGACCGAGCGCCAGGAGGCCCGTCGCCGTCGCATCCTGCACGCCAGCGCCCAGCTGGCCGGCCGGGGCGGGTTCGAGGCAGTGCAGATGCGGGAGGTGGCCGAGGCCGCCGGAGTCGCGCTGGGCACCCTCTACCGCTACTTCCCGTCCAAGATCCATCTGCTGGTCGCGACCATGCAGGACCAGCTCCAGCACCTGCACACCACACTCCGCAAACGCCCGCCGGCCGGCGACGACGCGGCACAGCGGGTGGCCGAGACGCTGATGCGCGCCTTCCGCGCGCTGCAACGCGAACCGCACCTCGCGGACGCCATGGTCCGCGCCCTCACCTTCGCGGACCGCAGCGTGAGCCCCGAGGTGGACACCGTCTCCCGGCTGACCACGGCGATCATCCTGGACGCGATGGGCCTGGAGAACCCGACCCCGGAGCAGCTCTCCGCGGTCCGGGTCATCGAGCACACCTGGCACTCGGCACTGATCACCTGGCTGTCGGGCCGGGCCTCGATCGCCCAGGTGAAGATCGACATCGAGACGGTCTGCCGCCTCATCGACCTGACGGCGGAGCCGGGCCGGAGCTGAGAAGCGGCCCGTCGGCGGGGCGGGCCGCCGCCGCCGCGTCGACGCCCGCGAGCGCCACCACGGCCGCACGGCGGTGGTCCGTCCACTCGGCCAGCCGCGCGTCGTCCCGCCCGGCCCCGAACCGCCCGGCCCCGAACCGCCCGGCCTCGAACTGCCGGGCCTCGAACTGCCCGGCCCCGACACCGGCCTTGAACCCGGCCTTGAACAGCGCCTCCCGCCGGACCCACAGCCGCAGCAGCGCCGGGCCGGGGTCCGGCTCGGCGCAGGCGGCGTCCACCGCGTCCGCCGACAGCAGCCGCCGCAGTACGGGCAGGGGTCCCGGCCGGCGCGTCAGGGGTTCCACGTCGATACCGACCGGGCCGGGTCCGACCGCCGCCGCGGCGAGTCCGTCGGCATGGCTGAAGCTCGCCCCCAGGCCGGGGTGGTCCGGGAGATACGGCCGGCCGTGCCCGTCCCTCCCGCACCCGGGGCAGCGCTGGGCCGGCTCCACCACGTCCGGCGACAGCCCGGTGGCCCGGGAGGCGCACAGCCGCAGCAGCAGGCGGGCCGCGACCACGTCGTCGCGGCGGCCCGGCACCCGGATCCCCGCGAGCCGCCGCCGCTCCCACGGGGCGAGCAGGCGCTCGTCGAGCTCCGGGTGCGCCAGCACCTCCGCGGTGGTGGCCACCAGCGCGAAGGCGCCGGCGGCCGCCGGCGGCGCGGTGGCCGTGCCCTGTTCACGGGGCGGCGGAAGAGGGGTCACCGGTCCGGGCTCAGCCGGCCGGCGTCTCCGCCAGGTCGCCGGCGGCGAGGAAGCGCTCCTTGACGCGGGCGAGGGTGCGGAAGTCGTCGATGGTGACCTCCTGGAGATCGATGCCGCTGCCCGAGATCTCCTCCAGGAGGTCGATGAACTCCAGGAAGTCCATCGAGTCGATGAGGCGGGCCTCGATGAGGTCCTCCTCGACGCCGATCGGGCCGTCGAGTCCGGGGTTCTTCTCGTTGAGCCACGCTACGACACGTTCCATGGGAGAAATCGCTCCTCTTTGCTTCTGTTGACGGCACTTCTGCTGACGGCGCTTCTGCCGACGGCGCTTCTGCTGACGACGCTTCTGTTCGCATGACGGCCGGTCGGCCGGGGCTGAGGGTCGGTTCAGGAACCGGCGGCGCGGACCCGCTCCAGGGCCTGCTCGGCGGTGCCGTGCGCGAGGATCATCGCGTGCACCCAGCGCTCCATGCCGAAGGCGACGCAGGAGCTGTACGCGGGACCGTGCGAGCCGGCCCGGATGCCCAGCCGCTCGCCGAAGAAGTTGCGGTGCCGGTTGACGGAGGCGATGGCCGTGCCGTCGGGGGCGCTGTACTCGTACTTCACCGGGTCCAGTGCCATCAGGCGGGCCCGCGAACCCCTGTTGTCGTAGAACGGGTCGTCGGCCGCCGCCCTGGTCAGGGTCAGGCCGAGCCGTCCGGCCACCTCCTGGACGAACTCCCCGCCACGTTCCTGGTGTTCGGTGGCCCCTTCCTTGGTGCCGAGGTAGATCACCTCGCGCATGTGGAACCCCCACAGGCGGCGCAGGCCGTCATAGTGGGTCTCGTTGCGGAAGCAGCGGCCGACCGCCGAGAGCCTCAGCCCGTCCTCGCCGACGTCCTCGCCCTCCAGGGAGAGCAGCAGCCCGTAGCAGGTCGCGGACGGCAGCACATGGCCGGTCGGCTGCAACGGCAGGTCCTGGGGCGACCCGCCGGAGGCCAGACCGTCGAGCGCTTCCGGGCCGAACCGCCCTGCGGAAACCCCGAGATGGGGAAAGTTGCGGAAGAAGTCGAGCCGTGCCAGCCCCTCGACGGACAGCAGGGGCGGCCCCACCACCTCGGGGGCGGCGAGCCGCGCGGCGAGGCCGGTCAGCAGATCGTCCAGGCCCCGCAGCAGTGCGGTGCGGACCGGGTCCAGCGTGATCAGCCCCGCACCGGGACTCTTCAGCGTGATGTCCGGCAGGGCCGTGATGCTGGATGTGTTCATGGAACCGCATCTTTCTCGGTGTGGGCCGGCAATCGGGGACGCCCCTCGGGCATACGGACCACATCGCCGTGGCGTCGGCGGTCGCGAACAGGTCCGCGACTGTCCGGAGTGCGGACAGAAGTAGAGGTGACGACTCGTCACGAAGCTGACCGCGCCCTTGGACATTAGGCCGGTCACGCACCTGTTGTCTAGACCAACAAAACCGAACGACAGGTATCGATTCCGTGGCCGACGGGTACAGGACGGCATCCCATATACCCATATGTGGATGCCACTTGACAGCTCGGGCGGTCTGGACCAATCCTGCTGATCGACGTGGTCATGGCTCCTCCCGCCACGGCACTGCCATCCGTCCCGCCGTCCGCGGCGACCCCGCTCCCCCGGGGTCGCCGCACGGCCGGCCGAGGAGAAGGACCTGCCATCAACCTCATGACGACCCCCGCCCCTCGTCGTCGGCCCCGCCTGCACCGCGCGGCGTCGGACATCCCGTACTTCAGCGCGGACGGCGAGGCCTACCTCGCGCAGACCGCCCTGCGGGAGCTCGACAAGTCACGCCCGCTGCGGGTGCTCTCCGAGGAGGACTTCGCCCACTGGCAGACGTACGGCTACGTCATCGTCCGGGAAGCGATCCCGGCCCCTGTGGCGCGTCAACTGCTGGACTTCACGTGGGAGTTCCAGGGCCTGGACCCGGAGCGGCCGGAGAGCTGGTACGAGGACCGGCCGCTGCGGTCCGAGCTGGACCAGCAACTCCACATCTACGGCTTCGTGGAGGCCTACCACCACCAGCTTCTGTGGGACAACCGGCAGTCACAGCGGGTCTACGACGCGTTCGTCGACGTATGGGACTGCGAGGAGCTGTGGGTCACCCTGGACCGGCTCAACCTCAACCCGCCCAACCGGGGCAACCGTGACCGCGCCCTGATCGAGCCGACGGACCGGGGCTTCGACATCGAGCTCCACTGGGACATCGACACCACGCTCGCCGTCCCGCCGCAGCGGGTGCAGGGCATCATCGCGCTCAACGACACCCGGCCGGAGACCGGCGGCTTCCAGTGCTGTCCGGAGCTGTTCCGGCAGTTCGACACGTGGAAGACCGCACAGCCCGGCGACCGGGACCCCCTGCGCCCCACCATCGACCGGGACGAACTCCCTGTCGTACGACCGGATCTGCGCCCGGGCGATCTGCTCATCTGGAACGGTCTGCTGGCCCACGGCGTGGCGCGCAACCTCTCCGAGAGCGGGGTGCGGGCCGTGCAGTACCTGTCGATGATGCCCGCGCTGGAGGAGCACGAGCGGTTGCGCAAGTCCCGCGTGGAGTCCTGGCGCCACCTGCGCACCCCACGCTGGAACCGGACCCTGGTCGGCGACCCGGTGCTGCCCGAGGCCAAGCGCTACCCCACGGCCGAGCTGAACCCCCTGGGCAGCCGACTGCTGGGGCTCGCCTCGTGGCAGGACCCCGTCGAGGAGACGGCACCCGCCGCGCGGAGCGGGGAGCCTTCGTGCGCCGCGTCTGTCTGACCCTGCCCACCCACCGGGCCTGCGCCGGCACCATCGCGGCGGTCGGCGAGGAAGCGGCGTACGGGGCACGGCGGTTCGGTGTCGAGGTGCACCTCCTGGTCCTGGACTCCTCCGCCGCGCCGGTGCTCGCCGAGCACCGGCGGGCGGTCGCCGCGCTGCCCCCGTCCCCCGGTGTGACCGTCCACCACCTCGACGAGGACGAGCAACGGGACTTCCTGCGCGCGGTGATCGACCGGTCCGGTGGAGCCCGGCCGGGCCGGCTGCTGGAACTGATGCTGCCGTCCCGCGTCTCCTACGGCGCCTGCACCAACCGGGCGTTCCTCATCGCCCAGGCTCTCGGCTGCACGTCCGTCCACCGCCGTGACTCCGACAGCCGCTACCAGCAGTTCGACGGCGAACCGGTCTTCCCGCTCCACGAGGAGCTCACCTATCTGGGCCAACGCGCCGACGACGTACGCGGGTCGGCGACCCGGAGCAAGCTGCCGCCGGGGGCCGGGAGCCGGCGGGTGACGATGGCCGGCGGCTCCTTCGTGGGGGAGATGTCGGTGGACGTCGCGGAGATCCGCGAACTCGACCCGGACACGTACCGCGAACTGATCGGCCTGTCGATCCCCGAGGGATACCCGGAGATCTGGCGCGGACATCTGATCGACGAGTCCTTCCGGGGCGCCGGGGACACCGCGTTCGACGGCGACCGCACCACGCTCGCCCCCGTAAGCCCGATGCGCGTGGACATGTGCAACATCGCACTCGACCACGAGGTCTACCGCCGAGTCCCGCTGCCGCCCGCCACCGACACCATCGGCAGCGACTACTTCCTGATCCACCTCCTCCACGACGCCCGGATGCCCGGCGTCCAGCACAACCGGCACATCGTCAACTTCCATACGGCGGAACGGCGTACGGACGAGGGGTTCCTCGCGTACCAGGTGCGCTTCGTGAAGTTCCTGCTGTCCAAGGCGTATCTCAACGCCGTGTACGCGAGGACGGCGGCGGCGGGTGACACCCTGCTCGACGCCGACGGCCACATCCGGGCCTCGGAGGTCGCCGGGTTCGTCCGGGACAGCACCGGCCTGGACCGGGCGGCGGGCGCCCTCCGCCTCGACGTCCTCGACGACGCCTACCGGCGGCTCGGCGACCGCTACAAGACGGTCGCCGACGTCCTCGTCGAACGCCGCTCCCGGCTCCTGGACGAGGCCCGCGACGACATGGCCGACTTCGCGCTCCTGATGGACCACTGGGAGGCGTTGACTCGTGCGAGCGCCGAAGCGGGCCTGGCCGTGACTCGATGACCCCCGCTGCCGGCAAGGACACCATGCACCCGAACCCCCCGCACACCACCACGACCACGGTCACCGTCGCCTACGCGGGCGGTGACGAGCGCCGGGGCCCCCTCACCATGGGCCAGGCCAACATGATCCGCTGCATCCTGCGGGACGACCCCACCCACATCAACATCCACGATGTATGGCCCGTCCCCGAGGGCGCCACCGTGGAGGCCGTCACCGACGCCCTGCGCGCCCTGGCCGGGCGTCACGAGGGGCTGCGCACCACCTTCCCGCACCCGCCGGGGGCCGCACCGGTCGACCAGGTCGTGTCGGCGGGGGGCACGTTCACGGTGACCGTCGTCGACCACGCCGACCCCCCCGCTGATCCGGCGGGGTACGCGGAGTCGGTGGCGCGGGCCGCCCGGGCCGCGCGTTTCGCCCTGGAGCGGGAGTTCCCGCTGCGGATCACCCTGCTCACCGTGGCCGGAGCGCCGGTCCACCTGGCGCTGGCGTTCAGCCACGCGGTGGCGGACGGCAGCGCGATGGCCATCCTGCGCGAGGAGTTCGCCGAGCTGCTGGCGGGCAAGGAGCTGCCGGAGCTCACTTCCCTGCCCCCGGTCGACCTGGCCTCCGTGGAGGCGTCCCCGGCCGGGCTGCGGAAGTCCGAGGCCTCCCTGCGGTACTGGGAGCGGATCATCCGCACCGGGCCGCAGGAGATGTTCGCGGAGCCGCGCGGAAGGAGGCCGGGGACGGACGAGGAGGCCCGGCAGCTGACGCTCCGCTCCCGCCGGGGCGCCCGGGCGCTCGCCGGGGCGGCCCGCCGCACCGGGCACCCCGAGGCCACCGTGCTGATGGCCGCCTGGTGCGCCCTGGTGGCCCACCGGGCGGGCCAGGACAGCTGTGTCACCGCCGTCCCGAGCGCCAACCGGTTCCATCCCCGGGTCGCCCGTTCGGTGACCACCGCCTCCCAGGACGCGCTGCTCCACCTGGATGTCCGGGTGCCCGGCTTCGACGCCCTGGTCGCCCGGGCCTGGGGGGCGGTGCTCGACGCCTACCGGCACAGCCAGTTCGACTCCGTACGGCTGTGGGAGATGATCGACCGGGTCACCGCCGAGCGCGGCAGCCACTTCGGCCGGGACGTGGTGTTCAACGATGTGAGCGCCCTGCCCGCGCCGCTCCTGGGCACCGACACGCAGGACCGCGACGACGCCGAGCAGGAGCTGGCCTGGGGGCCGCCCCAGACGCTGCCGACCCGGCTGCTCGCCTTCACGTACCGGACAGCGCCCCAGCTGCACATCTCCCTGTGGGCCGCCCCCTCGCTCTTCACCCCCGAGGAGGCGGAGGGTTTCCTCTCCGGGCTGGTCCTGCTCCTGGAGGCGGCCGCCGCCGGGGACGTGCCGATGGAGACGCTGGCCGAGGTGACGGGGGTCCGTCCCGCCGAACGCGGGCCCACCTGGCTCCGAGTGGACGGCTGCTGGGTCTCGCCCGCCGCCGTGCACGAGACCATCGGCCGGGCGGCGGGCGGACTGCCGGTGCTGGTGGCCGAGGAGCTCGCACCGGACGGGCCGGCGGACGGTACCGCGGAGGGGGCGGCCGGTGCGGAACCGCACCTCACGGCGTACATCGCCCGCGGTGACACCTCCTTGACTCCCGAGGGGGTCCACCGGGCACTGACCGCCCTCATCCCGGCCGCCGGTTCGGGGGTCCTGGCACCCCACCGCTACGTACTCGTCGAGAACCCGCCCACCGAGCCGGAGCGGAGCGACGCCTGGCGTCGGCTCCAGATCATCGAGGAAGGGACCGGCAGAAGCCGGCAGGTACGACATGAGCGTTGACGACACGACCCTCCCGCAGAAGCGGAAATCCCTGCCCAGCCCCTGGCGGTCGGGCCGGTTCCGGCTGTTCTTCACGGCCCGCAGCGCGTCACTGCTGGCCGACGGCATGCTCATGGTCTCCCTCACCACGGCCGTGCTGGGAGCGGGCCACGGGGCGACCGGCGTCGGCTACGCGCTGGCCGCGTGGATGACCCCGATCGTCCTGCTGGTGCTGTTCGGCGGGGTGCTGGCCGACCGGTTCACCCCGCAGCTGATGATGATCTGCGCCGACCTGGTGCGGATGCTGGCCATGATCACGCTGGCGGCGCTGCTCTTCTCCTCCGCCCGCGTCCCGCTGTGGCAGATCATGGCGCTGATGGCGCTCAGCGGGGCCGCGACCGCGATGTTCCAGCCCGGAATGGCGAGCATGGTCCCCCGGGTGGCGGAGGACATCCAGAAGGCCAACGCGCTGCTGCGCATATCCGAGGCCCTGAGCACGCTGCTCGGCCCCGGCCTGG
Source organism: Streptomyces sp. NPDC017520 (assembly GCF_044329855.1). NCBI lineage: Bacteria > Bacillati > Actinomycetota > Actinomycetes > Kitasatosporales > Streptomycetaceae > Streptomyces > Streptomyces sp. NPDC017520. Next base: position 584,205 of record NZ_JBIRKB010000002.1, read on the forward strand.
CGGGCATCCTCGTCGCGTACTGGCAGGTGTCGGGCTCGTACCTGGTCATCGCGGCGGCGTACGCGCTCAGCGCGCTCGTCCTGCTGCCCCTGCGGAAGCTGCACACGGTCCGCGACGAGGGCGACGCCCCGATGTGGCGCAGGCTCGCGACGGGCTGGCAGGAGTTCCGGTCCCGGCAGTGGCTGTGGGGCGTCATCGCGGTCTGGTCCGTCTACGGCCTGTTCGTGTTCGGCCCCGCGCTGCCGCTCGGCGCGGCGCTGATGATCGAGCAGCACGGGGCGAGCGGATACGGCTGGATCGCCTCGGCGGACGGCGCCGGCACGATCATCGGCGGCCTGATCGGCATGCGGGTCCGCCCGAGACGCCCGCTGGTGGCCGGCGCCCTGGCCATGCTCTGCTTCGCGCTCAACCCCCTGGCCCCGGCGCTCGAATGGTCCTTCGCGGCAACGGCGATCGCCCACGTGATCGCGGGTTACGGCTTCGCGTTCTGGGGCGTGATGTGGGCGACCAGCGTCCAGTCGCACATCCCGCTGACGGTCCTGAGCCGCGTCTCCGCGTACGACGTCGCCGGCTCGATCATGGTCATCCCGCTCGGCCGCGCGCTGGCGGGCCCGGCGGCGGACGCGTTCGGCGCGAACGAGGTGCTGATCTTCTCGTCCGTCATGTCGTTCGTCCTGCTGGCCGTGATGCTCAGCGTCCCGGCGATCCGGGCACTGCGCAGGGCCCCGGAGAGCCCGCTGAGCAAGCCGGAGGCCGAACCGGCGGTCTGACCCGTTCCACCTGGGTGCGGCGTACCGGCCGGACTTCGCGGGGCGGGCGGGACGTACCGGTCAGACCCGCACGGCCGGTACGTCGTACGGCGTGATCCAGTCGTTCCGGGTGACGAGGACCAGCCGATGGACCTGCGCCTCTGCGACGAGCAGCCGGTCGGCCTTGGTGCACGGGGAGGCGGCGTCGGAGCCCGAGGCGGGTTCGGGGAGGCAGTAGGCGCCCACAGGCCCCCGAAGCGTCAGCGACCTCGCGTAGTCCCGGCCAAGGGCGGACGGCACGGTCACCGGCCTCTCATCGCAGAGGCGTGTCTGGCCGCATTTCGTCGTTGCTGCTCAGCAAAGCGCCATGACAGCATCCCGTACGTGACTGACCACGGGGACGACATACCTGAGCCCGGCCGCCGGTCCAGGCTCGCCGATCTGGCCGACTGGACCGTATCGGAGGACCCGGCGAAAGCCGCACCGACGGCACCTGAACCGGAGTCGGCGGGGGCCCTGTCCTCCGCCCGGCGCGAGTTCGCGATTCTGCTCGGCGAGTTCCGGCGTACGGCGGTCCTCGTTCCGTTCGACGCGTACGGGAGTCTGTGGACGGCGGACCAGAACGGCGTCCGCTGGATCTGCGCGTTCTCGAACGAGAAGGCGCTAGCGCGGTTCGCGCAAGCACAGGGCGACAGCCGGCGGGAGTGGACGTACCGCACAATTCTCGGTGCGCGCCTGCTGGATGTGATGGTGCCGGTGCTGCCGGGTCCGGCGGGAGTCGCGCTGGATGCCGGAAGCACGGACGGCGTGTTGTTTCCGCCGGTCGCGGGCATCGTGCCCGCCCATGTGGCAGTCGATCTGGGGGAGACGGGATGAGCGGGGAGAACGCGGATCTGAACGTGCCGCCGGCGACGTTGGCACAGATCGCGAAGGGCATCGACCTGGCGCACACCGAGTTGAAGGAACTCGGCATGACCGGGCAGGCGACGGCGGGCCGCGGCTTCTCGGATCTCGCACTCTCCGGAATTGAGTTGGGGCACGGCGGGCTGACATCGAGGTTCGAGACGTTCTGCAACCGGTGGGAGTGGGGCGTGCGGGCGCTGTCCCAGCGGGGCAACGGTCTCGCTGCCGGGTTGGGCCTGTCGGTGGGGTCGTTCGCCGAGCAGGAGCAGTACGTGAAGGACTCGCTCAAAATCCTGGTGAACTCCACCAACGGAAACCCCTACCTGTCCGAGGACGAGGTCAAGGGCATGAGCTGGGACTCGATCAGCAGCCAGCACGCCTGGGACGACCCGGACTGGAGCATGGACTCGTTCACCGAGGCCCACGGCGAGGTGAAGCAGCAGTGGAAGGACACCGGATACGACGTCGGGGACGCGCTGCTGGACGCTTCGGGGGCCGACGCGGCGCAGCGTGAAGGAATCGACGCATGGGCTGAGGAGCACCTCGATCCGTCACAGGAGACCGTGGCTCAGGCCGAGGAGCCGCGCTGGGGGCAGGACCGCTGATGGTGGACTGGCGAGGAGGGTTCGACGGCATCGTCGACGGGACCGTCCGGGGTCTCGACAAGGGCAAGGAACTCCTGGGCAGGGGGGTCGACGCGGCGACGGACAAGGTCGGCGCGGGGCTGGACAAGGTCGGTGCGGACGAGTGGGCCGACAAGGTCGAGGACTGGGGTGACGAGACGGCGTCCTCGCTGGGCGCGGAGGTCGGGGAGAAGCAGCTGGGGCAGAGCGAGGAAGCCAACGAGCTGATTCATGGAAAGCCGGAGAAGATCACCGCGACGGTGAAGAACCTCCGTGACTTCCAGAAGGCTTTCGATCTCGTCGGCGGCGGGATGAAGAAGCTCGATGCCGGTCAGTGGCGCGGGGAGGCGGCGGACGCCTTCCGGGCGAAGTTCTCGACGCTTCCCACCGACTGGCTGCGTGCGGCGGACGCGTTCGAGGACGCGGCGAAGGCGCTGGAGACGTACGCGTCGGCTGTCACGAGCGCCCAGAGCAAGGCACGTGCGGCGATCGCGCTCTACAAGGAGGGCACGCATGCCTCCGAGAAGGCGGCTTCGGCGTTCAACGAGAAGGTCGATGCCTACAACGCGGCCCGCACCGGCGACGATCCCCTCCCCCACCCGGGCACCTTCTCCGACCCGGGCGTGTCCAAACGGAAGCAGGCTCAGAAGGACCTGGACGACGCCCGCCGCATACGCAACGAGGCGGGCGGGCGGGCCGAGAGCGCGGTCAACGCGGCGATGGCACACGCCCCGAAGGAGCCGACGGGAACGGACCTTCTCAAGAACGAGCTGTACGACCACGGCCTCGCCCAGGGCGTGGAGCTGGCCCACTTCGGCGGGGGCGTGCTCAAGGGCGTGGGCGGCCTGGTGGGCTTCCTCCGCCAGACGAACCCGATCGACCCTTACAACCTGACCCACCCGGCGGAGATGTACAAGGGCGTCAACATGACACTCTCCGGCCTGACCAGAACGGTCGCCAACCCCGACCGGGCCCTGGAGAACGCATGGGACGCGGCCAAGGGCGACCCGTCCGAATTCGTCGGCCGTCTGCTCCCGGAGGCAGTCGGGACGAAGGGAGCCGGAGCGCTGAAGGGCGGCCTGCGGGCGGGGCTACGGAAGGGCGACGGGCCCGAGGAGCCACCGAAACCGCCGGGGCCGGCGCGCGAAGGGCATGAGAAGGCACCCGACTCCAATGGGAAGCAGTGCAGTGAAGTCAAGTGTGCCAATGACCCGATCGATGTAGCGACCGGACGCATGCTTCTTCCCCAGACCGACATCGCTCTCCCAGGGTCTCTCCCTCTCATCTTCTCGCGCGTGTTCGACTCCTCGTACCGAAGTGGCCGCTGGTTCGGCGCCAGTTGGTCGAGCACAGTCGACCAGCGCCTGGAGATAGACGAGCAGGGGGTCGTGTTCAGCTGTGACCAGGGCAGCCTGCTGGCGTATCCGCACCCTGCGCCCGGTGTTCCCGTCATGCCCACACACGGACGGCGATGGCCTCTTGACCGGGTGGCCGACGGCTACACCATCACGGACCCGCAATCCGGCCACGTTCTGCACTTCGCCGACCAGAACCCCGAACTGGCTCTGCTGGCCCAGATCGACGACCGCAACGGTCGCTGGATCGCCTTCGAGTACGACGAGCTGGGCACGCCGACCTCGATAGTCCACCATGGCGGCTACCACCTGAAGCTCACTACGCTCGGAGGGCGGGTCACCGCTCTGCACTTGGCTGGGGCAGCACCGGACGGAACCGACCAGGAAATCCGGCGTTACGGCTATACCGATGGCCACCTCACATCCGTGACCAATTCTTCTGGTCGCCCCCTGCGCTTCGACTGCGACGACCTCGGCCGCATCACCGCCTGGACGGACACCAACGACCGCCGCTACGAGTACGTCTACGACGATCTCGACCGCTGCGTCTACCAGTCCGGCACGGACGGCCACCTTAAGGCCAGTTTCACCTGGGACAACACCGACCCCGAAACGGGTCTGCGCATGACGTCCATGACCGACAGTCTCGGTCACACCAAGCGCTACGTGATCAACGAACGAGCCCAGGTAGTGACCGAGATCGACGCCCTCGGAGCGGTGACCCGATTCGCGTACGACCGCTACCACCGACTGCTTGCACGTACCGATCCGTTGGGTCATGTCCACCGCTTCGAGTACGACCGGCTTGGCCGACCTATTGCCGTAGTCCGCCCGGACAGCAGGCGGTCCACCACCGAATACAATGAACTCGGCTTGCCAGTAAAGGTGACTGGCGCGGACGGAACCGTGCTTCGCCAGAGTTATGACCAGCGAGGAAATCTCACGTCCGTCACGGACGGACCGAACTCCACCACGCTCTTCGCTTACGATGGAGCCGGCCAGCTCATCTCAGCTACCGATGCGCTCGGCCGAACCACGGTTGTACGCAATAACGCGGCAGGGCTGCCGCTGGAGATCACCAACCCTCTCGGCGCCACGACACGGTGTAAGCGCGACCCATTCGGCCGGCCGGTGGTGGTCATTGACCCACTCGGGAGAACGAGTTATCGACGGTGGACGATAGAAGGCCAACTCGCCCTTCGGGTCGGGCCTGATGAAGTCGAGGAGTCCTGGACCCACGACGGTGAAGGGAATTGCCTGTCTTACACCGACGCGATGGCCAGGACCAGCCGCTACGAGTACGGCGCCTTCGACTTGCTCACAGCCAGTACCGGCCCTGATGGAATGCGTCATCAGTACACACACGACAGCAACCTCCAACTGACAGGCGTGATCAACCCCCAAGGCCTGAAATGGAGTTACGAATATGACGCCACCGGGCGTCTGATCAGGGAAGTAGACTTCGACGGCCGAACTCTCACCTATGGCCACGACAGTGCGGGAAGGCTTGCCTTTCGCAGCAATGGCCTCGGCCAGAAAATCTACTATGAACATAACGTCATGGGACAAGTTGTCCGCAAAAATGCAGACGGCGCTGTCACGACATTTGATTACGACATCTTCGATCAACTTGCTCACGCGGTCGGACCCGACGCCACACTGACCCGTTTGCGCGACCGATTCGGCCGACTCAAATCGGAGACAGTGAATGGGCGAACTCTCAATTTCGAACACGACAAATTGGGGCGACGTAGCACACGCACGAGCCCGTCAGGAGTGGTGAGTACCTGGGAATACGACCTCATCGGGTACCGGAGCAGAATTATCACCTCCGGTCGCGAGATGGTTCTCACACGGGACGCCGCCGGACAGCGGACGCAGCAACGGTTCGGCGAGACGGTCATAATCGACCAGGAATTTGATGCACTAGGCCATGTCGTACGCCAACACGTGGGGACGTCGGATAATGCTCTGCGCAGTCGCTCCTACGCCTATAGTGCGGACGGAAATCTCACTGCAATCCATGACTCCACCGACGGCGAGCTACAGTTCGGACTCGACGCAAATGGCCGCGTCACCAGAGTTGGCGGTAGGAGTTGGTCCGAGAGCTACGCCTACGACGAGACGGGCAATCAGACATACGCGTCTTGGCCTCACCGCCACCCCGGCCGCGACGCCACAGGAGAACGCACTTACAGCGGAACACGCATAGAAAAGGCGGGCCGCGTGCGTTACGAGCACGACGCCCAGAACCGTATCGTTGTACGCCGAAAAACCCATCTATCCCGCCCGCCGGAGACATGGCGCTACACATGGGACTCGGAAGATCGACTCACCGCCGCGACCACCCCGGACGGCACGATCTGGCGTTACCTATACGATCCCCTCGGTCGTCGCATTTCCAAGCGCCGACTGGCAGCAGACGGTAAGACGGTAATCGAAAACACGTCTTTCACCTGGGATGGCAGCAATCTATGTGAACAGGTTACTCGCGCCGAAGACCTGCCCAACCCCGTGTCCCTGACTTGGGATCACGAAGGTTTTCGCCCGCTCACCCAAACGGAGCGAGTACTCTCAGCAGACATACCGCAGGAGGTAATTGACGAACGATTTTTCGTAATTGTCAATGACGTCACCGGAACCCCGACGGAGGCAATTGACGAAACCGGCGATATCGCCTGGCGTGCCCGTAGAACCCTTTGGGGAGAGACAGCGTGGGCCGCGGACGGCACGACCTACATCCCCTTCCGTTTTCCCGGCCAGTACTTCGATCCAGAAACCGCTCTTCACTATAATTATTTCCGCCACTACGATCCGGAAACCGCCCGCTATCTCACGAGTGATCCACTAGGCCTCGCCCCCTCCCCCAATCCGGTCGCCTATGTGTCCAATCCACACACCTGGACAGATCCGTTCGGATTGGGCCCCTGTCCCCCCAGAGGGGAAAGAAGCAACCCGTTCAAAACACGAGGCGAGGCAGAAGAGGCGGCCTTCGAAGCGGCCGGCGTACCTTACGGAGAAGCCCCTGTCGCCGAATGGACCGTCACCGGGGACAAAAATTTGAAGTATGCCCCCGGTTATGTATATTCCAAAGACATGTCACATTGGGGCAACTTTCGACAATTCGAGACACCTCAGGGGTCCCGTGTGGTAGTTGAGCATGTCGCCGATCCAGCCGGGCCTCACTTCCATGCGGGAAAGCCAAAAATTGACGACAGTCGAAGTCTGGTCAATTTCGGCTGGGACAACGCAAGAGTACAGCGCGGGGACGGGTCTTTCGGCTACCCTGAGAATATGGAGCGGTATGGGAAGATAAATAAGCCCGGAGGGGATCATCACTTCTTCTACGAAGAAGGCTAAACAGCATAACCTATTGCCGGACGGAGCGATCAAAGTGCCCAATATCGAAGATCAGAAATTCAGTAGGCTATTGCAGGCCTGCGGACTGGAACTCACGGACACGGAGGTCCCGACTGCGGCACCGTCTATGGCGAAGGCAATTCAAATGGTCGCGGGCGTAGATGTTGAGCCGACAGCATTCACCAGGGCAACGGGCGATGGCTCTCTGGGGGAGCTCGATCGCCAGTGGCAGGAAATGGGACGGCCGACACTGACCGAAGCAGGTTCCGGCGAGTTCTTCATTGTGCCGCCAGGAAGCGGGGGGTCTGCCGTCGGATGGCTCCCCGTAAAAGAGGCTGCGGGTTCCAGCCTGCCGTCGCGTGTCGCCGCGGCAACCGGCTCCCCCGAGTTCGTGGCACTGTCCGCCGATGGAATGCATCTGTGTGCGGTCGCGGAGGAAGAGGATCAGTACTGGATCATTGTGCGTTCGCTCGGCTGAGCCCGGCCCCCCGGGCCGGTCGCCCCTCACTCCTCCGGCGGAAAAACCACCTCCCCCGACCCCGCCAGCGTCAGCGTGATCGCCTCCACCGGGCAGCCCTCCGCCGCCGCGAGGATCTCCTCGCCCGCGTCCCGGTCCTCCTCGGTCGGGTGGGACTGGCGGGCCGAGTCCAGGTGGAAGGCGTCCCCCGCGTGGTTGACGCACATGCCCGAGCCGATGCAGACCGAGCGGTCGACCTCCACGTGCCAGCGGTCGCCCATCACGCCTCCCGGTAGCCGGCGGGCAGGTGGATCATCTTGTGCTCGAAGAACTCGCCGTAGCCCTCGGGGCCGAACTCGCGGCCCAGCCCGGAGTTCTTGTAGCCGCCGAAGGGGCCGAGCATGTCGAGGCTGAAGGTGTTCACGCTGTACGTGCCCGTGCGGACCCGGCGGGCCACGTCGATGCCGCGTTCCGTGTCGGCCGTCCAGACGCTGCCGCTGAGGCCGTACGGGGAGTCGTCGGCGATGCGGACGGCCTCGGCCTCGTCCTCGTACGGGATGAGGCAGATCACCGGGCCGAAGATCTCCTCGCGGGCGATGCGCATGGAGTTGTCGACCGAGCCGAAGAGGGTGGGTTCGACGTACCAGCCTCGCTCCTGGGAAGGGGGGCGGTTGCCGCCGGTGAGGATCTTGGCGCCCTCCTCCTGGCCCAACCGGATGTAGTCGAGGGAGCGTTGTCGCTGGCGTCGGGCCACCAGCGGGCCCAGTTCGGTCGTGGGGTCGAGGGGGTCGCCCACGCGCAGGGCTCCGGCCGCCGCCGCGAAGGCTTCCGCCATCTCGTCGTAGCGGGAGTTCGGGGCCAGGATGCGCGTCTGGGCCACGCAGGCCTGGCCGTTGATCATCCAGGCGAAGGGGACGATGCCCGCCACCGCCGCCTCCAGGTCGGCGTCGGGGAGGATGACGGCCGCCGACTTGCCGCCCAGCTCCAGGGTGACGCGGGTCAGGTTGCGGGAGGCCACCTCCATCACGCGGCGGCCGGCCGCCACCGAGCCGGTGAAGGAGACCTTGTCCACGTCCCGGTGGCCCACCAGGTATTCGCTGACCTCCCGGTCGGCCGGGAGGATGGAGAGGACCCCGGGCGGCAGCCCCGCCTCCGCCGCGATCTCCGCCAGGAGGTAGGCGTCCAGGGGCGTTTCCGGTGAGACCTTCAGGACCGCCGTGCAGCCCGCCAGCAGGGCCGGGGCCAGCTTGGCGGCGGCCGTGAACTGCGGGACGTTCCACGGGACGACCGCGGCGACCACACCGACCGGTTCGCGGCGGACCAGGAGGGGGCCGAGGACGCCGTCGCGTCGTTCCTCGTACGGGAAGTCGCGCGCCACCGTGAGCGCCGAGTCCCAGACCATCATCGCGGCCAGCGCCTGCACCATGACGCTCGCGCTGTACGGGGTGCCGTTCTGGGCGCTGATCAGGCGCGCGAACTCCTCGTGGCGTACGGCGAAGGCGTCCTTGATCCGGGTGATCACCGCGATCCGCTCGTCCAGGCCCATCCTCGGCCAGGGGCCCTCGTCGAAGGCGCGGCGGGCGGCGGCGACCGCCCGGTCCACATCGCCCTCGGAGGCGTGCGGCACTCGGCCGATGACCTGTTCGGTGTGCGGGGAGATCACCTCGATGACCTCGGTGCCGAGCGGATCGGTGAACTCCCCGCCGATGAACAGCTGTCCGTGTTCCACAAGCTCCGTAAGTTCCGTCATGGCCGTCGCCTCCCGCGAACCCGTGCACCCATAACTGACTGTTCGTCAGAACTGATACCAGTTCCCGCCCCAGGAGTCCACGGCGCGGACCGCCCCCAGCCGTCGGACAGTTGGGAGACCCGGGCTACCACTGGAACGAGTTCTCGTTACAGTGGAGGCCGATACGGCGAGGGGGAGCCCATGACGCAGGCGACGCAGGTGACCGACCACGGCGGGGGCGTCCACAGCATCAAGGTCCCCATCCCCGACAACCCGCTGGGCCACACCCTGGTCCACCTCGTCGACACCGACCGGGGGCCGGTCCTCATCGACACCGGCTGGGACGACCCGGCGTCCTGGGAGACCCTGGCCGCCGGACTGACCGCCCTCGGCACCACCGTCGCCGACATCCACGGCGTCGTCATCACCCACCACCACCCCGACCACCACGGTCTCTCCGGCCGGGTGCGCGAGGCGTCCGGGGCCTGGATCGCGATGCACGAGGCCGACACCGCGATCGTCCGGCGCACCCGGGAATCCGAGCCCGGCACCTGGCTCGACTACCTCACCCGCAAGCTCGCCGCCGTCGGCGCGCCGGACGAACACCTCGCCCCGTTGCGCGCCGCCCGCGGCGGAGGGCGGCCGGGGACGCTGCCAGGGCTGCGCGCCGCCCTGCCCGACCGGGAGATCGCGCCCGGCGAGCTGCTCGACCTCGCCGGGCGGCGGCTGCGGGCCGTCTGGACGCCCGGACACACCCCGGGGCACGTCTGCCTCCATCTGGAGGAGCTCCATCCGGCGGCCCTGCCGGGGCAGGGGCGGCTGTTCTCGGGGGACCATCTGCTGCCGGGGATCAGCCCGCACATCGGGCTGTACGAGGACCCCGACGACACGACGGTCACCGATCCCCTCGGCGACTACCTCGCCTCGCTGGAGCGGATCGGCCGCCTCGGGGTCGCCGAGGTGCTGCCCGCGCACCAGTACGCGTTCACCGACGCGGGCGGGCGGGTGCGGGAGCTGCTGGACCACCACGAGGAGCGGCTGACCGGGCTCCTCGCACTGCTCGCCACGCCCCTCACCCCGTGGCAGGTCGCGGAGCGGATGGAGTGGAACCGGCCCTGGGAGCAGATCCCGCACGGCTCGCGGTCCATCGCCGTCTCCGAGGCCGAGTCCCATCTGCGGCGGCTCGTGAAGCTCGGCCGCGCGGAGGCCGTACCGGGCGGGCCCCCGGTGACGTACACCGCCGTCTGACGCCGCCGTCTGATCACCGCCGTGGCGCACGCCCCCGTCGACGTACACCGCCGTCTGATCACCGCCATGGCGCACGCCCCCGGCCACGCCCCCGGCCGCCGGCCGCGGACCGGTAGAGTGGGCAGGTCGTCATCATGCCCGTACAGGGGAAGCCGGTACGCATCCGGCGCAGTGCCCCAGCCGTGACCCGTCCGCCCGACGGCAGCCGGACCGCCCGCCGCGGAGCGTGACCGGCTCGGGCCACCGGAACCCCGGTGGCCGGCACCGTCGAGGCATACGGGGCCGGAGCCCGGGGACCTCGTGTGCCCGGGGAGTCCGGCCCTCGCAGGAGAGGCCCAGCCAGCCATGACCGTACGCCGCAGCGCAGCCGCGCTCGCGACCACCGCCGTGCTCCTGGGCGCGGCCGCACCTGTAGCGGTCGCCGCGCCGAGTCCCTCCCCGTCGGCGGAGCTGCCGGCCGGGCTCTACGGCACCACGGACCCCACGTACGACGGGGTGTGGCGGCAGTCGCTGGCCTTCCTCGCGCAGAAGATCGAGTACGTCACGCCGTCCACCGCCGCCGTCGACTGGCTGGTGGGCCAGCAGTGCGACAGCGGGGCGTTCACCTCGTACCGCGACGCCTCCAAGCCCTGTGACGCCTCCACGGTGATGGACACCAATGCCACCGCCGTCGCCGTGCAGGCCCTCGTCGAGATCAACCAGCGCCGCGACGACGCCAACAACGGGGCCGACTGGCTGAAGTCCGTGCAGAACGAGGACGGCGGCTGGGGCTACAACCCCGGCAGCCCGTCCGACGCCAACTCCACGTCCATCGTGATCGGCGCGCTCGCCCGGACCGGTGTCCCGGTCAACGAGCTCACCACCGCCGACGGCAGCACCCCGTACACCGCGCTCCAGTCGCTGGCCATCCCCTGCGGGGACGAGGACGGCGGCGCGTTCGCGTACCAGCCGGGCAAGAAGGGCGAGCTGACCGCCAACCTGGACGCCACCGCGGCCTCGGTGCTCGGCCTGATGGGCAAGGGCATCGCCTCCGGCACGTCCAACGCGGTCAAGGACCCCTCCTGCACGAAGGGCGACGACCTCAGCCCGGAGCAGACCGCCCAGAACGGCTCCTTCTTCCTCGCGGACGCCTTGAAGAAGTCGCCGTACCTGGTGCAGGCCCCGATGCCGGGCGCCGAGAACACCGAGCCGCAGCCCGACTACGGCAACACCGCGGACGCGGTCGTCGCGCTCGCCGCGTCCGGGCACACGGACAAGGCCGAGGCCTCCGTCGCCTGGCTCCAGAAGAACGCCACCGACTGGGCGAAGCAGGGCGGCCCGGCCGCCACCGCACAGCTGATCCTCGCGGCGCACGCCACCGGCGCGGACGCCCGCAGCTTCGGCGGCGTCAACCTCGTGAAGCAGCTCAACACGATGGGCCCCGCCCCGGCCGCCACCGCCCTCCCCTCGCCCACACCGACCGGCCCGCAGCCCTCCAGCGGCACCGACAGCGACGACAGCGGACTGAGCCTGGGGTGGCTGATCGGCATCGGTCTCGTCGCCGGGGCGGGCATCGGCTTCGTACTGAGCATGCGCCGGAAGAAGCAGCAGCCGTGAGCCGTACGCCAGTCCCGGCGCGACGACGCAACCCCGCCACCGCACGGCTGCGAAATCCCGCCGTCGCGCGGCTGCGGAATCCTCTCGTCGCACTGCTGGCCGCCCTGGTCGCCGCCTCGGCCGTCCTCCTCGGCGCGGGGAGCGCCGAGGCCTCCGGTTACCGCTACTGGTCCTTCTGGGAGGGCAACGGCAAGAACTGGGAGTACGCCACCCAGGGGCCGTCGCTGCTGCGCCCGGACGACGGTGCGGTCCAGGGCTTCCGGTTCGCCGTGAGCGAGGACTCGGGCGATGCCGCACAGCCGCGCCGCGCCCCCGACTTCGGGGCGATCTGCGCGGGCACTCCCGCGAAGGACGGACAGAAGCGGGTGGCGCTGGTGATCGACCCCGGTACGGCGGCGGACGCCCCCGACGGGCAGAAGCCGCCCGCCCCGCGCACGGCGTGCGCGCAGGTGGCACCGGACGCCAGCAGCGCGGAGGCGCTCGCCGCGGTGGCGAAGCCGCTGCGGTACGACAGCAGCGCCATGCTCTGCGCGATCTCGGGCTACCCCGAGGCGGGCTGCGGCGAACAGGTGTCCGGTGAGGACGGCAGCGCGGAGCCGTCCGCCCCCGCGGGGACGGGCGACGCGTCGAAGTCCGCCGACGACTCGGGCGACGGGTCCCCGGAGGGCGCCGGCGGCCCGTCCGTCGGGCTCCTCGTCGGTATCGGCGCCATCCTGCTGCTGGGCGTCGCCGCCGTGGTCCAGGCCCGCCGCCGCCGGTGACCGCCTCCCCCGCCCCGGCTCCGGCCCGGCTGCTGCGCCGTGCCCTGCACGCCCCCGAGGCGGACCGCGGCAACGCGCTGCCCGCCGGGGCGTGGTGGCTGTGGGCGCTGGGTCTGGCCACCGCCGCGTCCCGGACGACGAACCCCCTGCTGCTGGGGCTGCTCGTCGGGGTGGCGGGGTATGTGGTGGCGGCGCGGCGGACGGATGCGCCGTGGGCCCGCTCCTACGGCGCGTTCGTCAAGCTCGGGCTGTTCGTGGTGGCGGTGCGGCTGCTGTTCTCGGTCTTCCTCGGTTCGTCGATCCCCGGCTCCCACACGGTGTTCGTCCTCCCCGAACTGCCGCTGCCCGACTGGGCGCAGGGCGTGCGGATCGGTGGCCGGGTCACCGCCGAACAGCTGGTCTTCTCGCTGTACGAGGGGATGAAGCTGGCCGCGCTGCTGATCTGCGTCGGTGCGGCGAACGCGCTGGCCAACCCGGCGCGGCTGCTGAAGTCGCTGCCGGGTGCGCTGTACGAGGCGGGGGTCGCCGTCGTGGTCGCGATGACGTTCGCGCCGAACATGGTGGCCGATGTGGTCCGGCTGCGCACCGCGCGCCGGCTGCGGGGGCGGCCGACCGGAGGTGTGCGGGCCGTGGCGCAGATCGGGCTGCCGGTGCTGGAGGGGGCGCTGGAGCGGTCGGTGGCGGTGGCCGCGTCGATGGACGCGCGCGGGTACGGGCGTACGGCGCAGGTCCCGGCCGCCGTCCGGCACACCACGAACGTCCTCACCCTGGGCGGGCTGCTCGGGGTGTGCGCCGGCACGTACGGGCTGCTGGCCGCGCAGGGGGCGGTGTACGGGCTGCCGTTGCTGCTGGCCGGTCTGGTCATCGCGATGGCCGGGCTGCGGCTCGGGGGGCGGCGCTCGGTGCGCACCCGGTACCGGCCGGACCGGTGGGGCGTTCGGGCCTGGCTGGTGGCGGGCTCGGGTGCGGTGGTCGCGGCGGCGATGATCTGGGCGGGCGCGGTGGATCCGGTAGCGCTGCGCCCCGGGGTCGTACCGCTGGTCGCGCCGGCGCTGCCGCTGTGGCCCGCGGCGGCCGTGCTGGTCGGGCTGCTGCCCGCGCTGGTCGCCCCCGTGCCGCGGTCCACGTACGGGGGCGGAAAGCCGTCCGCGCACAGGACCGGGGAGCCGTCCGCGCACAGGACCGGGAAGCAGTCCTCGTACGAGGACGAGAGGCCGTCCGCGTACGGGACCGGGAAACAGGCTCGTATCGGCAAGGAGCAGGCGTGATCAGGTTCGAGCGGGTCTCCGTGCGGTACGAGGGCACGGAGCACCCCACGCTGTCCGACGTCGACCTCACGGTCCCCGAGGGTGAACTCGTCCTGCTCGTCGGCCCCTCCGGTGTCGGCAAGTCGACTCTGCTGGGTACGGTCTCCGGGCTCGTCCCGCACTTCACGGGCGGGCTGCTGTCGGGCCGGGTCACGGTGGGCGGCCGGGACACCCGTACGCACAAGCCCCGCGAACTGGCCGATCTGGTCGGCACGGTGGGCCAGGACCCGTTGGCCCACTTCGTCACGGACACCGTCGAGGACGAGCTGGCGTACGGCATGGAGTCGCTGGGTCTCGCCCCCGACGTGATGCGCCGCCGGGTCGAGGAGACGCTCGATCTGCTGGGCCTGGCCGAGCTGCGCGACCGGCCGATCGCGACCCTGTCGGGCGGCCAGCAGCAGCGGGTGGCGATCGGTTCGGTGCTCACCCCGCACCCGAGGGTGCTGGTGCTGGACGAGCCGACCTCCGCGCTGGACCCGGCGGCGGCCGAGGAGGTCCTCGCGGTGCTCCAGCGGCTGGTGCACGACCTGGGCACGACCGTGCTGATGGCCGAGCACCGGCTGGAGCGCGTGGTGCAGTACGCGGACCAGGTCGTCCTGCTGCCCGCCCCGGGCGTCGCCCCCGTGATGGGGCCGCCCGCCGAGATCATGAAGGTGTCGCCGGTACGGCCCCCGGTGGCCGAGCTGGGACTGCTCGCGGGCTGGGACCCGCTGCCCCTGTCGGTACGGGACGCCCGGCGCGGGGCGGGCGGGCTGCGGGAGCGGCTGGCGGAGGCGTCGCCGCCCGTGCCCCCGGAGGCGCCGTCCGGTCGGTCCGTCGCGCCCCCGCCCGTGGCGCAGGCCGCCCGGCCCGGCCGGTTCGCCCGGCTCCTGGGGCGTGGGGCCGCCGCCCCGGCCACCCCGGTCGCCGATCCGGTCACCCGGGTCGACGGGCTCGGGGTGCGGCGCGGCCGGGTCGAGGCGCTGCGACGGGTGACGCTCACCGTGGCCCCGGGCGAGACGGTGGCCCTGATGGGCCGCAACGGGGCCGGCAAGTCCTCGCTGCTCGGCGCGCTCGTCGGCATGATCGAGCCCACCGCGGGCACCGTGCGCGTCGGCGGCCTGGCCCCGGCCCGGACGGACCCGCGGGCGATGGTGCGCCGGGTCGGCCTCGTACCGCAGGAGCCGCGCGATCTGCTGTACGCGGACACGGTGGCCGCCGAGTGCGCCGCCGCCGACCGGGACGCGGGCGCGGCGGAGGGTTCCTGCCGGGCGCTGGTGTCGGAGCTGCTGCCGGGCGTCGGGGACGACATCCACCCCCGGGACCTCTCCGAGGGCCAGCGGCTCGCCCTGGCCCTGGCGCTGGTGCTGACGGGCCGCCCGCCGCTGTTGCTGCTGGACGAGCCGACGCGGGGCCTGGACTACGCGGCGAAGGCCAGGCTCGTCGGGGTGCTGCGCGGTCTGGCGGCCGAGGGGCACGCGATCATCCTGGCGACGCACGACGTGGAGCTGGCGGCCGAGCTGGCGCACCGGGTGGTGATCCTCGCCGACGGGGAGGTCGTCGCGGACGGCCCGACCGGGCGCGTGGTGGTCTCCTCGCCCGCGTTCGCCCCGCAGACGGCGAAGATCCTGGCCCCGCAGGGGTGGCTGACCGTGTCCCAGGTGCGCGGCGCGCTGGAGGCGGGCGGATGAGCGAGAAGGAGGCCGTCGTCCGGGAGCGGGCGGCCCGGCCCGTGCGGCTCGGGCCGAAGTCGGTCGCCGTCCTGTTGCTGACCGGGGCCGTCGGTGTGGTCGCCTTCGGGTGGCCGCTGCTGGCGGACACCGGGTCCGGGCTGGCGCACGCGCAGGACGCACCCTGGCTGTTCGCGGCGCTGCTGCCGCTGCTCGTCGCGGTGGTGGTGGCGACGATCTCCGAGTCCGGCATGGACGCGAAGGCCGTCGCGATGCTCGGGGTGCTGGCGGCGGTCGGGGCGGCGTTGCGCCCGCTCGGCGCCGGGACGGCGGGCCTGGAGCCGATGTTCTTCCTGATGGTGCTGAGCGGGCGGGTGCTGGGCCCCGGATTCGGCTTCGTCCTCGGCTCGGTGACCATGTTCGCCTCGGCGCTGCTGACCGGCGGGGTGGGCCCGTGGATGCCGTTCCAGATGCTGTCGATGGGCTGGTTCACCATGGGCGCGGGGCTGCTGCCCGGAGCGGACCGGCTGCGCGGGCGGGTTGAGCAGGCGATGCTGGCGGCGTACGGGTGCGCGGCGGCGTTCGCGTACGGCGTGGTGATGAACCTCCAGGGCTGGCCGCTCATCACGGGGCTCGGTTCGGGGATCTCGTTCGACGGGGACGACCCGCTGCGCGAGAACCTGGCGCGCTTCCTCGCGTACTACGTCACGACCTCGCTGGGCTGGGACCTGGGGCGGGCGGTGCTGACGGTGGTCCTGACCCTGACGCTCGGCCCGACCCTGCTGAGGGCGCTGCGCCGGGCCACCCGCCGCGCCGCCTTCGACGCGCGCGCCGTGTTCGGGGAGCCGGAGGAGGCCGGGAAGCAGCCCGGGGAGCAGGCAGGTAAGCGGCCCGGAAAGCAGCACGGGAAGCAGGCACGTAAGCGGCCCGGAAAGCAGCCGGGGAAGCAGCCAGGGAAGCGGCCCGAGGGGACTGCCCCGGGCTCGCCATGACGTGCCCTCACGGGGTCACAGCCGCTGGATGATCGTGCCCGTCGCCAGGGCCCCTCCCGCGCACATCGTGATGAGCGCGAACTCCTTGTCGCGGCGTTCCAGCTCGTGCAGAGCCGTGGTGATCAGCCGGGCGCCCGTCGCGCCGACCGGGTGGCCCAGCGCGATCGCGCCGCCGTTGACGTTGACCTTCTCCAGGCCGTCGAGGTCCGCCTCGAACTCCTGCGCCCAGCTCAGCACCACCGACGCGAACGCCTCGTTGATCTCGACGAGGTCGATGTCCCGCAGCGTCATGCCCGCCTTGCCGAGCACCGCCCGGGTCGCGTCGATCGGGCCGTCCAGATGGAAGTGCGGGTCGGAGCCGACGAGGGCCTGGGCCACGATCCGGGCCCGCGGCTTGAGCTTCAGGGCCCGGGCCATGCGCTTGGAGGACCACATGATCGCGCAGGCCCCGTCCGATATCTGCGAGGAGTTCCCGGCGGTGTGGATCGCACTCGGCATGACGGCCTTGAGCCCCGCGAGCGCCTCCATCGAGGTGTCGCGCAGCCCCTCGTCCCGGTCGACGAGCCGCCACATGCCCTGGCCGGCCGCCTGCTCCTCCTCGGTGGTCGGGACCTGGACGGCGTACGTCTCGCGTTTGAAGCGCTCCTCCGCCCAGGCGGCGGCCGCCCGCTGCTGGGAGAGCAGGCCGAGCGCGTCGACCCGTTCCCGGGTCAGGCCGCGCTTGCGGGCGATGCGTTCGGCCGCCTCGAACTGGTTGGGGAGGTCGATGTTCCACTCGTCGGGCCAGGGCTTTCCCGGGCCGTGCTTGGAGCCGCTGCCCAGCGGCACCCGCGACATCGCCTCGACGCCGCAGCTGATGCCCACGTCGATGACCCCGGCGGCCACCATGTTGGCGACCATGTGGGAGGCCTGCTGCGAGGAGCCGCACTGGCAGTCGACGGTGGTGGCGGCGGTCTCGTACGGCAGCCCCACGGTCAGCCAGGCGTTGCGGGCCGGGTTCATGGACTGCTCACCGGCGTGCGTGACGGTACCGCCGACGATCTGTTCGACGCAGTCGGCCTGGATGCCGGTGCGCCCGAGAAGTTCTCGGTAGGTCTCGCCCAGCAGATAGGCGGGGTGCAGATTGGCGAGTGCGCCTCCGCGCCTGCCGATGGGAGTGCGTACGGCTTCGACGATGACGGGTTCCGCGGCCATGAGCTCGTCCTCTCCTCGCGCTTCCGCAGGGGGCGTCCCGGCGCCCACGGAAGGAACTAGTACGCGTTCTAGTTCTGCTAGCAGTCTCGTGACGGCGACCCGGCTGCGCAAGGGGCGTGCACGCACCTGCGCGTGCGCCCCTCCGGCGGCGCGGCGGCCGGCACCGACCGTCGGGGCAAGAGATCCGGCCACGGCTCTTGCCACTTGTAGAACTCGTTACTACCTTGCGGGCAACTTCTGATGGAGCGTCAGACAGTCGCGGCCGACGGACGGTTCGCCGGCTGTTCCGGAGTGGAGAGGTGCCCATGCGCTGCCCCCATCTGCCCGACGGGTTCGACTTCACCGACCCCGACCTCCTCCAAGCCCGTGTGCCACACCCGGAGTTCGCGATGATGCGGGAGACCGCACCGGTCTGGTGGTGCACCCAGCCCCGCAACATCTCCGGGTTCGGCGACGAGGGGTACTGGGCCGTAACCCGTCACGCGGACGTCAAGTACGTCTCCACGCATCCCGAGTTGTTCTCCTCGAACACCAACACCGCCGTCATCCGCTTCAACGAGACGATCAGCCGCGACCAGATCGACGTCCAGAAGCTGATCATGCTGAACATGGACCCGCCGGAGCACACCCGGGTCCGCCAGATCGTCCAGCGCGGCTTCACCCCGCGCGCGGTGCGCTCCCTGGAGACCGCCCTGCGCTCCAGGGCCCGCTCCATCGTCGAGACCGCCCTGGCGTCCGCCGACGCCGATGGCTCCTTCGACTTCGTGACCAACATCGCGGTGGAGCTCCCGCTCCAGGCCATCGCCGAGCTCATCGGCGTACCGCAGGAGGACCGTTCGAAGATCTTCGACTGGTCCAACAAGATGGCCGCGTACGACGATCCGGAGTACGCGATCACCGAGGAGGTCGGCGCCGAGGCGGCGATGGAGATCGTGGCGTACTCGATGAACCTGGCGGCGGCCCGCAAGGAGTGCCCGGCCCAGGACATCGTGAGCCAACTCGTCGCGGCGGAGGGGCAGGGGAACCTGTCCTCGGACGAGTTCGGGTTCTTCGTGATCCTGCTCGCGGTGGCCGGCAACGAGACGACCCGCAACGCGATCAGTCACGGCATGCACGCCTTCCTCACCCACCCCGAACAGTGGGAGCTCTACAAGCGGGAGCGCCCGAAGACCACGGCCGAGGAGATCGTGCGCTGGGCGACGCCGGTCGTCTCCTTCCAGCGGACCGCCACCCAGGACCTGGAACTGGGCGGTCAGCGGATCAGGAAGGGCGAGCGGGTGGGGCTGTTCTACTCCTCGGCCAACAACGACCCCGAGGTGTTCGACGGACCGGAGTCCTTCGACATCGCCCGCGACCCCAACCCGCACCTCGGATTCGGGGGCGGCGGCCCGCATTTCTGCCTGGGCAAGTCGCTGGCGGTGATGGAGATCGACCTCATCTTCAACGCCATCGCCGACGTACTGCCCGACCTGCGGCTCCTGGAGGACCCGCGGCGGCTGCGTTCGGCCTGGCTCAACGGGATCAAGCAGCTCCAGGTGACGACGGTCGCGGCCACCTGACACCGGCGCGCGGCGCCGTCCGGGCCCGGCGCCAGGGTGGCGGGACGTACACGGCAATCCATGCCGAAGGGGTGCCGGAACGGCTGAAACCGTCCCGGCACCCCTTCGGCCTGCTGCTACTTGCCTACCTACCTGCCTACTTGCCTACTTGCCTACTTGCCGCCGACTTTTTCGGCGGGTTCATGCTCCGGTACGAGGGCGGGTCCGGCCGATTCCGAGCCTTCGGCGGATTCCGTGGCCGCGGACGCCTCGGACGCCTTGGAGGTCTCGGAGGTGTCGGAGGTCGCGGAGGTGTCGGAGGTCGCGGAGGTCGCGGAGGCCTCGGCCGCCGGTGGCTCCCCCGGTCCCGTCGCCGTCCCGGTCACCTCCTCCTGCCCGGTCACGAGCTTCCGCGGCCCCGACAGCAGATACGTCAGCCCGAAGCCCATCGCCACGACGAGTGCGCCGCCGGCCGCGTCGAGCACCCAGTGGTTGGCGGTGGCCACGATCGCGGCGATCGTGAAGAGCGGGTGCAGCAGGCCGAGCGCCTTCATCCAGAGCCTCGGGGCCAGCATCACGATGACCACCCCGCACCACAGCGACCAGCCGAAGTGCAGCGACGGCATCGCCGCGTACTGGTTGGTGACGGTGGTCAGCGTCCCGTAGTCGGGCTTCGCGAAGTCCTGCACCCCGTGGACGGTGTCGATGAAGCCGAGGCCGGGCATGAGCCGGGGCGGGGCCAGGGGGTAGAGCCAGAAGCCGACGAGCGCGAGCAGCGTGGCGAAGCCGATGGACGAGCGGACCCAGCGGTAGTCGGCGGGGCGGCGCGCGTACAGCACACCGAGGATCGTCAGCGGGACGATGAAGTGGAACGTGGAGTAGTAGTAGTCGAAGAACTCACGCAGCCAGGTGATCTGCACGACCGCGTGGTTGACCCAGTGCTCGATGTCGATGTGCAGCCACTGCTCGATGGCGTGGATCTGCCGGCCGTGCTCCTCGGCGAGCGGGCGGCCCGCCCTGGCGGCGAGGCGGACCTGGGCGTAGGCGTCGTAGACGACCCGGATGAGCAGGAGTTCCAGCAGCAGGTTGGGGCGGGTGAGGACCCGGCGCCAGAACGGCAGGAGCGGCACGCGTCTCCAGCGCGCCGCGACCGGTTTCGCGTAGTCGGTGGGGACCGGGTGCTGCCAGTACGGCGAGGTGCGGGGCACGAACGGGGCGAGGCAGGCCGCGCCGAGCGCCACGAGGAGCAACACGTTGTCGCGGACCGGGAAGAGCGCCTCGATGTTCGGCAGCAGCATCGTGCCCGGGAGGGTGACGACCAGCAGCACCACGGCCGGCCAGACCAGCCGGTCGGAGGCCCGCTTGCCGACCTTGCCGACGACCGCGAGGAGCACCCAGAGCAGCTGGTGCTGCCAGGCGGTCGGCGAGACGGCGACCACAACACAGCCGGTCACGGCCACCGCCAGAAGCAACTGCCCGTCCTGCGCGTACCGCACCGCGCGCCGCAGTCCGACAACCACGACGGCGGCGGAGAGAACCAGGAACAGGGCGATCTCCACGGGGCCTTCGAGGCCGAGCCTGAGCAGCGCCCCGTGCAGGGACTGGTTGGCGAGGCTGTCCGGCCGCTCCCCCAGTCCGGCGCCCGCGAGATGGTGCACCCAGTACGTCCACGAGTCCTTCGGCGCCGCCGCCCAGGCGGCGGCCGTGGCGAGGGCGAAGGTCACGCCCGCGCTCAGCGACGCCTGCCGTCTGCCGGTCAGCCAGAGCAGGGCGGCGAAGAGCAGCAGCACCGGCTGGAAGGCGGCGGCGAGACCGACGAGGACGCCCGCCGCCCGGTGCTCCCGGACGACGAAGCAGGCCAGGAGCACCAGGAGGACGGGCAGGATGCTGGTCTGGCCCAGGTGCAGGGTGTTGCGGACCGGCAGCGACAGCATGAGCAGGCTGATCGCGACGGGGGCCGCGAGCAGGGCCGTCCGGCGGCCCACCGGCGAGGGCAGGGCCCGGGCCGCGACGACGCCGAGGGCGACGACGAGCAGCAGGGACCCGAACGTCCACGCCACGCCCAGGGCCTCCTGGGCCGACGCGGTGAGAGGTTTCAGGACCAGCCCGGCGAAGGGCGTGCCGGTGAACCGGCCGCTGTCGTACAGCGAGCCCGTCACGTGCAGGACGCCGTTCTCCCCGATCCAGGTCTCCAGGTCGAGGAGCCGTTCCCCCGGTGGCTGCCGGAGCACCACCGCCACCTGCCGTACCGCCAGCACGGCCACGACCAGCCAGAGCAGGGCCCGGACCAGCCCGGTTCTGCCTCCCGTGTCCGTCGCCGCGTCACCGCGCACACTGTGATCCGCATTCACCACGCTGCGCCGACCCTCCCACCGTTCCATGCATCGCCCCTTCGAGTGGGGGCATGCCGGATGAAGCCTCGCATTGCCCTACGAGGTAGACACAATCAACCCCCTCTTTGCCTGACTGTCATCCTGCTTCGGTCCGGAAGAAGTCGTCCGTGGGGATGACGGGGGCCGCTGACAGGTCTCAGGCGTTCGGGTCGGCGGGGGCCTGGGCCTGCCACGCGGTGAACAGCGGGGTGTCCTCGGTCCCGGCCAGCACGACGATGCCGAAGGGGCGGTCGAAGGCGATGTGGTGCACCCGCTGGGGCCGGGGGGCGGCGCCCGCCGCCCGCATCGCGACCACCGTCACGGCCGCGGCCTCCACGCCGTCCTCGGCGATCTTCAGCACGGCCTCCTGGACCACGTCGGAGATGGCGAGGGGTTCGTGTGAGAGACCGGAGAAGTCCGCGGCGTCCGTCAGGGCCAGCCGGACGCCGAGGGAGGCCAGCTGCCCGGTGACGGGCACCCGCGTCCGCAGGGTGAGCCGGGGCAGCCCGATGGTCACCCGGTCGGTGTCCAGCGGGACGCCCGCGGCCCGGGGCGCACAGCCCACGGGCAGTACCCGGCCGGCCCCGGCCCCCGGCTCGCCCAGGACGAGGCGGACCCGGGCCCCGGGGCCGCCGCCCGGTTCGGTCGCGCAGCGCAGCTCGACGACGTAGGCCCCGCCGGCCGTCCAGGCGTCGGTCGGCGGCACGTCCTTGGCCATGGTCGGCACCCGACCCACCGTCCCCGCCGCGTCGGTGAACGGCAGGTCCTGGGTCCGCCGGGCCTCGAACGGCTTCTCCCAGCGGGCCTTCAGCGCCAGGACGTTGACCAGTGCGAGGAGGGTCTCGTCGGTGATCTCCAGCGGCAGCCGCTCGATCAGCCCTCCGGTGGCCTCGCGGACCCAGGCGTCGACGGCCGCCACGTCCACCGGATCGAAGCGGACGTCCGGCAGCGCCTCCTGGAACGCGGGGAGGACGGGCACCCGCCCCCAGACCCGGGTGGCCACACCCAGCGCTCCGGTCCGGGCCAGCGCGCGGGCCAGCTCCGTGACGGCCGGCGCGGCCTCCCGGTCCGCGGTGCCGAGGAGCGCCCGCAGCTCGGCCGCGGTCGCGCCACGCGCACCGGCGGCCACGGCGGCCAGGGCGAGCCAGAGCCCGGCGGGCGAGCACACGAAGCCGGCGCCCGTCCCCGCCCCCGTACCGCCGGGACCCTTTCCCGCGGCCATGCCGTCCCGTATCCAGCGCTCGGCGAGGCGCTGGACGGCTCGGGTCGTGGTCACGGCGTCGATCGCGGTCGCGGTGCCGGTCATGGCGTCGGTGCCGGTGCCGGTGTCGGTGCCGGTCATGGCGTCGGTCGCGGACACGTCCGTCATTACTGCCCCCTACAGGTCAATTGCGTCGTCGTTCGGCCGTGCGGCAGCAAGAATGCCCCACATGACCTGGACCGTGGCCGCCGAACCATTCGACTCCCCCGACGCGAGCGCCCTGCGCCGTGACTACTACGACGAGGTCGCCAGCCGTTACTGGCAGCGGCCCGCCACCGCCGAGGAGATCGACGACGGGCTCGACGGCGACGGGGCCGACCTGCTCGAACCGCCGACCGGGCAGTTCGTCGTCGGCCGGTACGGGAGCAAGGCGGCCGGCTGCGCCGGGCTGGTGCTGACGGAGTCCGCCGGTCCGGGCACGGCGGAGCTGACGCGCGTGTACGTGCGCCCGGCGTTCCGGGGCACGGGCGGCGGCGGGCTGCTGCTGGCCGCGGTGGAGGAGGAGGCGAGGGCCTACGGCGTACGGCTGCTGCGGCTCGACACCCGCAACGACCTGGTCGAGGCGCGCGGGCTGTACACGAAGCACGGATACCGGGAAGTGCCGGCGTTCCACCGCCGCAATCAGTACGCGCAGCACTGGTTCGCCAAGGAGCTGTGACGGCCGCATCCGGGCCCGGGCCCGGGCCCGGATGCGGATGCGGATGCGGATGCGTCACATGCTCAGGCGGGCGGGGGGCGGTGGCCGCGCTCGTCAGTCACGGCCGTCGGGCCGCCGGTCGTGGCCCTCGCGCTCGTCGAAGCGCCGTTCGTTGGCCTCGCGCTCGTCGTGGCGCAGATGGGCCTCGTGGTCGCGGGGCGGCTGCGGGGTGTGGGGGCGCTCCCTGGTCGAGCCGGTGACCTCGGCGGTCAGTTCGCTGACGAGTCTGACGAGGTCGGTGGGGCGCTCGGGGCCCCACCAGTCGCCGAGGAGTTCGGCGAGGGAGTCCTCGCGGGCCTGCGAGAGCCGGACGACGGCCTCGGCCCCGGTGTCGGTGAGGATCATCTGGAGGCCCTCCCGGCGGGCCAGTCCGCGTTCCTCGACCTGCCGGGCCGCATCGGTGATCACGTGCAGGGGCACGGGCGCCGTCTCGGCGAGCCGGGCGGGTTCGACGGTGCCGTGCCGCTTGATCCGCAGGAGCAGCCAACTGGCGGCGGGCAGCAGGTCGTACCCCGCCCGCGCGGTGATCCTCTCGTAGATCTCACGGCGGCCCTCCCGGGTCGCGAGCACCGAGAGGGCGCGGGCGCACTCGTCGTACGAGGAGCGCTCGACGGGGTTGGAGGCGAGCGTCTGACTGGTGTCGGGGGCGGTCACCGAGCCCCGGAGCTTGTCCTCACGGAGGAACCAGGCGAGGACGAAGGCCAGGAGGACCACGGGGACGGCGTACAGGAAGACGTCCGTGATGGAGGTGGAGTACGCGCCGAGGACGGAGGGCCGCAGATCGGGCGGGAGCTGCCCGATGGCCCGGGGGTCGGCGGCCAGCCGCCCCGCGTCGACACCCGGCGGCAGCGGCTGCCCGGTGAGCGCGTCCGTGAGCTGCCCGGTCAGCCGGTTGGCGAAGATGGTCCCGAAGATGGCCACGCCGAACGCGGAGCCGATGGACCGGAAGAACGTCACGCCGGAGGTGGCGACACCGAGATCCCGGTAGGAGACGGAGTTCTGGGCGACCAGGACGAGGACCTGCATCACCAGGCCGAGACCGGCGCCGAAGACGAAGAAGAAGGCGCTCATCAACCAGGTTGAGCTGTTCTCGTCGAGCTGGTGGAGCAGCAGCAGCCCGACGGCGGTGATGGCGGTGCCCAGGATGGGGAAGACCTTCCAGCGGCCGGTGCGGCTGACGATCTGGCCGGAGCCGGTCGAGGTGATCAGCAGGCCGAACACCATCGGAAGCATGTGCACGCCGGACATCGTCGGGGTGATGTCGTGGACCACCTGGAGGAAGGTCGGCAGGTAGGTCATCGCGCCGAACATGGCGAAGCCGATGACGAAGCTGATCACGGCGACGAGGGCGAAGGTCCTGATCCGGAAGAGTTTCAGCGGCAGTACGGGTTCGACCGCGCGCCGCTCGGCGGCGATGAAGGCCACGAGCAGCACGACGGCGAGCACCGCGAGCCCGATGATCTGCGGAGAACTCCAGGCCCAGGTCGTACCGCCGAGGGAGGCGACGAGCACCAGGGCGGTGGCGACGGCCGCGATGAGGAAGGTGCCGAGGTAGTCGATGGTGTGCTTCTCGCGGCGGACCGGGATGTGCAGGACGGCCGCGATGACGACCAGCGCGACGACGCCGATCGGCAGGTTGATGTAGAAGACCCAGCGCCAGCTGAGGTGTTCGGTGAAGAAGCCGCCGAGGAGGGGCCCGAGGACACTCGTCACGCCGAAGACCGCGCCGAAGAGCCCTTGGTACTTGCCGCGTTCGCGCGGTGTGACGAGGTCGCCGACGATGGCCATCGACAGCACCATGAGCCCGCCGCCGCCGAGCCCCTGGAGGGCCCGGAAGCCGATCAGCTGGGGCATGTTCTGGGCGACCCCGCAGAGGGCGGAGCCGATCAGGAAGATCACGATCGCGGTCTGGAAGAGCTTCTTGCGGCCGTACTGGTCACCGAGCTTGCCCCACAGCGGGGTCGCCGCGGTGGCCGCCAGCAGGTAGGCGGTCACCACCCAGGACAGGTGGTCGAGGCCGCCGAGCTCACTGACGATCGTCGGGAGCGCCGTGGAGACGATGGTCTGATCGAGTGCCGCGAGGAGCATGCCGAGGAGTAGCGCACCGATCGCCACCAGGACGCTCCGGTGGGACTGCCCCTCACCGGGCGCCGGGGGTGACGGGCTCAGCTGCCGGGCCATGGGCGTCTCCTCGATCCGCTGCGTCCACTGATCCACTACACCCCCATCCTGGACGTTTCGCCCTGTTATGGCCTGCCGGGGGCGCGTCGGGCTCCAGCGGGCCGTTGGGCTTCCCCGGAGCGGGCTGCATAATCGCAGGCAGCTCAAGGGGAGGGGACCCACCATGACCGGACACGCATGCCCGGAGTGCGGGAGACAGACGGCCGGGCAGCCCGGCACGGAGCACCGGGTGCCGTGCCGGTGCGGCGCCGGCGCGCCGTCGCGGCAGCTCACGGAGGACGAACAGCGCGCCGCCCGTACGGCGGAGATCGCCGCCGCCGAGGACTTCGATCCGCTGCGCATCCGGCCGTACGTGACGCTGACGGACCTCGCCGGGGCGGACGGGGGCGAGGCCGGGGGACCTCGTTCCGGGTCCGGTACAGGGGAGGGCGCGGCCACTGGTACGCGGGAGCACCCGGCCACCGGTACGTGGGACGACGCAGCTTCCCGTACGTGGGAGGGCACGGCCGGCGGTACGTGGGACGGGGCGCGGCCCTCCGGGATACGGGACGACGCGGCCTCCCGTACGTGGGAGGGCTCGGCCGCCGGGACCGGTCCGTCGGCACCCGACGCGGAGGGGACCGCGACGGGGGCCGCAGGGGCCGCGATCGATCCGGGTGCGGCGGCGAGCACCATGCCGCTGTTCCTGGGCGGCGACGGCCTGAACGGCGGCATGGGCACGGGCATGGACACGGGCACGGGCACGGGCATGGGCATGGGCTCCGTGCCGGACGGCAGTGGCGCCGCGCCGGACGGAAGCCGGAGACGGACCGCGGCCCCCGTCTTCGCCCCCGACCCCGTGCGACCGCGCCGCAGGCGCCCCCTCGGGGCGCTCGCCGTGGGGGCGGCCGTGGCCGCGGTGGTCGGCACGGCGGCCTTCGCCGGCGGGCTGTTCGGCGGCGGCGACAGCGGGGACGAGGCGCTGCCGGAGGCCACCACGAGCGTCCCGGACACCGAGGACGAACCGGCCGCTTCGGTGGCCCCCTCCCCCTCCGCGTCGGCCACGTCACCCCGCACGCAGTCCCCCTCGGCCACCCCGTCCGCATCACCGTCCGCACCACCGTCCGCGTCCGCCTCGCCGACGAAGAGCCGGGAGCCCTCCCCGGCCGCCACCGCGTCAGCGTCGCCGAAGGCGAGCGCGTCGCCCACGCCGACGGTCAGCGCACCGCCCTCCGTTCCGCCCCCGGGGCTGGCCAGCTCTTCGCTACGGCCCGGCGACCGCGGCCCGGAGGTCGCCGAGTTGCAGAACCGGCTCCAGAGCATCGGCAGATGGCTCTACCCGGGGCCGGTTGACGGCAGCTACACCGACCAGGTGGCGCACTCCGTAGCGTTCTACCAGTCGTACAAGTCGATCGGGAGCGATCCGACGGGCGTGTACGGGCCGAGCACCCGGAGCGCGCTGGAGGCGGAGACGAGCGGACCCCGGCGCCACTGAGCCAGCCCGCCGCGCCGGGGGATTGGCGTTCCGGCCCGGGTTTTTGTATCGTGATGGAACAAAGTAGCTCCCGCCCGCACTCCCTGACCGGCGGGCGGGGGTTGCTCTGGTTGCCGCGCGTGGTACCGCACACCTCGTACCGCGCACCCTTCGCAGCCCGTGTACGTCACGCCCCGCGGCACGCGCACCCGGGCTGTTCGCACACACCTCCCCCGCGTTCTGGAGCAGCCGATGCCTCCCACCGTCCTCACCGCACGAGCCCTCCTGCTGGACATGGACGGCACCCTCGTGAACTCCGACGCGGTGGTGGAGCGCTGCTGGCGGCGCTGGGCAGTCGAACACGGGCTGGACCCCGAGGCCGCACTGAAGGTGGTCCACGGCCGTCAGGGGTACGCCACGATGGCCGTCCTGCTCCCGGACCGCCCGGTGGAGGAGAACTACGCGGACAACCGGGTGATGCTGGCCGAGGAGACCGCCGACGTCGAGGGCGTCGTGCCGATCGGCGGGGCGCCCGCGTTCATGGCCGCGATCGCCGAGCTGCCGCACGCGCTGGTCACCTCCGCCGACACCGCACTCGCGACAGCCCGGATGGATGCAGCCGCGCTGCCGATGCCCGCCGTCCGCGTCACCGCCGAGCAGGTCGGCGCCAGCAAGCCGGACCCCGAGGGTTTCCTCAAGGGCGCGGCGGAGCTGGGCTTCGACGCGGCGGACTGCATCGTGTTCGAGGACTCCGAGGCGGGCATCGCGGCCGGCCGGGCGGCGGGGATGCGCGTCGTGGGCGTCGGCCCGCGCGCCGCGGCCCTCGCGCCGGACGCCCATGTCGAGGATCTGACGCGGGTACGCGTGGAGGCGGCCGAGGACGGCTCGATCCGCCTGCACATCGACGAGGCCTGAGCCGCACCCCCGGCCCGCGGCCCGCGCCCCTGGCCCGCACCCGGCCCGCACTCCCTCGCTCCGAAGCGGGGCTCACTCCCGGTGCAACAGCCCGCGCGCGACCAGTTCCAGGACCGCCGCGACGGCGACCACCTGAACCGCCATCAGCGCCACCAGGACGAACAGCTGCACGGCGCCCGCCTCCACGGGTGAGTCGCCGCCCAGCAGTATGCCCACGAACGCCCCCGGCAGGGTGACGAGCCCGACCGTCCGGGTCTGGTCGAGCCCGGGCAGCAACGCGTCCGACGCCGCGGGCCGCACGATCTCCAGCCTGGCGTCCCGGTCGAGCAGCCCGAGCGCCATGGCCGCCTCCACCTCCCCGCGCCGGCCGGCGAGTTCGTCCAGCGCGCGCCGCCCACCGAGCACCGTCGCGGTGAGCGCCCCGCCGATGAGGATGCCCGCCACCGGGATGAGCGCCAAGCCCCGGACCGGCACGAGCCCCGTCAGCAGCAGCACCCCCACCACGGGCAGCACGCCCGCCCCGATCGGCACGGCCGCCCAGCGCCAGGTGCGGTTGCCGGTGATCCGGCGCCCCGCGGTCCACACGGCCACGGCGAACATCAGCGCCACGAAGCCGAGAAGCGGCGCCAGGGAGCGGACCACCCAGCCGATGAGCAGGGACACGGCGGCGAGTTGGACGGCCGCCCGCACCCCGGCGACGAGGATCTCGCGCGACCGGCCCAGCGAGGCCCACGCGGCGACGGCGGCGGCGAGGACCAGCAGGACGGCGAGCACGACACCGAGGGTGAGGGAGACCGGAAGCAGCACCCGGCAACGATAGGGCCGCACCCAGGGCCGCTCCCGGGGGCGCGCCCGGCAACGCGCGCGCCCCCGAGCCCCCGGCGGAGACCCAACACCACCCGGACCAACCGGCCGTGACGGTTCCGCGCGCTCCCGCGATCCGTCACTCCCCTCGCACACCCCTTGATGTGACGTGCACATGTCGTCACTCTGTTACCTGACGCCCACCCCACGGAAACCTGGCGTCGCCACGATGGCCGGGCCCTCGCACGCCCGCCCAAGCACCCCCCACTTCAAGGGAGTTCGCATGTCCGGTGTCTACGCGCGTCGCCTCTCCGTCGTCGCCGCAACCGCCGCGCTCGCCGCCACGTCCGCCCTGTTCACCGCCCCGAGCGCGCAGGCCGCCATGCCCACCCCGGTCAGCGCGGCGACCGCACGCACCTACCTCGGCCAGCTCACCGTCGGCGCGGAGGGCTCGTCCAGCGGCTACAGCCGCGACAAGTTCCCCCACTGGAGCACCCAGTCGGGAGCCTGCAACACCCGCGAGGTCGTCCTCAAGCGTGACGGCACGAACGTCCAGCAGAACTCCTCCTGCGCCGCGGTCAGCGGCAGTTGGTACTCGACCTACGACGGTGCCACCTGGAGCGCCGCGTCCGACGTGGACATCGACCACATGGTCCCGCTCGCCGAGGCCTGGCGCTCCGGCGCGAGCGGCTGGACCACCGCCCAGCGCCAGTCGTTCGCCAACGACCTGACGCGCCCCCAGCTCATCGCGGTCACCGACAACGTGAACCAGTCCAAGGGCGACAAGGACCCGGCCGAATGGATGCCGCCGCGCTCCTCGTACAAGTGCACCTACGTCCGCGCCTGGGTCCACGTCAAGAAGCACTACAACCTGACCGTGGACTCCGCCGAGAAGAGCGCCCTGCAGTCCGCCCTGAACGGCTGCTGACCACCGCACGCGACCACTGACCACCGCACACGCCCGCCAACCACCGCGCACGGCCGCTGACCCCCACACAGGCCCGCCAACCACCGCGCACGGCCGCTGATCACCGCGCACGGCCGCTGATTCCCCGACCCGCGGCACGGCCCCCGACCGCCGGAACCCGTGCACCTTCCCCCCGCGTTCTGTACGTTACGGACCCCATCCGTGACGGCGTCGCGAGGAGATATCACATGGCCGGGCTGCGCCTGGGACCACTGCTGCGGTACGTCGACTGGGAGTCGGGGGCCACCGCCACCGTCTGGGTCGAGGCGAGCCGTCCGTGCACCGTGGAGGTCCGGTGCGCGGACGGCGCCTCGGGGGCGTCGCCCACCTTCTCGGTGGCCGGGCACCACTACGCCCTGGTCGTCGTAGAGGGGCTGACCCCCGGTTCCACCACGGCCTACGAGGTGCTGATCGGATCCCGGCGCGTCTGGCCGCCCGACGACGCCCGCCTCCCGCCGAGCACCATCACCACGCCGTCCGCGGCGACCGCGGGCGACGCCGGGGCGGAGCCGGACGGGGTGCGGATCTCGTTCGGGTCGTGCCGGTGGGCGGCCGCCCCCGGCGGCGGGCACGACCCCGTGGGGCCGGACGCCCTGGTGACCCTGGCCGCCCGCCTCGCCGCGGATCCGGCGGCCGAGCGGCCCGACGTCCTGCTGCTCCTCGGCGACCAGGTGTACGCGGACGAGACCTCCGCGACGACCCGGCGCAGACTCGCCGCCCGCCGGGACCTGGGCGAGGCGCCGGGCACGGAGATCGCGGACTACGAGGAGTACACCTACCTCTACGACGAATCGTGGCGCGATCCGGAGGTCCGCTGGCTGCTCTCCACGGTCCCCAGTTGCATGATCTTCGACGATCACGACGTCATCGACGACTGGAACACCAGTGCCGCCTGGCAGCGGGACATGCGCGCCACACCCTGGTGGCACGAGCGGATCGTCAGCGGGCTGATGTCGTACTGGGTCCACCAGCACCTGGGCAATCTCTCCCCCGCCGAACTGGCCGCCGACCCCGTGTACGCGGCGGTCAGAGCATCGCCCGACGGCACCGAGACGCTGCGCCGCTTCGCCGCCGAGACCGACGCGGACCCCGCCCGTACCCGGTGGAGCTACCGGCGTGTTTTCGGCCGAGTACGGCTGGTGATGGTCGACACCCGCGCGGCCCGCGTCCTGGCCGAGAAGGAGCGGGCGATGCTCGACGCCGAGGAGGCCGACTGGCTGCGGGACGCGGTCCTGGACGACCCCTCTTCCTACGATCATCTCCTCATCGGCAGCTCCCTGCCGTGGCTGCTGCCCCCGCTCGTCCATGACGCGGAGCGCTGGAACGCGGCCCTGTGCGCGGGCGTACGCGGGCCACGCTGGGCACGCTTCGGCGAGAAGCTGCGCCGCGCCTCCGACCTGGAACATTGGGCCGCCTTCCCGGAATCCTTCGACCGGTTCACGGAGCTGCTGCGGGAAGCGGGGAGCGGCCCGGAGGCCCCGGCGACGGTCTGCGTCCTCTCGGGCGATGTGCACCACGCCTACATCGCCGAGCCGCGGTGGCCGAAGTCCGATCCCGGACCCGGTTCCCGCCCCGGAACCGACTCCGGTCCTGGCCCCGGGGGCGCCCCGATCGCCCATGTCCTCCAGCTGACCTGCTCCCCCGTGCACAACTCGATCCCCCGGCCGATCCGAGCGGGTTTCCGTTTCGGCTGGAGCCGGGCGGGCCGGCGGATCGGCCGACTGCTGTCCCGGCACGGCCGTACGGGCGCGTCGCCGGTGATCTGGAACAAGGCGGGCGGCCCCTGGTTCGGCAACCAACTCATGACGCTCACCTTGCATGGCCGGAAGTCTGCGCTGACATTGGTCCAGGCCAGGGCGAGCAGGCAGGGAGCCCAGCTCGAAGCGGTTCTTGAGCGTTCACTCACCTCTGATTAGGGGGTGATTTTCAGCCACTCGATAGAATGTTGAAGTTGCAAGTATTGATGAGGTCTCCCTAACCTTTGTCGCTCAATCGGTTCACGTCCCCACCACGACCGAAGGAGCCCACCCCCCATGCTCATCCGCTTGAACCAGGCCCAGCCCTACGTCCTCAGCCTCTTCCGCTTCGTCGTCGGCCTGCTCTTCGCCGCCCACGGCGCCGCCACGCTCTTCGGGGTACTCGGCGGCAACCAGGCGGAGACCGGCGCCTGGCCCGGCTGGTACGCCGCGCTGATCCAACTGGTCTGCGGGTCCCTGGTCGCCCTGGGCCTGGGCACCCGCGTCGCAGCCTTCCTCGCCTCGGGGTCGATGGCCTACGCGTACTTCAAGGTGCACCAGCCCGAGGCGTTCCTGCCGCTCCAGAACGGCGGCGAGGGCGCGGCGATGTTCTGCTGGGCGTTCCTGCTGCTGGTCTTCACCGGCCCGGGCACCGTCGCCCTGGACCGCTTCTTCGGTTCGCGGAACGCGGCGGCCGTCGCCGAGAACACACCCAGGCGCGACAAGACCGCGGCCGTCTCGGCCTGACCTGGCGTCTCGACCCGACCTGGCATCTCGGCCCGACCTGCCGTCCCGCTCCGCCCCCGCCGTCCCGGTCCGCCCCTCCTGGTGTCCCGCTACGACCCTGCCGTCCCGCTCCGCCCCTGTTGTCGCGGCGTTGCCCCGCAGCCTCCTCGCACGGAGCGGCGGCGGGGACGTACGGCGGTGCCCCGCCCCTCCGATGACGCGGAGGACGAGACACCGCCGTACGCCGTCGTCCGCCCGGGAGAGCAGAGCCCGGTCAATCCCGCCCGTGGGGCCCGAACGGCACCGTGAAGCAGGCCGACCGCTCCCCCGCGCCGCCCTGCCGATCATGGATGATCACCGACCGTGCCCCGTCCTCGCGGAAGCCCCAGCCGTGCAGGGCCTCCGCGCGCCCGTCGCCCTCCTCGTCCGTCCGGAAGTCCAGCCACACCTCGTTGACCGGGTCCGCCGTCGCCGCCGGGCGGTGCTGGTAGTGGGGCCCTGCAGCAGCGGGGTCGGCGCCACAGGGCGAGGTGTGCACGTGCATTCCGTACGCACGGCCGGGCACGAGCCCCCGCAGCCGGGCCCCCACCCGGGTGCCGGACGGATCCGCGAACTGTGTGACCTCGATCCGCGCACCCGCCGGCACCAGCCCGGTGTCGTACGTCAGCGCGTCGGACGGGACGAAGGAACCGGGCGGGGAGAACACCCCGGCGGCCCGCATCCACGAACCGCCGCCCACCGCGACGCCGACGTCATCCGTGCGGCTCGGGTCTCCACCGCCGCCCGGCTCGTGCGCCGAGACCTCGGCCGCGGGAGCCCCGTGCGCGCCGTGGCCGCCGGAGACGTCCGCCGCGCCGCCGCCCGTTCCGTCGGCGACGCCGACGCCGGAGGCCAACGCCAGCAGGGCTGCCGTGCCCACCAGCACGCCCGGGGCCCGGGAGACACGCCGGCTCCGCGACCTCGTCCCGCCCTCGCGTCCCGCCGTCCCCCGCCGCCGGGAAATCGGGTGCGCCGGACCGCGTCCCGTCCGTACCATCCATGCCGTCATGCGCTGCTCCTCGCTCGTGTCGGTCGTTCTCCCCGCCTAACGGGCACAAGGCCTCCAGGTGTACGTGACCTGCACAACATCACCCGCCCTGGGCGGCGTCCGGATGACCCTCAGGCGTACGCTGTACAGCTGAACCTGCCGCCCATGCCGCTCCCCTGCGACGTCGCGGCGTTGACACGAACGGGGAGTAGTAGACGGTGCCAGAGAGTGTGGCCGCGCTGACCA
The DNA here is from genome assembly GCF_044329855.1 of Streptomyces sp. NPDC017520. Classification (NCBI taxonomy): domain Bacteria; kingdom Bacillati; phylum Actinomycetota; class Actinomycetes; order Kitasatosporales; family Streptomycetaceae; genus Streptomyces; species Streptomyces sp. NPDC017520. Next base: position 618,051 of record NZ_JBIRKB010000002.1, read on the forward strand.
GCGGCCCATGGATCTACGCGGTGGTCGCCCTCTCCGTCCTCCTGGACGTCTTTCTGCCCCTGCTGCCCAGCGGCGTTCTCGTCATCACGGCCGCCACGGCGGCGGCAGCGGGCACCACGACCGTCAGCGGCGCCGGTGGAGGCGCCGACGGTCAGGTTCCCTCGCTCGCCGTACTGATTCTGTGCGCGGCCACCGCCTCGGTACTCGGCGACCTCGTCGCGTACCGGCTCGCCTGGCGCGGGGGCGACCGGCTGGACCGGGCCATCGCGCGCTCCCGGCGGCTCACCTCCGCGCAGGAACTTCTCGGCGCGGCGCTGAGCCGGGGCGGCGGCGCGCTGGTGATCATCGCGCGGTTCGCACCCGCGGGCCGCTCCGTGGTCTCCCTCTGCGCGGGCGCCGCCCACCGCAGGAAGCGGGACTTCCTTCCCTGGTCCGCGCTGGCGGGCCTGGCATGGGCGGGTTACAGCGTGGGCCTCGGCTACTTCGGCGGCCGGTGGCTGGGCTCGACGTGGTTCGGCACGGCCGTCGCCGTACTGGCCCTGTTCGTGGCGGGCGCGCTGGCCACGTTCCTCGTGAAGCGCCCGGCGACGCGGACGGCGGCCGAAGCCAGGACCGAGGCAGCGGCGACGTCGGATTCGGCAGCGGCATCGGCATCGGCATCGGAGAGGGAGCTGACGACACTCGTCTCCGTGCCGTCGCCCACCCCCGCCCCCGCTCCCCGGGGCGGGCCGGCCGCCCTCGGTGGTCCGGGTCCTGCCTCGGCGCCCGCACCGGCCGCCCCCTGACCGGAGGGCCTCACCGGAGGGGCTCACCGGGGAGCGGTCGGCTTGCGGGCGGCGTGCCTCAGCCCCGGGTCGCGCCCCGTATCTCCAGGCCGTCGAGCAGCTTCATCGTGGCTGCGGTGATCTCGTCGACGGCCCGGTCGAAGACCTCCCGGTTGTGCGCGGCGGGCGCGCGGAACCCGGAGACCTTGCGTACGTACTGGAGGGCGGCGGCCCGCATGTCCTCCTCGGTGGCCTCTTCGGGGAGGGCGGGCGGGCGGAGCGTCTTGATGCTGCGGCACATGACTCCAGTGTGTACCGCCCCACTGACAACGGACACCCGCGGCCGCCGCCCGCCCCGCCGCCAGGCCGGTTCGCCTGCCCGACCGCTCCTCGCTCAACTGCTCCGCGCCAGGTCGCTCGGGTTCGACCGGTCGGTGCACAGGGCCCAGATGACGAAGACGTCGATCGCGATGGTGACGATGGCCCAGACAGGGGTGTACGGCAGCCACATGAAGTTGGCGATGAGGTTCAGGGAGGCGAGGACGACACCCGCGCCGCGGGCCCAGGTCGCGCCTTTGAGGATGCCCCAGCCCACGAGGATGAGGATCACGCCGAGGATCAGGTGGATCCAGCCCCACGAGGTCACGCTGAACTTGAAGACGTAGTCGTTGATGCTCGTATAGACATCGTTGGAGGCGATCCCCGCGATGCCCTTCAGGACGCCGAGGACGCCGTCCACGAAGAGCAGGACGCCGGCGAACACGGTTCCCCCGGCCGCCCACGGACTGCCTGCCTTGCCGCCCGGACGGGGGTCGGCGGGGCGCGAGGCGCCGGGTGCGGGGGTGCTGGGCTGCGACATGAGGACTCCTTGGCCGGAACAGGCACCGGCGGGCACCTGCTGTGCTGACCTGCCCTGGTTAGTGCGTGCAGATCAGCTCCGACGCTCCTCCCGGCCTCTGCGCAGGGCCACCCGGACGCGCCCGTTCGGGTGAGGCGTCACGGCGCGCCGACCGAGACGACGCGCCCCTGGGCGTCGACGGTGAGCGCCACCCGCTCGACGCGGTTGACCAGGGCGACGCCCGCCCACACGAGCCCCCACGCCAGGCAGGAGAAGACAGTGAGGAAGGCGTGCAGCACATGGTTCACCGGCTGCCCGCGCACCAGCACCACCTGGCTGTCCGAACGCGCCTCGACGCGCCAGCCGTCCGCGATGCGCCGGCTCACGATCCAGTCCAGGATCAGTGCGCGCCGCGCCGGGTCGGGAGGCTCGCCCCCGGCGACGTAATAGCCGGGCGGCGGTTCGATCGAGGCGCTGTCCCGTACCGTTCGACGACGCTTCACGGGATCACTCCCAGGTGTCGTGGCACGGGATCACTCCCAGGTGTCGAGGCACGGGATCACTCCCAGGTGTCGAGGCACGGGATCACTCCCAGGTGTCGAGGTCGCCGCCGCGCCACTCGATCAGCCCCGGCCGGTCCAGCTCGACGATCTTGTCGGGCCCCGGGGCGAACCCGGCGGCCCGCAGCAGCGCGGCCACCTCGCCCCGCCCGTGTGCCAGGCCCACGATCTGCCCGTGCACGGTGACCCGCCGCCCTCCGGTCGCGGAAGGCGGATAGACGATCACGGGCGGGTGCTCGGCCATGCCTCCACGGTGCCCCGAGCACTGCCCCCGCGCATCCCGGGAGGCGTGGCCCCTGTCCCGCTCACCTCGGCGGAACCGCCCGATCATGGCCCGGCGTCCCCGCAGACGTTCGTACGATCATGAACCGCGACGGAGGAACCGCCCATGACGGCAACGGCTGCCCGCTACCTCTACCTCACCCGGCACGGTCAGGCCTCCGCCGACGAGAGCACACTGACGGACGAGGGCCGCCGGCAGGCCGCCCTGCTCGGGGAACGGCTCCGCGGGGCCCCGATCACGGCGATCCACCACGGCCCGCTCCCGCGCGCCGAGCAGACAGCGCGGCTGGTCGGCGCGCGGCTGGCGGGAGTTCCTCTGCTGCGGTCCGAACCGGCCGGCGACTACATCCCGTACCTGCCGCGACGGGAGGAGCTGCCGGCCGAGTCGGCCGACGAGACGCTCGCCCGGCTGGCCGGGTTCCCGACGGCGGAGCGCGAACAGGGCCCCGGGCTGGCCCGGGAGGCTCTCGCACGGTTCACGGGTACGGTCGAGGGCGACGAGCCCCGCCACGAACTCCTCGTGACGCACAACTTCCTGGCCGGCTGGCTCGTCCGGGCCGCACTGGACGCCCCGGAGTGGCGCTGGCTGGGCATCAACCACGCCAACGCCGCACTGACCGTCATCCGTTACGCGCCCGGCCGCCCCCCGGCCCTCCTCCTGTTCAACGACACCGGCCACCTGCCCGCCGAACTCCGCTGGACCGGCCTCCCGCCCGAGCTGCACGTCTGAGGGGGACGCGGCGGGCACACCTCCCGCTCGGCACGGGCCACGCAGCCGGCGCGGTGGCTCAGCCACTCCGCCCGCGATCGCGGATCAACGACATCAGCAGCCCGTGCGTTCCGGCGTCCGCGGCCACGACGAGGCCACGGCCCTCCCGCCCGACAGGAGCACCATCGACGCCGGTGACGACGCAGCCGGCGGCCCGGCACAGCGCGATCCCGGCGGCGAAGTGCACGCTCCCGCTCAGGTCGCCGCCGTCGGTGACATAGGCGGCCCTCCGACCGGCCGCGACCCAGGCCAGGGCGAGCGTCGTGGAGACGACGCGGGGGCGGAAGCGTTCGACGAACCCGGGGTGGGCGAGCAGGTCGACGGCCCGGAAGGAGGGCGCGCCGGGGAAGGGTGGATCGAGGTTCACGTCCACCAGCCGGGTATCCGCCGTCGGCGTCAACTGCTCCTCGCCGACCGGCTGTCGACCCGCAAGAAGGCCGGAGACCTGCCCGCGGGCAGCACGCCGGGCCGGGATGGAGGCCTGCCCGTCCCCGTACCCGTACGCGTCCCCGTCCGCACCACCGGCGTCCGCGTCCCCGGAGGCACCGTAACGGACCCATGCGGTCTCGCCGTCGGTCAGGAAGACCTCGCCGCTGAACGGATCGGCCACCGCGGCGGGGCCGTCGCGCAACACCACGTTGACGGCGACCAGTTGGGATCCGGTGGCATAGTTGAGCGTCCCGCACAACGGGTCCACCAACCACTCGCGCACCGCGTCGACCGCGCCTCGCCGGCCGCCCTCCTCGCCATGCACCGCGTCCCCGGGCCGGGCGGCACGGATGATGGCAAGGATCGCCTCCTCGGCCGCCACATCGGCGTCGGTGGCGAAGTCCCCGGCCCCTTTGTCGATACGGGTGTGCCGCCGCCCGTAACGGGCGCGCACGACCTCCGCCCCCGCCAGGGCCGCGGCTGAGGCCACCTCGGTGTCGGTGAGGCTCCCGGGTGAGTCGATCATGGCGAGCAGAGTAGCGGGAGGCCACGGCCGCCGTACGGGGAATACGGCACAGCTCTCACGCTCCCCCGGCGTCCCGCCCCCGGCCACGGCCGAACAGCAACGCCTCCGAGCCGACCGGGCGGAATCCGGCGGCCTGGAACGCCCGGATGCTGCGCGCGTTGCCCGCGGCCTGCTGCGACCAGAGCGGTTCGCCCGGGGGTACGAGGTGCCGTGCGGCGGTGGCGAGGGCGCGGCCGAGGCCCCGGTGCCGGGCGTCCTCGTCCAGTTCGACGGCGACCTCCCACCGCCCCGCCACCCCGCGCCCGAGCACCAGCACTCCCCCGTCGGCCTCCCACATCCGCACCCCGTCCCGGCGCCGACGGGCACTCATCACCCGCGGGTGCACGGGATCGGTGACCTCCCGCAGCTCCAGCGCGGGTTCCCCGGGCAGCGAGGCCGCCACGGTCAGGAGGTCGATCGTGTCGGTGACCCGCCCGGTGCGCTCCAGGAAGGCCGTCAGGAAGCGGGGGTGCATCGTGGCGGCCAGCGCATCGCATTCCAGGGCGGCCAGCGTCGCATGGACCCACTCGGGGTCCTCATCGGTGAACACGACGGAGTGCGCGGTGAAGGCGATCACCCCCGTGTCGCGGCCACTCGGCGCGGCGACCACGGTCGTCCTCCCGTCGGTCTCCGGAAACCGCCCGTGCGCCGCCCCGCCCAGGATCTCGGCCAGCGTCTGCCCCATGAACTGCCCCCACATACCTCGTCGTTCGACGGGAACGCCCTATCGCCGCGGCCTGCGTCACCGCACGGGTCCAACGGACGGCAAAACGTCCACCCGCCGCTCTCGCGGCGCACCGGCCCAGGGTAGGCCGGTCCGTCGCACGGCAGACATCCAGATGCCCCTGTACCCGCGCCCAGGAGGCGCCCCGACTCTGCCGCCCCCTCATCGCTTCCGGCATTACCTCCGGCGTAATAGACCGCGCCCGCCCGCCCCGGCAAGATCGAACCACCGACGGGAAGCCCTGAAGGCCCCGCCCCCACAGCGAGGAGAGCCCCATGTCCCTCACGTCCCCCACTCCCACGGCAAGCCCGGCCGACGCGGCACCCTCATCCGCCGCTACGACCCGGGCCGTGGTCCAGGCCTTCCTCGCCGCCCGGCTGGCCGGAGACACCGCGCGGCTCACGGCACTCTTCGCCGACGAGGTCGACTGGCTGCTCGCCGAGAACCCGACCGTTCCGTGGATCCGCCCCCGGTCCACGGCCGCCGAATGCGCGGCCCAGTTCACGGAGTTGATGGAGCACACCGTGCCCGAGGACGCACGCGCCTCCGTCGACGCCTTCCTCGTGGACGGCCCGGACGCCGTCCTTACAGGGCATCTGTCGGGGACCGTACGGGCGACGGGCAGATCCTTCGAGGGACCGTTCGCGCTGCGCCTCACCGTGGAGAACGGCCGGATCACCCGGCACCACCTCTACGAGAACAGCCTGTCGATCGCGAAGGCGGTGAACGACCACGCGCGTTGACGGGACATACGATGGTGCACCGTTCGCCACGCATGAGGTTGGAGAGCTGTGGATCTGGCGGAGTCCCTCGACCGTGCCGTGGCCGCCCTGAAGGCTCCGTTGAAGCGAATTGACCGTGAGCAGGGCTGGACCGATGACCTGCGGCGGGAAATCCAGGAAGAGATCTCGATCAACCGCTCGGCCCTGCGGCGTCACGGGCACGGGACAGTCCGGTACCTGCGACCCCGTCTCGATGAGTGGCTGGCGCGCGAGGCCGTACGGCCGGGACGCCTCCTCGATGTCGTCATGGAAGTACAGAGGCTCATCACCGGGGCACGCGATGGCGCTGGTCAACGATGACGATCTTGAGAACCGTCGTCGCGGCGACGCCACCGCGGCCGGGAACAAGTAGATGCCGACGTTCCCCGCCCGGGCGTCGTGGTACGGGCGTTCGCGCTGGTGGGCGCGGGCGTTTTTGAACCGTCGACATCTGCTTTGTCGGTTCGGCCGGAGGTGGTTGGGGCCTGTCCCGCGGATCATGTGACCGTCTCGACCTGGACTCGTTGGCATGTTCATGGGCGGGTCAGCGTGGCGGCCGTTGGAGCAGTCACCGTGGACTCCACCTCCTGCCGGGCCCCCGAGCACGCCGCCGGAGCATGCAAGGAGCCTCCGCGGCTGCTGGGAAAAGACACACGCCCCGGCAGCACCGCCCCGACAAGGCACTCGGACGCTCCCGGTGCGGCCTGACCTGCAAAAGCCTCCTCGCCGATGAGGGCGGACGCCGCCCACTGGCGCTGCTGATCACCCCGGGCCAGTGGGCGACGCCCCGCAGTTCATCCCGGTAATGGAACGCGTCCGTGTCGCCCGCATGGACGGTGGGCGGCCCCGGACTCGTCCCGACCATCTCGGCGGGGACAAAGCGCTTTCCTCTCGCCGAAACCGCCGCTACCTGCGACGACGCCAGATCAAGCACACCATCCCCGAACCGAAGAACCAACGGGCCCACCGCCAAGCCCGCGGCGCCAAGGGCGGCCGGCCCGTCGGCTTCGACGAGACAATCTACAAGCTCAGGAACGAAGTTGAGCGAACGATCAACGCGCTGAAGACCTCCCGGGCCGTGGCCACGAGTTCGACAAGCGCGCCTACGTCTTCCACGGCACCGTCGCCGCGATCCGCCTGTGGCTCGGGTCGTGACGTGACCAGCTTGGCCCGCAGTTCCTGAAAGGCTTCAGGACCGCGGCAAGAAACGAGCGATCTCCGCCGCCACGGCTTCGGGGACAACCGAGGGGGCGAAGTGCATCTGGCCGGGGAACGTCGTGTAGGTGACGTGGGACAGTGCGGTCGCGAGCCGGTCGAGCGTCGCTGGCATCGGCTGCCAGGTGTCGGCGCCCCGCATCAGCAGTGTCGGGACGCTGACCAGGGACCAGCGCTCCACGTCCACCGAGTCGGCGGCCATCGACTCGAGGTCACAGCGCCAGCCGGGCGCGTCGTCGGGTTCGTTTTCGGCGGGCTCGCCCGCATCCATGAGGTCCAGAAGCGCGGCCGGGACGCGGGCCACCTTCTCCGCCAGCAACCGATCGGCCTGCCGCCGGTCACCGTTCGCGGTCAGCGCCGAGAACTCGCCCAGGACGGGTGCCAGCTCTTCCCCGGCCGCGTACAGAGGTGGCTCCCACAGCACCAGCGAGCGAACCGGCAGTCCAGTTGCCGTGGCGTGCAGGGCGACGGAGGCTCCATAGGACATTCCGACCAGGTGCACGGGACTGCCGATCTTAGCGATCAGTGCCTCAAGATCCCCCACCTCGTCGGCAAAGCGCTTCGGCGATCGGCCTAGCCCGCTCGGGGCATATCCGCGGCGGGCGGGCATCCAAAGCTCGAACTGGTCAGTGAGGTGCTCGGCCACCGGCTGCCAGGAGTGCAGTCCACCGCCGGAGCCGTGGACCATGACGACCGGTGGCCCCGAGCCGAGCTGTCGATAGCCGATGGCGGTGCCGTCGAAGGACTCCAACGACGCGGTGGCTCCGAAGGACTCTGACAGGGTTATCTCGCTCGGCATGCCAGGAACGTTGCACAGTGCATCCAAGCCAGTCCACCGAATTTCCGTAGCTGAAGCAGCCGCTCTCAGCTCGGCTCCATGATCCGCCGGACAGGCCCTAAGCACCCTGACGGACCCGGCCGCGGCTGCCGTTGCGCGTCGACGTTATGTCAGCTCACGGTTTCGGCATCTGCTCGTCGGCTGCCCTGCGCGGTCGTGTCAACGCTGCCGCGGCGCGCCTGTCGTCGGCGTGCTTCTGCGCTATCGAGGCTCGCAGTTCCCCAGGGCTCGGCCATGGCGCACGCCGGTGGATCATGCGGTGACAGTTGGCGCAGATGAGGGCGAGATCGCTGAGCTTGGTCCTGCCTTCGCCGGCCTCATGGAGAGGAACGACGTGGTGGCACTCGATATAGCCTCTTCCACGGTCGCCGTAGACCCTCTCGAAGTCGAATCCACACGCCTCGCACTCAAGTTGACGCCCCTGGCGCTGCACCGTATCGATCTTCTTTTTGCGCAAACCTTTGTTCCGCTCGCGACTACGGTGGCGGCTCAGCAGCAACCGGCCTTCGGGGGCGCTGAACTCGTCTTCCTCTTCAGCCTCCGGGGGCAGGTCCTGAAACGCCCCCGTGGTGAGACCTTGCCGGATCTGCTGGGCCACCTCCGTCATCTCGGCCGGCCTGGCAAGAAAGTCGTTCATGACTTCGGCGTCCAGCATGTTGCCGTTTGTGGGTTTCCCTCGGTAGTCCGGGTGTTGGCACGTGATGTCAACCGTCTTGCGGGCCACGCCGTTTGGATTCCGAAATAGCTCATTGCGTAGTTCTTCAGGATGGATCGGCATGGTCTGTAGAAGCGCAGACAGCTCCACCACACGGGGGTCGTCGAACTCCAGCCGCTTCCACCCGTTAGCCATCGCCAGGTCACAGGCCAGGATGATCTCATCACGAGTCCAGTCGGGACTCCGAGACGAGCGGATGACGAACCCGAGCCGGGCGAGCCACCTGGCAGCGTGCGACCTTCCCCCGCTCAACTCTTCCGGCCTGAGCACGCGGCCTTGATCAAACTTGTGGGCCACGCCGGCGATGGCCTTGGAGTCGTATGTCTGCTCCTCGTGTACGAGTAGGTACCCGGTCGCCGGCTTGTATCCGTACCCGGCCGGCCTGACAGGCTCCCGCTCGTCGCTGTCTCGCCGTCCAGGCTCCCCAGTTGCCGGACGGTCCTGCGCCGCTCCCTGACGTGCCAAGTGATGAGCCAGACACCCCCGAGGGCTGCGATGGGGCAGAAGATGCGGCCAAAGAGGGTTGCGCTGGTGAACGCTCCAGCGATGTTCCCGGCGAGGAGCACTACATAAAAGATCAGCATGGTGGGGTGCTCAGCTTGCTGATCGCTTCTGACGCTCATGGTTCCCCCCTGCGACCACAGTATCGGTCTGACGAACGCCTCACCCTGCACCAACCGCAGGGCCCCTACCTCGACCCGCCACTCGCCCCGGTCGGCACTTGCGAACGGCACCCCTCCCATCCCGGAGTCTGAGCGCCCCCGCCGGAGGCGCCCCCGGCGGTGCCAGCGATCCGGGTGAACGAGCGGTACAGGTTGCGCGGCTCGACCGCATGTTGAGCGGCAGCGTCCCGCCCATGGGTGACGGCGCCCGTGGATGCCGGAAGTGGATGGCAAAGACCCCCAGCCGTGTTCCACTGGGGGTCTCTGTCCTCGGTGGGCGCGGACGGTTTCGAACCGCCGACATCTGCTTTGTAAGAGCAGCGCTCTACCCCTGAGCTACGCACCCGTGGATGAGGCAACAGCGTACATGGGTCGGCGCCCCTGCTCATAAACCGGTCCTGACGGGAGCGGGCCGCCTCCACCGGGGCCGGGGCGGGCCCACGGTCGGGGCCGGGGCCGGGGCGGGCCCACGGTCGGGGCCGGGGGCCGGGTCGGGGCCGGGGGCCGGGGCGGGCCCACGGTCGGTGCGGGGGATAACCCCACCAAGAGAACGGTAGCCGTCCGGATCCCGCCGGGGGGCGTGGGTGCATACGGTTTGAGTGCACCGGCAGCGACGTCCGGTGCGGCACCGTCCGGCAGCACGCACTGGGGGAACGATCACCGTGGACATCGTCAAGAGCGCAGCGACCCGCACGCTCCGTGGAGCGCCGGGGCGGGCCCTCGCTCTGGGGAGCGGGGTCGCGTTGCTGGCCCTGGCTCTTACCGGGTGCGGGGGTACGGACGTGGACGGCGCCCCTGTCGAGCGCAAGTCGTTCGATCTGGAGGGGAAGACCCTGACCATCGACTCCGAGAACGCGACCGTGGACCTCGTGCCGGCCGACGTGGAGCAGGTCGAGGTGGAGCGGCAGGTCGACGGGTGGGTGGTGCTGGGAAGCGGGCCCGACCCTGTCTGGACCATGGAGGGCGACACCCTCACGCTCCGGGTGAAGTGTGACGCGCTGATCAACAACTGCGAGGCCCGGCACCGGGTGAAGGTGCCGCGCGGGGTCGGTGTGACGGCCTCGTCGGACAACGGGACGATCAGCGCCACCGGCTTCGATCGCCGGCTGGACCTCTCGTCGGACAACGGGGAGATCAACGTCCGGGACGCTCGTGGCGCTCTCAAGCTGAAGAGCGACAACGGGGAGATCCGGGCGGACCGGATATCCGCCTCCTCCGTGGTCGCCCGCGCCGACAACGGCGAGATCCGGCTGGGCTTCAGCTCCGTGCCCGACCTCGTGGACACCGTGAGCGACAACGGGGACATCACCATCGACCTGCCGCCGGGCGGCCAGAGGTACGCGGTGAACGCTTCCGCCGACAACGGGGACGTCTCGATCGGGGTGCCGCGCGGCGACGACAGCGCCCATGTGGTGAAGGCGCGCAGCGACAACGGCCAAGTCACCGTGCGAAGCGCGAACTAACCGACCCGTGTGTTCGTCCTTACCTGGTGGGAGAATGTACCGGGCAGGGCGAATCGGCACGGGAGAGGGATGTGACGGCGACACACGCGCGGCCGGAGGCAGGAGCGGGTGGGAGTTCCGCCGTCCAGAGTGGTCAGGGCCTGTCGGGGCAGCATGCCCCCGGGAGGTCGCGGAGGTTGCGCGAGCGGGGCCGTTCCGGCAGCCGGGATGTCCTGGCGCTGATGCTCCTGCCCGTGCCCCTCGTGCTCGCCGCGCTTCCCGCCGCCTTCGCCGGTGGCGGTACGCGCCGGTGGTTCGGCGGGCGCGGGGAGAACGAGCGGGCCGAGGCACAGGCCGCGAAGGACGCCGCCGCCGAGGCGTTCTACGAGCTGGACAGCGCCCAGCGTGATCTCAGGATCTCCATCGAGACCATCAACGCCGTGGACAGCTCCTCTCGCGGCCGCAAGGCGTCCGAGGACTTCGCCGCGCTCGGCCGACGCATCGACGAGGTCAGTCACACCTACATCACCGCCGTCGACAGCCACGACCTGGACCGGGACGATCTGGAACCCGCCGTCGCCTCCCGGGCCCGCACCGAGCTGACCCGGGCCAAGGACGACCTCGTACGGGTCAAGGGCGAGCTGGATCGCTTCACCCGGGGGCTCGGGCCTCTGCTGGGCAGCGCGGAGACGCAGCTCGCCCGGCTCGTCCCGGCCGTCGAGCGGGCCCGGCAGGCGCTCCTGGGGGCGAGCAACGCCCTCGACGGGGCCCGGGCCTCGGGACTGCGGGCCGATGAGCTGGCCGCCCGGCTCGCCGCGCTCGCCCCGGAGCTGACCAAGCTGAACCAGGGCGCGGGAGCGCACGGCGTCCCGGAGACCCTCCAGCGGGCCGACGCGGTGCTGCGCGATGCCGAGGCCGTGCGCATCGAGGCGGAGCGGCTGCCCGAGCGGGCCGCCGAGATCGACCGCAGGCTCGTCTCGCTGCGGACCCGCGCCCAGGCCCTGACGACACGGGCGGGCTCGGTGGAGCCGGTGCTCAGCGAGTTGCGGCGGCGTTTCTCGGCCGCCTGCTGGCAGGACCTCCAGCCCGTCCCGGAGCAGGCCGCCGTCAACGTCCGGCAGGCCGAGGAGAAGCTCGCGGAGGCGGCGAAGGCGCGCGACGAGCAGCGCTGGGCGGACGCCACGTCCCGGCTGTCCACGGTCCGCGCCCTCCTCAACGCCACGGACGAGGCGGTCTCCGCCGCCGGGGACCGGTTGCGGCAGTTGAACGCCGTGGCGAAGGACCCGCAGCAGGAGATCGAGCGGACCCGGTTCGCGGTGCGGGACGCCCAGCGCCTCGCCATGGCCGGCCGGCACACGCCCGACCCCCGGCACGCCCGGCCCCTGGACGACTCCGTCGCCCGGCTGGAACGCGCCATCGCCGGTCTGGAGGGGCGCCACCCCGACTACTGGCACTTCCTGACCGAGACCGAGGCCGTGCGGCAGACCGCCGCCCGGGTCGTCTCCGACATCCGCGAGGAACGCGGCACCGGGGCCTGAGGCGGCCGCCCGGGGACGCAGCCCCCGGCCGCGATGGCGACAGGGCTTAGCCTGAGCCCATGCCTCGCTATGAATTCCGCTGCCGCACCTGCGGAGACACCTTCGAAGTCAGCCGTCCCATGGCTCGGTCCTCGGACCCCGCCTCCTGCCCCGCAGGCCACGACGACACCGTCAAGCTGCTCTCCGCCGTGGCCGTGGGCGGTGGAGCGGGGTCCGCTCCCGCGCCCTCCGGCGGCGGTGGGGGCGGGGGCTGCTGCGGGGGCGGGTGCTGCGGCTGAACCCGGCCGGGAGAGGCCCCCGCGACGGGCGGGGGCCTACTTCTTGCGGGACAGCGTCAGGCCGTCCGAGACGGTCAGCAGGACGCTGTCCATCCGGTCGTCGGCGCTCACGTGGTCGTTGAACTCCTTGATCGCCGCCGTCGGACCGGTCGCCGCCGGGTCCGTGACCCCGCCGTGGAAGAGCACGTTGTCCGTGGCGATGACCCCGCCCTGCCGCATCCTGGGCACCAGCTCCTCCCAGTACGCGATGTATCCGCCCTTGTCCGCGTCCAGGTAGGCGAAGTCGATGTGCGGCTCGGCGGGCATCGCGCGCAGGGTGTCCAGGGCCGGGGCGATGCGCAGGTCGATCCGGTCCGCGACGCCCGCCTTCTCCCAGGCCTCACGGCCGTACGCCGTCCACTCCTCGGAGATGTCGCAGGCGATCAGCGTGCCGTCGGCGGGCAGCGCCCGGGCCATCGCCAGGGCGCTGAAGCCGGTGAACGTGCCGACCTCCACCACATGCCGGGCGCCGACCAGCCGGACGAGAAAGGCGAGCAGCGGGGCCTGTTCCTCGGCCGACTGCATGCCCGCGTGGTCGGGGAACCGTGCGTACGTGGTGTCCACCAGTTCTCGCTGGACCGGGTCCAGCGGCGGGTTGTGGGCCAGCATGTACGCGTACAGCTCGGCGGTGATCGTGGTGTCGTTGCCCTTGGTCATGCCCACAGCCTCGCGCAACGCGCGCCCGCCCGCCCGCCCGCCCGCCCGCAGGGGAAGTATCGGCTCAGACAGCTGCGGCCGCCAGGAACCGGCGCAGGATCTCCTCGCCCGCCGCCCCTCCCCGCTCCTCCAGGGCCACCACGTGCGGGGCCCGCCAGCCCTCGTCGGCCAGTTCGCCGTGGCCGGGGCGCCAGCCGAGGTCGGCGGCGAGCAGCAGATCCGCGTCGAGGAGGGAGTCCCCGGCGGCGAGCGTGCGCGTGGCGCCGGTGCGGCGGGCGACCTCGCGCATGGCGGCGCTCTTGGTGAGCGGTGCCGGGACCGCGTAGATCTTGCGGCCCTGGAGGGAGACCGTCCAGCCGAGCGGCCCGGCCCAGGCGGCCAGTTCCTTCACCCATTCCTCGGGCAGCAGCGAGCGTTCGACGACGAGGTAGGCGAAGAGGTTCTCGGCGACCCGTTCCTTGAGGAGCCAGGCCGGGTCGGCGGTGGTGGCGAGGTGGGCGCGGATCTCGGTGAGCGGGGCGCACTCCTGCGCGATGCGGGCCTCCACCCGCCGCTGCCAGTCGCGGTCGGAGACGCCGTCGACCAGGATGTGGCCGCCGTTGGCGCAGATCGCGTACCGGGGGGCGGGGCCGGGGAGGTGGATGCGCCCGTACTGCTCGCGGGTGCGGGTGGTCGTCGGGACGAAGACGGTGGAGGTCGCCACCTCGGTGAGGAGGGCGGCGGCCGTCTCGGTCATGTACGAGAGGGGCTTGTGGCCGTACACCTCCACGCACAGCAGCCGGGGGGCCTCCGCGTCCGGCATCGACAGGTCGAGCGAGGCCGCCGAGTAGATCAGCGTGCGGTCGAGGTCGCTCGCCACCAGGGTGGCAGGTGACGTCCCCGCCGGAGCGGCCTGAGCGGCCGGTGAAGTCGTCGCCGACGGGGTGGGCCGTGAGGTCGCCGCGCTCATGCGCCCTGCACCGCCTTGCCGTCCGCGCCCGTCGCGCCGCGCGTGAACCGGGGGTGGATCAGACCGACACAGCTGTACGGGAGGTCGTCGACCTCCTCGACCGGGACGCCGCGCTGTTCGGCGAGCAGCCGGATGTGCTCCAGGTCCGCGCCTGCGCCGCGCTTCGCGAGGATCTTCCAGGGGACCCGGCGGAGCAGGACCCGGGTGGTCTCGCCGACGCCCGGCTTGACCAGGTTGACGTCGTGGATGCCGTACTCCTCGCTGATCCGCTCGACGGCCGCCCAGCCCTCCCAGGTCGGGGCGCGGTCGGCGGCGAGGAGTTCCTTGGCCTCGGCCTCGACCTGGCCGGCCACCCCGTCGAAGCGGGCGGCGATCGTGTCGAGGAAGAGTCCCGAGACGTCGGAGTCCGCCAGCTCCCGGTAGAACTTCCCGCCGTGGAAGTCGTCGGGGCCGACCAGGTCGGCGCGGAGCACCGTACGGGAAATGAGGCCGGAGACCGTGGAGTTGAGGCAGGCCGAGGGGATGAGGAAGTCCTCGCGGGTGCCGTACGTCCGCACGCAGCCGCCCGGGTCGGCGAGCACCGAGATCTCCGGGTCGAAGCCGGCGGGTCCGCCCGAGGCCTCGAACTCGGTGATGGCCGCGGCCAGTTCGCGGGTGATCGCACCCTTGCCGGTCCAGCCGTCGACGAACACCACGTCGGCCGGGTCGTGATGGGCCGCCAGCCAGCGCAGGGCGGTGGCGTCGATGCCGCGGCCCCGGACGATGGAGATGGCGTAGTGCGGCAGGTCCAGGCCGTGCCGGTGCTGGGCCCAGCGGCGCATCAGCACGCCGACCGGGGTTCCGGCGCGGGCGAGCGAGACGAGCACGGGGCGGGGGCCGCGTTCGGCGAGGACCGTCTCGGTGACGGTGCCGACCGCGCGGGCGATGCGCGCGGCGGAGGTCTCCAGGGCGGCGGTGAACAGGGTCTGGTAGGCGGCGCTCGGCTGGTACTCGACGGGCAGCGACTCCGCGTAGTGCGCGCCGCCGCTCTGGATCGCCTCCTCGCGCTCCTCGGTGGGGGCTTCCAGCTCGGTGTCCGAGAGGTCCTGGAGCAGCCAGCCGACGTCCTCGGGCGCGTAACTGGAGAAGTCGGGGCCTCGGAGGGGCTCGGGCAGCACGGCGGGCTCCTGCCGGTGGGGAACGGGGGCGGGGGTGTACGAGGGGACGACCGCGAGGAGTACGTGGCCGGTGTGCTCGGCGAGCCGGGCCAGCAGCCCATCGGGGGCGTGCAGTTCGGGGGTGTCGGCGATGGAGTCGACGACGGCGACCACCGCGTCGAAGCCGGCGCCCGCCACGTTGTACGCGTACCGGTCGCCGGGGCCGTCGGCCGGATCGTCGTGGGCCGGGAAGACGAGACGGGTGCGTATCGCGTAGCCGGGGTCGTCGACGGCCAGGACGGGTGAGCGGGTGGTGGTGGAGTAGCGGACCTCGGCATCGGTTCCCAGCGCGGCTTCCAGGGCGGTGCCCAGGCGCAGCGGGGCGTACATCAGCTCCTCGAAGCCGAGCACGAGGATCCGGCGAGGGCGGGGGCCGGCGTGGTCGCCCAGCGTGGCCGCGATCCGGGCCGCCATGCCCGGGAGCGCCGCTTCCAGCGCCGTCCGGTGGGCGGGGGTGAAGCCGTGCCGTCCTCCGTCGGGCACGGCGGCCGGCCAGTCGAGGTCGACCCGGGTGACGGGGGCGGTGTCCGCACCTCCGGCGGCCCCTGCGGGGCCCTCCGCCCGCCCGGCCCGTGCTGCCGGATCCGCCTGTTCCGCCTCTGCCGCCTGGGCCGCGACCAGGGCCTGTGCCGCCTGTTCCGCTTCCTGGGCCGCGACCAGGGCCCGGCCGCGTTCCAGCACGCCGTCCGGCAGGGCGACCGTTCCGGTGTTGCGCGTCACGAGGTCGACGCGGGCGCCGATCTCGGCGGCGAAGCCGGTCAGCCGGTCGCGGTCGCCGGCCGATCGCATGTCGACCAGGGCGACGATGACGTACCGCTCGCGCGGGTGCAGGGCGTGCAGCGCGCGGATGGTGTTCAGGACCGTGTTGCCGGTGGAGAACTCGTCGTCGACCAGGACCAGCACGGAGGCGCCGGCCCCTCCCCCGCCGCTCGCCAGCAGGTCGCGGTCCTCCGGCAGCAGCAGGTGCGAGGTGGCGTGCGAGTGGGACTCCTCGAAGCCGCCCGCCGGCTCGACGCCCGCCACCGGCCGGCGGGTGGAGTGCAGGTACGAAGCGTCCCGCAGGCCGTCCGCGACGGCGTGGCCGAGGCCGGTGGCCGTCTCCGCGTACCCGAGGACGACCGCGCGGCGGGCCTCCTCGGCGCCGAGGAGCGCCCGTACCCGTTCACCCAGCTCGAACCCGGCCCCGTGGACGACGGACGGCCGCTGGGGCACGTGCTTGCCCAGCACGTTGGACACCAGCAGATGCGCCCGCTTGGGGTTGCGGCGCAGGGCCAGGCCCAGCAGTTCCCGGAGCTCTCCGTCGCCTTCGAGGGCGACTCCCAGCCGCTCCGCCACCCAGCTGCCCGACCACACCACGTCCACGGTCTCTTCTCTCGTCGCGCGCTCGCTCATCGACGCGCGCTCAGTTCGTCAGGCCGGCGGCCAACAGGTCCACGAAGCCGACGTCTTCCTTCGCCACCCCGAAGGCCTCGGCCCGCTGGAGTGTGCGCTCGGCCCAGGCCCGGTGGGGCTTCACTTCGTTCATCTTGTTCGTGTACGCCGAGCGCAGCACCCCGCCGCCCTCGCGCTCCGGGCTCAGGATGTCCTGGGCGTCGGTGTACTCCTCGTGGCTGACCACGGACAGTGCGTGGACCGGCGCCACGTGCGAGGGGTGGATACAGGTCTTGCCGAGCAGGCCGTTGGCACGGTCGAGCTCGATCTCCCGGAGCAGTCCGTCGAGGTCGTGCTCGATGAGGGCCGTGCGCAGTTCCTCGGCCCGGCCCTCCAGGAAGGGGCTGCGGCGCAGCTGGGGCTTGAACATGCGCTCCTGGCGGCGGAAGTACTCCCAGACCGGTCCGGTGATCGTGAAGCCGGTGCCGTCGGACCGGCCGAGCACGTTGACCACGTCGGCGATCACGGAGGCGACGATATGGACGTCGTACGCCGTCATGTCGGGCGCGCGGCGCAGTCCGTAGGCCGAGCAGAAGTCGGTGACGCCGAGCCGCAGGGCGAGCACCCGGTCCCGGTACTTCTCGACGCTGCGGGCGATGCCCTGGAGAATTTCGCCGCGGGTCTCCAGATGGAGCAACTCGGGGGATTCGAGGACCGGCATCGCGAAGAGCCGTCGTCCGCACTCCGACTCGGCCTCGCCGAGTGCCTCCAGGAACTGCCTGCCCCGCTCTTCGGTGAATTTGGGAAGTACGAAACCGGACAACATACGGACCGAGTCGCCGAGGCGCCGCACCAGGTCGGTGATCTGAGCCGGTTCCCGTACCCGGATGAAGAGCAGCGGTACATCGGCGGTCGCGGTCTCGCGCGGGTCCCGCGGGGCCGTCGCCGAAGCCGCGGCCTGGGTCCCCGCTGCCGCGTCGCCGGCGGCCAGCTCGGCGAACTGCCTGATCAGATTGGCTTCGGCGCCGGTGACCTCGGCATCGTCGATGGAGTCCTCCAGGCACAGCACCATGGAGACGACGCCGCGCGCGGCCTGCTTGAGCACGTCGTCGGCGAGGGACAGCCGGGTCGCCGGGGAGTAGAGCGTGGCTCCCAGGGCGACGGAGAGCATCCGTGCCGGGGAGTCCGCGGTGAACGTGCGGGGCTCCCTGAAGAACAGACCCTCGCGGGCAGTGGGCGATATGTGCCCGAAGTGACGCATGATTTTCCCCCGAACTGCCTGACCGGCCGAACAACGCATGGCCGGTAATAGTACGTACGGACGGGTGTCAACAGTTCCCCATGTACATGAATTTCCGGTTACCCACCCCTTGTCCGGCCCCCTGTCGCAGTATCTTCACGCCTTGTCCACACCTCCGCCGGGCACGGTCGTGCCGCCCCCCGCGTTGTCCGCACGGGCCCCCAGCAGGCAGGATGACCGTCATGACGCACACGATGCTGAAGGGCTCGAACGTCCCCGTCGATGCCGCGGCCGTCCGGGCCGTGCTGCGCTGGACCCCGGGCCCCGGGGTTCCCGACGTGGACGCCTCCGCCCTGCTCCTCGGTGCGTCCGGCCGGGTGCGGTCCGACGAGGACTTCGTCTTCTACAACCAGCCCCGGCACCCCTCCGGCCTGGTCCGGCGGCTGCCGAAGCGCAGTGTCCCGGAAGGGCTGACGGACACGGTCGAGGCGGACCTCGGCGCGCTCGACGCGTCGGTGGACCAGGTGGTCATCGCGGCCTCCTCCGACGGGGTCGCCTTCGAGCAGGCCCTGGACCTGCGGATACTCCTCTTCGACGCCGCGCTCGCCGAGGGCGAACCGCTGGCGGTGTTCGATGTCCGGCCGGAGACCGGGGAAGAGACGGCGATCATCTGCGGCGAGCTCTACCGCCGCGGCGAGGGGTGGAAGTTCCGCGCGGTCGGCCAGGGGTATCCCACCGGCCTGATCGGCCTGGCCACCGCCTTCGGCATCTCGGTGGACGAATCGGAGGCCGTGAACGGGGCGCAGGCCGTGAACGGGGCGCAGGACCCGGCCGCGCCGGTGGCAGCGGGGCCCCTCCCGGCCGCCGTGCCCCCGCCGCCGGCCGTCCCGCCCGGGCCCGGGCCGGACTCCCAGGCCACGGTCCAGCACCAGCAGCCCTCCTACGGCTATCCGCCGCCGGTCGCACACCCCGCCGCCGCCGTGGCCCACCAGCCGGCGTACGGCTATCCGCAGCCTGCCGCCGAGCCGCCCGCGTACGGCTATCCGCAGCCCGCGGCAGCCGCCGCGCACGCGCCCGACCCCCATTTCGTGCTGCCTCCACAAGGTCCGCAGTTCGTCCGGTCCTGAGCCGCGCCCCGGTCCGGTCCGGTCCCGCGCGTAGGCCCCGGTTCCCGCGTACTTCCTGATGCCCGCGTACGTCCCCGGTTCCCGCGTACGCCCTCGGGTCCGCGCGTACGTCCTCGGGGCCTCACGGCTGCCGGGGCTCAGGTCCGGGTCTTGTAGCCGCGCCCCCATTGCATGCCGTAGCCGTACAGCCGGTCCAGCTCCGACTGGAAGCCGTACACGAACTTCACTTCGCGCCGCACGATCAGCTCGTCCTTGATGTTCTCCACGGTGAACACCGCGCACGAGCGGGCCTCCGGTGCGCGCTCGTCCAGCTCGATCTCGATGCGCGGGCCGTTGCCCGGGTAGAGCGTGACCTTGGCGTGCGTCCGGTCGAACGCGGGCGTCCGGTCGTAGATGTAGACGAAGAACAGCAGCCGCTTGATCTGGTCGCGCTGGTCGAGGTTGACGTAGACCGTCTCCCCCGAGGGTGCGCCGAACCGGTCGTCGCCGCTGAGCCGGACGTAGGGCGGGCCGTTGAGGTCGCCGAGCAGGCTGCCCAGCGGCTGCACGACGCCCTTGGTGCCGTCCATCAGCTCGTACATGCAGCCGAGGTCCAGGTCGACGTTGACGACGCCCTGGGTGTGCGCCTGGACCACCTCGGGCTTGAAGAGCTGGAGGGGGCGCCGCAGCATGCCGCTCTGGCGCGACCGGCCCTCGATGTCCGAGGTCCGCATCCGCCAGGAGAGGTTGACCCGGAGGTTGCCCGACAGGGCGCCCTGTTTGCTGAGCGAGATCGTGGCGTTCCGTTTGGTCAGCACGATCGCGCTCGACGTCGAGTTGCCCGAGTCGAACTGCGCCGCGCGCCCCGGCCACAGGCCGTCGAAGAATCCCATACCAACCCCCACCTGTTCGCGCGCCCGGACATCGCTGCGGGGCGGCCACCGGGCCGGGTCCGGGAGATCCCGGAGAGCCGTCGCCGTGTGGGCCGCCCCGCAGAGAGCGTTCCTCAATCCTTACCGGGTCACACCCCGGAGGACACTTCGGACTTGCCTCCCGAGCCGCCGCCGCCACCGGATTCCGCGGCGAGGGCGCGGTTGCGCCTGACCGAGGACCAGAAGGAGAGGGCGATCAGGATCACGCCGACCGAGCCGGTGATGAACTCGTTGATCTCGTACTGAATGGTGATCAGCAGGATGATCGAGAGCGCGCCGATCGCGTAGTGCGCGCCGTGCTCCAGGTAGACGTAGTCGTCGAGCGTGCCCTCGCGCACCAGGTAGACGGTGAGCGAACGGACGTACATGGCGCCGATGCCGAGGCCGAGGGCCATCAGCACGATCTCGTTGGTGATCGCGAAGGCGCCGATGACGCCGTCGAAGGAGAACGAGGCGTCCAGGACTTCCAGGTAGAGGAAGAGGAAGAACGCGGCCTTCCCGGCGAGGGCGACCCCGGTGACGGGCTTGCCCTTCTCCTTGGCCTCTTCCTCGGCCTCGTGCTCGCGCTCCTCCTCCTCTTCCAGCTTGCCCTCGAAGAATCCGGAGAGCCCGCCGACGACGAGGTAGGTGATCAGACCGGCGATGCCGGAGAGCATGACCGTCGCCGCCTTGTCCACGTGCCCGCCACCGTGCTGGTGGGCCTGGGTCGCGAAGGTCATGGCGGTGATGAGCAGGATGATCAGCGCGACGCAGACCGACAGCATGTCGACCTTGCCGAGCTTGGCGAGCGGGCGCTCGATCCAGCGCAGCCAGTGGATGTCACGGTCCTCGTCGAAGATGAAGTCGAGGAAGATCATCAACAGGAACATGCCACCGAAGGCGGCGATCGACGGATGGGCGTCCGTGACCAGTTCCTTGTACCTGTCCGGGTCGTTGAAGGACAGGTCGATGGCCTCGATCGGCCCGAGCTGGGCGCTCACGGCCACGATCACGACGGGGAACACCAGCCGCATTCCGAAGACGGCGATGAGGATGCCGATGGTGAGGAAGATCTTCTGCCAGAAGGCATTCATCTTCTTCAGGATTCCGGCGTTGATCACCGCGTTGTCGAAGGACAGCGAAATCTCCAGGACGGACAGGATCGCGACGATGCCGAATGCCTGCCACCCCCCGTAGAAGATCGCTGCGACCAGGCCGAGCGCGGTGACCGCGAACGACCAGCCGAAGGTTTTCAGAACCACTGGCTACCTCATCGTGTTGGTAAAAGGTCTCCCCCGGTGCGTCGGGGCTCCCCGGCTCCGGGGCCTTTCGTCTGGAGCATGCCGGGCTCGCGGGGTCCGGCATGCTCCAGACGAAAGGCCCCGGGAGCGCGGGGTTATGAAACGTTGACGCCGAAGTCTAGAGCGATGCCGCGCAGGCCCGACGCGTACCCCTGGCCGACGGCACGGAATTTCCACTCGCCGTTGTACCGGTAGAGCTCGCCGAAGATCATCGCGGTCTCCGTCGAGGCATCCTCGCTCAGGTCGTAGCGGGCCAGTTCCTGGCCGTCGGCCTGGTTGACCACGCGGATGAAAGCGTTGCTGACCTGGCCGAACGCCTGACCCCGGTTGTCCGCGTCATGGATCGAGACCGGGAATATGATCTTGTCGCAGTGGGCGGGAACCTGGTCGAGACGGACGATGACGGACTCGTCGTCGCCGTCGCCCTCACCGGTGAGGTTGTCCCCGGTGTGCTCGACGGAGCCGTCGGGGCTCGTGAGGTTGTTGTAGAAGATGAACCACTCGTCACCGAGTACGCGGCCCGACTGGCACAGCAGTGCGCTGGCGTCCAGGTCGAAAGCGGCTCCTGTGGTGGAGCGTGCGTCCCAGCCGAGCCCGACCAGCACCTGGGTGAGGTTGGGTGCGACCTTGGAGAGGGAGACATTGCCTCCCTTGGCGAGCGTGACGCCCATGTGTGTCCTCCCCGAGTCGTGTAAAACGCTGCCGGGCGCTTTCGACGCCCGGGGCCGGGCGTCGAGAGCGCCCGGTCAGGGGCGTCCGGCGGATCGGGCCGGCCACCCCCGGGTCCCGTCGTCGAACTCCCGCCTGCCCTGCGGGCGACGACGGGAGTTCGACGACAGGACCTGGGCCCAGCGACGTCAGACGTTGACGCCGAAGTCCTGGGCGATGCCGCGCAGGCCGGAGGCGTACCCCTGGCCGATGGCGCGGAACTTCCACTCCGCGCCGTTGCGGTAGAGCTCGCCGAAGACCATGGCGGTCTCCGTCGAGGCGTCCTCGCTCAGGTCGTAGCGGGCGAGCTCGGTGTTGTCGGCCTGGTTGACCACGCGGATGTACGCGTTGCGGACCTGGCCGAAGCTCTGCTGGCGGCTCTCGGCCTCGTAGATCGAGACCGGGAAGACGATCTTGTCGACGTCGGCCGGCACACCGGCCAGGTTCACCTTGATGACCTCGTCGTCGCCCTCGCCCTCACCGGTGAGGTTGTCACCGGTGTGTTCGACGGAGCCGTCGGGGCTCTTCAGGTTGTTGAAGAAGACGAAATTGCCGTCGGCGGCGACCTTGCCCTCGGCGTTCGCCAGCAGCGCGCTGGCGTCGAGGTCGAAGTCACCACCGGTGGTGGTGCGGGCGTCCCAGCCCAGACCGACGATGACCGCGGTCAGGTTGGGCGCGGCCTTGGTCAGCGAGACGTTGCCGCCCTTGCTGAGGCTGACTCCCACGAGTCCTCCAGTAGTTTTCTCAGGGGCCGGCGGACGCCGTCTTCCCCGTCGTTCATTGGCATCGGATCAACGAGTGGATCCTAGTGACCGGTTCCCGGCCAAAACAGGCTTTTGACCGGGCGTCGCCAGGAGATCGTCTCAGAGCGCTTCGAGCGCCTTGACGTAGTCGTTCAGGTCGCGGGCGTCCGGGAGCCCGTTCACGACGCTCCAGCGGACGACGCCCGCCTTGTCGATGACGAAGGTGCCGCGCACCGCGCAGCCCTTGTCCTCGTCGAAGACGCCGTACGCCCGCGAGGTCTCCCCGTGCGGCCAGAAGTCGGACAGCAGCGGGTACTCCAGGCCCTCCTGCTCGGCGAAGACGCGCAGGGTGTGGATGGAGTCGTTGGAGACCGCGAGGAGCTGGGTGTCCTCGTTCTCGAAGCGGGGCAGCTCGTCGCGGAGCGCGCACAGCTCGCCGGTGCAGACGCCGGTGAAGGCGAACGGGTAGAACACCAGCACCACGTTCTTCTCGCCGCGGAACTCCGACAGCCGCACGGTCCGGCCGTGGTTGTCCTTGAGCTGGAAGTCCGGGGCCTGACTGCCGACCTCGATCGTCATGGAACACGTATCCCTTCGCCGCTTCTCCGCATCCCGGGCGGCCGGGTCCGTCCGGGTGACACCCACCCTACGCAGAGGCCCCGGGCCGGTCCCGGAGGGGCCGCGGACGCGCGAAGGCCCCCACGGGCACGGCGTGCGCCCGTGGGGGCCCCGGATGGTGCGGAACGTGGTTCAGCGCTTGGCCTTGGCCCCCTTGGGGGTGACCAGACGGCTGCCCGTCCAGTCCTTGCCCGCGCTGAGGCTCTTGGTCTGGGCGAGACCGGCTGTCTGGGCAGCCTCATTGATGTCGCTCGGTTCGACGTATCCGTCACGGCCGGTCTTCGGCGTCATCAGCCAGACCGTACCGCCGTCCTCGATCAGACCAATGGCATCCACCAGCGCGTCCGTAAGGTCGCCGTCCTCGTCACGGAACCAGAGCAGAACGACGTCTGCGACGTCGTCGTACTCCTCGTCGACGAGTTCCTGGCCGATAGTGGCCTCAATGCCCTCACGGAGCTCCAGCTCGACGTCTTCGTCGTAGCCGATCTCCTGGACCACTTGTCCGGGCTCGAACCCCAGGCGTGCTGCCGGGTTGGTTCGCTCCTCCGCGTGGTCCGCGGTCGCGCTCACGGGTTGCCTCCTGATCATGTCTTCGGAAAATGCTGCAGCCACGCGCGTGCGCGGGGCGTTGGCCGTAGTCCACACGGGCTCGGCGAATCGCGCAAGTACCCAGCGTGCGAGACCGCCTATACGGTGACGTTCCCTGCCACGTCGCCGCAAGTTCAGGCATGTCTCTCCGGCGGCTTCCCGGGGTCTCCTCCGGGTCACTCCATCCGTTTACGTCCTTCCTCAGCTTATGCGGTTTCGATCCGCCAATCGGAGTCGAACAGCCTTTGGGAACACTTGGACGCCTTGGGCGTAAGGTTGCGGTTTGCCCGTACCCAGCCGCGTACTGCCCACACTCGTGCCCCGTGGACGCGTTTCGGAACCTCAGGGTTACCCCACGGTAGAGATGACGTTCGGGCCCTCGCGGTAGCACGATGGAGTCGGCGCACCCAGAGTTGTCCCCGGGGGCGTGTTCCCCGGAACAGGCCCCGTAGAGCACCACCGAACAGCGAAGGAACAGTGTGGCTTCCGGATCCGATCGCAACCCGATCATCATTGGCGGCCTTCCGAGCCAGGTCCCGGATTTTGATCCTGAGGAGACCCGGGAATGGCTCGACTCCCTCGACGCCGCCGTCGACGAGCGCGGCCGTGAGCGGGCCCGCTATCTGATGCTCCGGCTCATCGAGCGCGCGCGGGAGAAGCGCGTCGCCGTGCCGGAGATGCGCAGCACGGACTACGTGAATACGATCGCCACGAAGGACGAGCCGTTCTTCCCCGGCGACGAGGAGATCGAACGCAAGATCCTCAACGCGACCCGCTGGAACGCGGCGGTGATGGTCTCTCGGGCCCAGCGTCCCGGGATCGGCGTCGGCGGCCACATCGCCACGTTCGCCTCCTCCGCCTCGCTGTACGACGTGGGCTTCAACCACTTCTTCCGGGGCAAGGACGAGGGTGACGGCGGCGACCAGATCTTCTTCCAGGGACACGCCTCCCCCGGGATCTACGCCCGCGCGTTCCTGCTGGACCGGCTGAGCGAGGCGCAGCTCGACGCGTTCCGCCAGGAGAAGTCGAAGGCCCCGAACGGGCTGTCCAGCTATCCGCACCCGCGGCTGATGCCGGACTTCTGGGAGTTCCCGACCGTCTCGATGGGCCTCGGCCCGCTCGGCGCGATCTACCAGGCGCGGATGAACCGCTACATGGAGGCGCGCGGCATCGCCGACACCTCCAAGTCGCACGTGTGGGCCTACCTGGGCGACGGCGAGATGGACGAGCCGGAGTCCCTGGGCCAGCTGTCCATCGCGGCCCGTGAGGGCCTGGACAACCTGACCTTCGTGGTCAACTGCAACCTCCAGCGGCTGGATGGCCCGGTACGCGGCAACGGGAAGATCATCCAGGAGCTGGAGTCGCAGTTCCGGGGCGCCGGCTGGAACGTCATCAAACTGGTCTGGGACCGTTCCTGGGACCCGCTGTTGGCGCAGGACCGCACGGGCATCCTGGTCAACAGGCTGAACACCACGCCGGACGGCCAGTTCCAGACGTACGCCACCGAGACCGGTGAGTACATCCGCGAGCACTTCTTCGGCGACGACCCGCGGCTGCGGGACATGGTCAAGGACATGACCGACCAGCAGATCCTGCACCTGGGCCGCGGCGGCCACGACCACCGCAAGGTCTACGCGGCCTACGCGGCGGCCAAGGCGCACAAGGGCCAGCCGACGGTGATCCTGGCGCAGACGGTCAAGGGCTGGACGCTGGGGCCGAACTTCGAGGGCCGCAACGCGACCCACCAGATGAAGAAGCTCACGGTCGAGGACCTCAAGCGCTTCCGGGACCGGCTGCACATCCCGATCACGGACAAGCAGCTGGACGAGGGCTACCCGCCCTACTACCACCCGGGTCGCGACTCGGAGGAGATCCAGTACATGCACGACCGCCGCCAGGGTCTGGGCGGTTACGTCCCGACCCGTGTGGTGCGTGCGAAGCCTCTTCCGCAGCCCGAGGACAAGACGTACGCGGCTGCGAAGAAGGGTTCGGGTACGCAGTCGATCGCCACCACCATGGCGTTTGTCCGCGTCCTGAAGGACCTCATGCGGGACAAGGAGATCGGCAAGCGTTTCGTGCTGATCGCCCCCGATGAGTACCGCACCTTCGGCATGGACGCTTTCTTCCCGAGTGCGAAGATCTACAACCCGCTCGGCCAGCAGTACGAGGCGGTCGACCGCGATCTGCTGCTCGCCTACAAGGAGTCCCCGACGGGGCAGATGCTGCACGACGGCATCTCCGAGGCGGGCTGCACGGCCTCGCTGATCGCGGCCGGCTCGGCGTACGCCACGCACGGCGAGCCGCTGATCCCGGTGTACGTCTTCTACTCGATGTTCGGGTTCCAGCGCACCGGCGACCAGTTCTGGCAGATGGCCGACCAGCTCGCGCGCGGCTTCGTGCTCGGCGCGACCGCCGGCCGCACGACGCTGACCGGTGAGGGCCTCCAGCACGCGGACGGCCACTCGCAGCTGCTCGCCTCGACGAACCCGGGCTGTGTCGCGTACGACCCGGCGTACGGGTTCGAGATCGCGCACATCATGAAGGACGGGCTGCGCCGGATGTACGGCGAGGCGAACGAGGACGTCTTCTACTACCTCACCGTCTACAACGAGCCGATCCAGCACCCGGCCGAGCCGAGGGACGTGGACGTCGAGGGCATCCTCAAGGGCATCCACCGCTTCAGCACCGGTGAGAAGGGCGAGATCCCGGCCCAGATCATGGCGTCCGGTGTGGCGGTCCCCTGGGCTCTGGAGGCGCAGAAGATCCTCGCGGACGAGTGGAACGTCAGGGCGGACGTCTGGTCGGCGACCTCCTGGAACGAGCTGCGCCGCGAGGCGGTGGACGTCGAGCGCTACAACCTCCTGCACCCGGAGGAGGAGCAGCGCGTCCCGTACGTGACGAGGAAGCTCGAAGCGGCCCAGGGCCCGTTCGTGGCGGTCTCGGACTGGATGCGTTCGGTTCCGGACCAGATCGCGCGCTGGGTGCCGGGCGCCTACCAGTCGCTGGGCGCGGACGGCTTCGGCTTCGCGGACACCCGGGGTGCGGCCCGCCGGTTCTTCCACATCGACGCGCAGTCGATCGTGCTGGCGGTCCTCACCGAGCTGGCCAAGGAGGGCAGGATCGACCGGTCGGCCCTGAAGACGGCGGTGGACCGCTACGAGCTCCTGGACGTGGCCGCGGCCGATCCGGGCGCGGCGGGCGGCGACGCGTAGCGGCGGTCGCGGTACGGAAGGTCCTCAGGGGCGGTGGCGCGGGAGCGTCGCCGCCCCTGAGGCGTGCCGGGGCTCAGTTCTCCCAGATCTTGAAGGCTCGTACCTGGTACGGGGAACGGGGCGTCCAGGTGCCGCCGCCGGGGTACGTCTCGAACTCCCCCGTCTCGGCGCACTCGGCGGACTGGTAGGTCGTGACGGGCCGCCCGGTGCGGTTGGCGAGGGACTGGGCGTCGCCGCCCTTCGGCAGCGGGACGCAGCTCTCGATGTCCACGCCGGAGAGCTCGAAGGTGTGGCGGGCCCCGGTGAAGTCGGGCTTCTTCCAGAGGCAGAGCCTGCCCGCCTCACAGGCCCCGAGGGCGATGCCCGGGGACCGCTCGGGGGCCGCCGCCGCCCGGTCGTGGGCCAGGGCCTGGGGAAGGAGTGCGGTGACGGCCAGGGCGGCCGCCGCGAGGACGGTCGTACGCATGATGGATCAACCCCCGTGGTTGGTCGGTGTTCGCTTCCGCCGCTCACTCTGCGTCACCGGACGGCGTGAGCGGAAGGGCGGCCGGGGGGCGCCACCCTGATAGGCGAGAGCCCCGCCGAAAGGATTCGGCGGGGCTCCGGCCTGCGCTGTGTTGACGATCCGCGCCGCTTCGGGCGTCAGATGTGACCGACTCCGGCCCCCGCCTCGGCGTTCTCGCCGCGCTTGGTGAGGGTGGCGACGAAGGCGGCGATCACGGCGACGATGCCCGCGACCGTGAAGGCCAGGCCCATGCCGGACATGAACGTGTCGTGGATGACCCCGCCGATGGTGTCGATGACGTCCGGCGTCATGCCGGGAGCCTTGGCGAGCTCCTCGGCCGGGACGATGCCGAACTCGGCGGCCTCCTCCAGCTTCGGGTCGGCGGCGCCGGGCAGGCCCGCGCCCGCCCAGTTGTCCGCGAACTCGGAGCTGACCTTGGAGGACATGACGGCGCCGAGGACGGCGGTGCCGAGCGCGCCGCCGACCTGCATGGCGGCCTGCTGGAGTCCGCCGGCCACGCCGGACAGCTCCATAGGCGCGTTGCCGACGATGACCTCGGTGGCGCCGACCATGACCGGGGCGAGCCCGCAGCCGAGGAGGGCGAACCAGAGGGACATCGCGAAGGTGCCGGTGGAGTCGCTGAGCGTGGTCATGCCGAACATCGCGGTGGCCGTGCAGACCATGCCGCCGACCAGCGGGACGCGCGGGCCGAACTTGGTGATCAGCAGGCCGGCGACCGGCGAGGAGACGATCATCATGGCGGTCAGCGGCAGCAGGTGCAGACCGCTGTCGACCGGGCTGAGGCCGTGGACGCCCTGGAGGAAGAACGTCACGAAGAAGAGGCCGCCCATGAAGGCGAAGGCCATCAGCATCATGAGCACGACACCGGCCGTCAACGGGACGGAGCGGAACATCCCCAGCGGGACGAGCGGTTCCTTGACCTTGGTCTCCCAGAGGCCGAAGGCGACGAAGAGCAGGATCGCGAGGCCGAGCCACGCCCAGGTGCGGCCGTCGCCCCAGCCCCAGGACTCACCGGCCTTGATGATGCCCCAGATGAGGGAGAACATCGCGCCGGAGAGCAGCACGATGCCGAGGATGTCGAAGGAGCGCGGCGCGTTGGCGGCGCGGTGGTCCTTGAGGATCACCAGGCCGAAGATGAGCGCGATGATGCCGACCGGCACGTTGATGAAGAAGACCGACTGCCAGCTGACGTGCTCGACGAGCAGACCGCCGACGATCGGGCCGCCCGCGGTGGACGCGCCGATGACCATGCCCCAGATGCCGATCGCCATGTTCAGCTTCTCGGCGGGGAAGGTGGCGCGCAGCAGGCCGAGTGCGGCCGGCATCAGCAGGGCGCCGAAGAGCCCCTGGAGCACGCGGAAGAGAACGACCAGGACGATCTCCTGGGAGAAACCGATCGCCGCGGAGGAGATCGCGAATCCCGCGATACCGATCAGGAAGGTCTGACGGTGGCCGAAGCGGTCGCCCAGCTTGCCCGCGGTGATCAGGGCGACGGCGAGCGCCAGGAGATAGCCGTTGGTGATCCACTGGACGTCGGCGAGCGAGGCTCCGAGGTCCTTCTGGATCGCGGGGTTCGCGATGGCGACGATGGTGCCGTCGAGGGCGACCATCATCACGCCGAGGGCGACGGCGAAGAGGGTCAGCCAGGGGTGGCCGCGAAGCCCCTTGACCGGGGCGGGTACTGCGTTGTCTTCCGGCTCCCGCGGCGCCTTCTCGACGGTGGTCTGACTAGTCATACGGCGAGACTAGTGACAGCTACTGACAGTTGACAAACCAATTCACAAGACAGTAACTGTCACGTAGCTCACACGTAGCTCACAGGTATGCTGAGCTGGACAAACACGGGAAAAGAGGAACCGGTACGTGACCGACGGGCAGACAGTCGAGCCCCGAGCCGGACTGCGTGAACGCAAGAAGCAGCGCACTCGGGGCGCCCTGGTACGCGCCTCCCTCGAACTGTTCACCACCCAGGGGTACGAACGCACCACCGTCGACGAGATCGTCGACGCCGTGGAGGTCTCCCAGCGCACCTTCTTCCGCTACTTCGCGAGCAAGGAGGACGCCACCTTCGCCGTGCAGGAGATGGTCGAGTCCCGCTTCATCGAGGAGCTGCGCCGCCGCCCCGCGGACGAAGCCCCCTTCGAGGCCATGCGCCGGGCGGTGCTGTGCGCGTGGAACAGCATCGGCGAGGCGATCGAGGAGGTGGTCACCGTCGATCTCCATATGCGGACCTACCAGATGATCGAGTCGACCCCCACTCTGCTCGCCGCCCACATGCGGCGCGGGGTCGCCCTGGAGAACCAGATCGCCCTGCTGATCGCGGAGCGCGAGGGGCTCGACGTGGAACGGGACCCCCGGCCGCGGGTGGCCGTCGCCGCGTTCTCCGGGGTGATGCGGGTGACCGGTCAGCTGTGGGGGCGGGGGCTCGACCCGAGCGTGGAGGCGCTGCGCGACCTGACCGAGGAGTATCTCGACCAGCTCGTCCCGGCCCTCGCCCGGAACTGGCGTCGGAAGTAGCGCGGCCACGGGGCGGTAGTGACCCTGGGTGAGAAATCCGTGATGAATCCTTCGCGGACGGGTGATGTGCCTCACCTGGATCACGGTGGTCGGCACGCGTCTCCTAGGGTGTGGCGCAGTGACTTCCTTCGACACCTCACCCACGTTGACCGCATGGCGCGCTCTGCTCGCCGTGGCGGTGGTGTTCGTGATGCTGGCGACGACGGGCTGGAGCGCCGTCCGTGATCAGCACTCCAGCGGGGCGCGCGAGCTCGCGCTCGCCTCCTGGGCGAAGGATCGGATAGCCGGCCGCTCGCTGCCGGACGTGGACGCTCCCGCCTACCGGCTGGCCCACTTCTTCGCCACCCTCACCTCGGGACAGCAGATCGCGCTCGCCGACGAGCACCCGTCGGTGGTGGGGAATCTGAACGGCGCTCCGGTCACCCTGCGCTACCACGCCAACCGGTTGGCCCTCAGACAGGCCGTGGCCGTGGAGAGGACGCGGGCGCACGACGAGAAGCTCTCGCCGGACGGGCGCGGTGAGGCGGTGGCCCGTCTCGGCCGGTTCCGGTCGATGCTCGCGGGTCAACGCCAGATCCTGGCCTTCGATCCCTCCGGGAAGGGCCGTGCCGCCGAGGTGTTCGGGAATCTCGACCGGGCCGCCCGGGTCTCCGTCGTCGTTCCGGGCGTCGACACCCATCTGCTGACCCTGGAGCGCAGCACTCGCGCGTACCGGGCCCCCGTCGGCATGGCCAAGTCGCTGTACAAGGCGGAGCGCTCGGCCTCCCCGGGCACGCGCACGGCCGTCATCGCGTGGGCCGACTACACCGCCCCGGCCGGCCTCGGCATGGACGCGGCGCTGGGCGGGCTCGCGGCGAACGGCGCGGTCCGGCTGAACGCGATGGTCGGCGCGCTGCCCGGCGCCTCGGAGGTCTCGCTGTTCTGCCACAGCTACGGCTCCGTGGTGTGCGGGGTGGCCGCGCACCGGGCCCACGACCGGGTGGCAGACATCGCGGTCGCGGGCAGCCCCGGCATGCGGGCCGCCAACGCCGGGCAGCTGGGGACCGGCGCCCGGATCTGGGCGACGCGGGACGGGGACGACTGGATCGGGGACGTACCCCATCTGGAGTTCGGCGGGATCGGTCACGGGGCCGATCCGGTGGACCCGGCCTTCGGTGCGCGGATCGTCTCGGCGGCCGGCGCCGCCGGGCACAGCGGTTACTTCGAACCGGGTACAGAGAGCCTGGACAACTTCGCCGCGATCGGTGTCGGAGCGTACGGATCGGTCAGCTGTGCGAGTGCCGACGGCGCCTGCCACAGCGGTATTTCCGGTGAGCGGGACGGCTGACGCGCGTAGAGGTCGGTGTCGGGCGGATTAATCGCGACTTGCTACGAGGGGGGACGTGCGGGACTGTGCCGCATACGATGAGGCACATGGGTGATGTGCTGGCCGGAATTCATGCCACCTGGGAGTTCGACACCGACTCCGTGCTCATCCGCTTCGAACGGGGCATCCGCACACCGAAGCTCTTCCAGAGCCTGCGGGAACGCCGCATCCCGTATGCGGCCTTGTCGTCGGTGTCGCTGACCCCCGGCAAGCGGGGCACGGTGGTTCTGCGTGCCGTGCCGAGAGCGGGTGCCGATCCTCTGGTGGAGGCTGCCTCCGGGCAGCTCAAGGAGGGGTGCGACCCCTATCGCCTGGTGCTTCCGGCGGAGCGGGAGGTGCTCGCCGAGTACTACGCGGACGAGCTGCGGGCCCTGCTGGACCCGGCGTCGGGCGAGAGCGCCGACCGGTTCCTGGTGGCGGCCCCCGAGGCCCCGATGCACTTCAAGGCGTACGACGGCCGGGCCAGCTTCGACGGCGAGCGGATCTCCTTCCGGTGGTCCTGGACCGGGGCCTCCAGCGCCAAGTGGAAGGCCGGCGACCAGAGCTTCCGGGTGAGCGAACTGGCCGGAATCGTGTGGCGCTCGCCGGAGGCGCTGGACGGGTATCTGCGTCTGGTGCCCCGCGCGGCGGCCCCGGTCGACCATCGCACCGGCGGCAGCCTGGGCGATCTGCACGGTCCCGGCGGCTGCGGCCCGGACGGCGGCCCGCCCGCGGGCGGGCCCGCCGAGCCTCCGGCCGCCACCGCGGACCAGGATCCGGCGGCCGTGCTGTTCGGCCTGGGCTACGGGCCGGTGCACGAGTCGCTGCCCTTCGCCGCCGCCGTCCTGGAATCCGTACGCCGGACCCAGCCCGCGCCCGCCGCCTCCGCCCCGGTCCTGGTGAACGCCGGGCGGCGCGATCCGGCGGACATCGCCGAGCGGATACATCACCTCGGCGAGCTGCATCAGGCCGGACTGGTGACGGACGCCGAGTACAGCGCGAAGAAGGCCCAGCTGCTCGCCGAGCTGTGAGGCTGTGAGAGCCGTGGCCTCGTGCCTCACGGGCTCGTGTCTCACGGGCTCGTGTCTCACGGGCTCGTGTCTCACGGACTCGTGTCTCACGGGCTCGTGTCTCACGGGCTTGTGTCTCACGGGCTCGTGCCCCCGCCGGGGCTGTCACCCCGTACCGGGGTATGAGGCGGACCCGCCGCGGATCGCGACCCCGGTATGACGCCCCCGGGCCCCCGCGTGCCTAGGCTGACCGGGCCATGTCCACTTCCCCCGCCGGGCCCCCGCCGCCCGCCGACGGCCTGCTGAGCGCCGCCCGCCGCAATCTGCGCGAGCTCGCCCACGGGCTGTCCCACGCGTCCCATCCGTCCACCCCGCTGCTGGCGGAAGCCCCGAAGCGGTGGCAGCGGCTGCTGCCGTACGTCGTGGTGCTCGCCCTGACCGCGACCTTCATCCCGGTCACCATCAACGTCCTGACCTCGCAGTACGGCGTGCCGGGCGCACTGGCCGGGGCGCTCGGGGTGGCCCAGTCCGCCCCCCTGCTGATGCTGGCCCACCGGCCTCTCCAGGCGTGGTGGATCATCTTCCCCGCCGACATCGTGGGCGCCCTGGTGCTGCTGGCGCACTCCGACGAGCGGCATGCCATCTGGCCGTGGATCCCGCCGGTGCTGGTCGCGTACCTCTTCCTGCTGCTGGCCCTCGGTCTGCGCGAGACACGGCGGACCGTGGTCGGTGTCTGGCTGGCGACGGGCGCGGCCGGGTTCGTGCTGCATCTGGTCGCGCCGGCGGACCGCAACACCGGCAGCGCCCTGCTGCTGCCGATCCTCGGCGCGGTGGTCCTCGTGATCGGCGGTGCCGTACGGGAGCGGAGCGAGGCGACGCGGCGGCTGGCCGAGCAGGAGACGATCAGCGAGGAGGAGCGGGCCCAGCGCACGCTGCTGGAGGAGCGGACACGGATCGCCCGTGAGCTGCACGACGTGGTCGCGCACCACATGTCGGTGATCACCGTGCAGGCCGACTCCGCGCCGTACCGGATCTCCGGGCTCTCGGAGCCGGCGCAGGAGGAGTTCGCCTCGATCGCGGCGGCCGCGCGGGAGTCCCTCGGTGAGATGCGGCGGCTGCTGTCGGTGCTGCGCAGCGACGGCACCGAGGGCGACCGGGCGCCGCAGCCGGGTCTGGACCGGCTCCAGCAGCTGGTGGAGGCGACGGTTCGGGCCGGGCTGCCGGCAGAGCTGACGCTGGCCGCGGAGCTGGGCGAGGTGCCGCCGGCGGTGGATCTGTCGGCGTACCGGATCGTGCAGGAGGCGCTGGCCAACGTGGTGCGGCACGCGCCGGGGGCCCGCACCCGGGTCCTCGTCACGCCGAACAACGGTCACCTCCTTGTGCTGGTCGTCAACGGGCCCGCCGCCACGCGCGCTTCGCCGCTGGAGACGAGCGGGACCGGGCACGGGCTGGTGGGGATGCGGGAGCGCGTACGGTTGACCGGCGGCACGCTGGACACCGGGCCGCTGCCCGACGGCGGGTTCCGGGTGGCCGCCCGGATGCCGCTGCCTCCGGCCGTGCCGCCGTCCGCCCCACCCCCTTCGGAGGATCTGTGACCATCCGCGTGATCATCGTCGACGACCAGGCCATGGTGCGGGCCGGATTCGCGGCGCTGCTGGCGGCGCAGAGCGACATCGACGTGGTGGGCGAGGCGGCGGACGGCCGCCAGGGCGTCGACGTCAGCCGCAACCAGCACCCCGACGTCGTCCTGATGGACGTGCGGATGCCGGAGATGGACGGACTGGCCGCCGCGCGCGAGCTGTTGAACCCGCCGGTGGGGGTGGTGCACCGGCCGAAGGTCCTGATGCTCACCACGTTCGACGTGGACGACTACGTGTACGAGGCGCTGCGCGCGGGCGCGTCCGGGTTCCTGCTGAAGGACGCGCCGCCCGCCGATCTAATCGCGGCGGTACGGGTGGTGGCGGCCGGGGACGCGCTGCTCGCGCCCTCGGTGACCCGCCGCCTGATCGCGGACTTCGCGGCGCAGCGGCCCTCCGGCGCGACGCGCAACGGCCAGGCGCTCCGGCTGAACGGGCTGACCCCGCGCGAGAGCGAGGTCCTGGAGCTCATCGCCCGGGGGCTGTCGAACCAGGAGATCGCGGCGCGTCTGGTGCTGGCCGAGCAGACCGTCAAGACGCACATCGGGCGGGTGCTGGCCAAGCTGGACCTGCGGGACCGGGCGCAGGCGGTGATCTTCGCGTACGAGTCGGGGCTGGTGACGCCGGGGGACGGGGGGCGCCAGTAGGGCTTGGAGGCGGTACGGGAGACCGGTCGGGGGCGAGCGGCGGCCCGCCCTGTGCTGCCCCACCGTCCGCATCCCCGCACCGTTCGTACTCCCCCCGCTGCCCGCATCACTGCCCCTTCGGTCCGTCCGGTCATGCCCGGGCGCTGCCCTCGTTCCTCTTCAGGACGTGCGGTCGGCCTCCTACACATGAGGAGAACCCTCACCCGAGGAGGAACCTCCTCTGAGGAGGACCCTCCTCCGCCCCGGAAGGACCCCAACATGCGCGCGCAGGAACCCGGCAGAACACCTGACACGGGCAGGCCGCGGCGTCCCGCGCCTCCCGCCGTGTCGGCCGCCGCGCGCCCGGCGGCCGACGGGGCCACCCTCGCGCCGAGTTCGGCCCGCGCTCTCCAGCGGAGCATCGGCAACGCGGCGGTGACCCGCATGCTCCAGCGGGAGACGCACCGGCACGAGCCGGGCTGCGGCCACGAGGAGCCCGCCGAGCCGGTCCAGCGTTCCACCGCCGTCCACGACGTGCTCCGATCCCGGGGACGCTCACTGTCGGAGCCGGTCAGGTCGGACATGGAGAGCCGGCTGGGCGCACCCGAAGGTACCTTCCGTTCGGTGTCCGTCCACGACTCCCCGCGCGACATCGAAGTGTCCCGGTCCATCGGCGCGACCGCGTTCACCTCCGGGGACCACGTCGTCGGAGACGTCTCCGAGCCGCAGACCCTGGCGCACGAACTGCACCACGTCCGCCAGCAGCGGGAGGGCCAGGTGCCCGGTACCGAGACGGGGGACGGTCTGAAGGTCTCCCACCCGAACGATCACGCCGAGCGGGAGGCGGAGGCGGTCTCGGCGAAGGCGATGGCGGCTCCGGTCCAACGGGATGCGGACCCGTCCCCCGGCGGGACGCGGGGCGGCGCCCCCGCCGACGGGGCCGTGGAGATCCAGCGGAAGGTCGGTTTCGAATTCGAGACCAACATGCTGGTGCGGGCCGACGACCGGCCGGTGATCTCCAAGGACGAGAAGATCTTCGAAGCAGCTTCCGGGGACTGGTACATAACCCCGGACGCCAGTGCGCTCGAGTTCGTAACGGTGCCCTTCGAGGAGGAGGGCACGGCCCCGGAGCTGGAGCGCATGGCCAAGGCGGTCGGCGAGATGGCCGCCGCGTTCAGCACGCTCCACACCTCGACGAAGCTGGCGAGCCTCATGGGTGGCAACACCGAACTCGGCGAGGTGCTGTCGGAGGAAGGCACGGTCCACCAGCACCGGGGGAACGACGTGTACGTGCCGGGTGCGGACCGCCTGTACCCGCCGCTGGCGAAACCACAGGCGACCGGGGGCGTCAGCCTGGAGAAGATGCTTGCCCTGTTCCAGGCGCTGGTCGGCCAGGAACTGCCGCTCGCCTCCCCGTCGAACCCCGAGGACGTGCACATCCTCGGGGAGGATCCGGAAAAGCGGACCGACACGACCGCGCTCGGCGGTGCCAACCCGAAACGGGACGCGGCGATTCTGGGGGACGCCCAACGTTTCACCGACGCGTACTGCGCAAACCTCGACCCGGCCGGAACACGGGAGCTCCGGGGGTTGCTGGCCACGGTGTACACGTATCTGCTGGCCGGGGCGCAGCAGTCCGGACGGCAGGACCAGGCGAAGTACTTCCTGCCGCTGATGAGCCGGATGAGCTTCTCCGCGATGTACGCGGCGCTGCCCGACAACGCGCAGTCCGCTTTCGATCCCGCTCGCGTTCTCGAAGTGGCCTCTCTCGCGGCAGGCGACCCCGTCTACAAGCAGGGCTTCGCCGACCACGGTGCGGGCGACAGCGAGAAGTCCTTCGGCCCGCAGCGCGGAAAGTGGCTGAACAGCATCGTCTCGGGCGGCCCGGATCTGATGTCCGCGGGCGGTGGTAGCACGGTGACGGAGGGGATGATGGCCAGTTCCCCGGCAATGGGCCAGCACGACCGCCTCGATCCCGGACACGCGGACGGCGCGGCCGGGCTGGTGCAGGTCGAACTCCGCCGCCTGCCCGGCCAGGTCCCCCCGGAGGAGTGGCTGCCCGTCGCGGCCGCACTCTTCGAGATGTTCAGGAAGGTCCAGGAGGCAGAGGCCTGATCCCGCACCGCTGACGGCCGGCCCCACAGACAGCGAGCTTCACCGACGGCCGCTACTCCCCCTACCTCGGTATCACTTCCCACCTGGCTCCCCGGTGTGACGACTATTCAGTTGCCCTCTCCTTACCTTCCGTCCCGTCGCGCCGAACGGTGTGACGGGACGGAAGAGGGAGGGCGCGATGCGCCGATACGCGAGAACCCTGGTCGCGTTCGCCATGGCGACGACCGTGGTGACGGGTACCGCGGGCTGGGTTTCGGGGGATGCGCAGCAGGCGCTGACCGGGCCGCCGCCGGGGAGTGCGCAGTGGCGGGCGGACCGGGTGTCGGGGGCGGGGCTGCCCGATCCGGAGCGTGACACGCCTGCCGAAGTCGCCGCGTTCTTCGCTGGGTTGAGCGCCGACGAGCGGCAACTCCTCCTCGTACGTCATCCGTCGGTCGTCGGGAATCTCGACGGAGCGCCCCTCGAACTGCGCTACCGCGCCAACTCCCTCGCGCTGGCCGCCGAGGACGACCCCCGCTACCGCTCGCTCGCCGCCCCCGGCCGTCAGATCCTCGCGTTCGACCCGCGTGGACGCGGCCAGGTCGCCGAGGTCTTCGGGGACCTGCGTACGGCGCACCGGGTCTCGGTGGTGGTGCCGGGGTCCGACAACGACGCCGGGACCTTCGACCGGAAGGTCGCGAGCCACGGGGCCCCGGCCGGCATGGCCAGGACCCTGCACACCGCGGCCGGTCCGGGGACCGCCGTCATCGCCTGGGTCGGGTACACCACCCCGGTGGGCGTCGGCATCGACGCGGCCACCGGCGGCCTCGCGGAGGCGGGGGCCGGGCGGCTGACCCGGTTCACGGAGGGGCTGACGGCGGACGGGCTGCCCGCGCCGGCCGTGTTCTGCCACAGCTACGGCTCGGTGGTCTGCGGCCTGGCCGCGCACCGCCTCCCCGCCACCGACCTGGTGGTCCTCGGCTCCCCCGGGATGCGTGCCGACGACGTGGGCGGGTTGCGGACGGACGCCCGGGTCTGGGCGGCGAAGGATCCGACCGACTGGATCGACGATGTGCCGAACGTGCGCTTCGCGGGCCTCGGTCACGGGGCGGACCCGACCGATCCGGCGTTCGGCGCCCGCCGTGTGCCGGCGGACGAGGCCCGGGGGCATGCCGGCTACTTCGAGCCCGGGACGGATTCGCTGCGGGCCTTCGTCGCCATCGCGCGCGGCGACGCGGCGGAAGCGGCCCCGGACGCGGAGGGACCGGACCCGGCGGATGCCGCCCCGGTGCTGGAGGCCGCCCCGGCCCTGGAAGGAGTGGCCCGATGAACGCCCTGCTGGAGAACGGCCGGCGGCTCGCCGCCCGTATCGACGCGTCCACCCCCGCCCACCGTGACCGGGCGATCGACGGCCTGCGGGCGCTGGCGCTCCTCGCCGTACCGCTCGGTCACTGGATGCTCGGCGGGTTCCGGCTGGACGCCGAAGGCCTGCACAACGCGAGCCCGCTCTCGACGTTCGCCGGTCTCGCACCCGCGAGCTGGGTGCTCCAGATGCTGGGCATCTTCTTCCTCGTCGGGGGGTACGCCTCGGTGCTCTCCTTCCGCCGCCGGACCTCGACGACGGCCGCCTGGCTGGGCGGCCGGCTGGCCCGCCTCGGCCGGCCGGTGCTCGGGGTGACCGCCGTGTGGGCGGTACTGCTGGCGGTGCTGTCCGCGCTGGGCGTGCCGGGCGACACCCTGCGTACGGGGTCGACGCTGGTGATCCAGCCGCTCTGGTTCGTCGGGGTCTACACCGTCGTCACGGCCCTCACGCCGGTCTGCGTCACGCTGGCGCGGAAGCTCGGCGGGTGGGCGGCGCTGCCGCTGCTGGCGTCCGTCGCGGTGGTGGACTTCCTGCGCTACGGGCCCTTCGCCGAGGCGATGCCGTCCTGGCTGAGCGTGCTCAACATCCTGCCCGGCTGGCTCTTCGCCTATCAGCTGGGCGTGTCCTGGGGCGAGGGCCGGATCGGGAGGCGCGGGGCCCGGCTGCTGCTGATCGGCGGCGGGGCGCTGTTCGCCGTGCTGCTGCTCGCCTTCCACTACCCGGCGTCGATGGTCGGGGTGCCGGGCGAGGCGCGGACGAACTCGCATCCGCCGTCGCTGCTGGTGGTGGCGCTGGCGGCGACGCAGAGCGGGGCGGCGATCCTGCTGCGCGACCGGCTCGGGCGGCTGTTGCGGCGGCCGCTGCTCTGGGCGCCGGTCGTGGTGATCAACCTGTCCGCGATGACGATCCTGTGCTGGCACCAGACCGCGATGCTGGCCGCCGCCGTACCGGCCTCGCTCGCCGGGGCGGGGACAGCGGTGGCGGGGCTGACGACCGCGCCGGACACGGTGGGCTGGATCCTCGCCCGGACCGCGTGGCTGCCGGTGTTCGCGGGGCTGCTGGTGCTGATCGCCCGGTACGCGCGCCGCTTCGAGGCCCCGTGGCAGACGGGCACCCGCGCCGCGAACGCCCGCCGTGCGCTGGCGGGGCTGCTCGCGGCGGGGTTCGCGGTGTTCGCGCTGGGGCTGGCGTGAAGGGCCTTCCGGGGGCGCGGACCATGGCGTCGCCCGGCCGTCATGAACTTCATGAACGTCGTCATGAACTTCATGAACTTCATGAACCAGGCGATCACCTCATACGCCTCCGGGCTGCTCCTCCCGGGCCTCCGACGTCAGGCTCATGTCCGGGTACCGGTCCCCCGCCACCCGGCCCGCGATCGGCTCCAGCAGGTCCAGCTCCCCGGCCGTCAGCGTCAGCCCGGTCGCGGCCACGTTCTCCAGCAGGCGGCTCCGCTTACGGGTCCCGGGGATCGGGACCACGGTCAGCCCGTGCACCCGGGCTCGCTGCTGGACCCAGGCGAGGGCCACCTGCGCGGCGCTGGCCCCGTGCGCGGCGGCGATCCGGTGGACGGGCTCCAGGAGGGCCGCGTTGGCACGGGCGTTGTCGCCGGTGAAGCGCGGCTGCTGCTTACGGAAATCGCCCTCGCCCAGGTCCTTGCCCGCGTCGGTGAAGGAGCCGGTGAGGAAGCCCCGGCCGAGCGGTGAGTACGGGACGAGCGTGACGCCCAGCTCGGCCGCCGCGCCTACGGCGCTCTTCTCGACGTCCCGGCTGAAGAGGGACCACTCCGACTGAAGGGCGGCGATCGGGTGCACGGAGTACGCCTCGCGCAGCTCGGGGCCGGTCACCTCGCTCAGCCCGAGCTGCCTGACCTTGCCCTGCTGGATCAGTTCCGCCATCGCACCGACCGATTCGGCGAACGGGACGGCCGGGTCGTGGCGGTGCATGTAGTAGAGGTCGATGACGTCCGTGTTCAGCCGCCGGAGGCTCGCTTCGACGGCGGTGCGGATGTACGCGGGGTCGTTGCTCACGCCCCGGTACCCGGGGTCGTCGGAACGCACCAGCGCGAACTTGGTGGCGAGCGTGATCTCGTCCCGGTGGGCCCCGACGAACGGCGCCAGGAACTCCTCGTTGGCCCCGCGCCCGTAGACGTCGGCGGTGTCGAAGAGCGTGACGCCGGCTTCCAGGGCCGCGTCCAGGGTGTCCCGGGCGGAGAGCTCGTCGGTCTCGCCGTAGAACTCGCTCATGCCCATGCAGCCGAGGCCCTGGACGCCGACCCGCGGTCCGCCGTCGCCGCCCAGCTCGACGGTGGCGAGCGTGTTCCTGTCGTTGTCGGTCATCAGGCGCTGTGCCTTTCCGGCGCCCTGCGGGCGCCCGCGTAGAACTCGATCTTGTGGTCGAGCACGGCGAGGGTGTCGTGGAGCTCCGCGATCCGCGTGATCACGTCGCGGCGGGTCGCCTCCAGTAGTTCCTGTCGTGCCTCGAAGGTGGACTCGCCCTCGCGCAGCAACTCCGCGTACCGCACCATGTCGGCGACGGGCATCCCGGTCAGCCGCAGCTTGCCGACGAACGCCAGCCAGTCGAGGTCGCGGTTGCTGAAGCGGCGCTGGCCGGTGTGCGAGCGGTCGACGTGGGGCATGAGCCCGATGCGCTCGTACCAGCGCAGGGTGTGCGCGGTGAGTCCGGTGAAGGCGACGACCTCACTGATCGTGTAGCTGTCCTGGCCCGCGGGGCGCGGGTGAGGCTTCGGGGCGGCCGCGCAGGCGTCCACCGCCGGTGAGGGCGGCGGATGTGCGATTGTCGCGGGAGTGCTCCGGGAGGTTCCGTCGATCACCGTCATGCCCTCCACGCTAAATCCTTGGAGTGCACTCGAAGCAAGGGGGAACCGCGCGAAGCGGACGGATCGGCGGGGCTTCGGGGCCGGGCGCTCCCACAGATGGACGTCAAGCGCATCGAAGATGAAGGATTGTTCATCTTCGCTTCATGTTCGTACCGTCCGGGACAGTCAGGGTGAATACATGGCTTTCTCACCTCGTCTGGCGGCCCTGGCAGCCGTCGTCGCCGTACCCCTCGGCATAGCGGCCACCAGCTACGCCATGACCGACACCTCGGAAGCGCCGAAGGTGCCTTCCACCGTCCAACTGGAGGAGAGCCCGCGCGGCACCCCGCCGCCGAGCGGTGT
Source organism: Streptomyces sp. NPDC017520 (assembly GCF_044329855.1). Lineage (NCBI taxonomy): Bacteria > Bacillati > Actinomycetota > Actinomycetes > Kitasatosporales > Streptomycetaceae > Streptomyces > Streptomyces sp. NPDC017520. The sequence goes on from NZ_JBIRKB010000002.1 coordinate 659,366, forward strand.
CACGTCACCGACCGGCGCCCCGACGCCGAGCGGCTCCTCCACTCCGTCCCGTACACCGGACAGCTCCGTCGTCCCGGGCCCCTCCGCGGCCGACGACGACGATGACGACGACTTCGGTGATGACGGTTAGCCTTCCGAGGATTTCCGCCCGGGTACGGATCCTGCTGTGGTTGCTGGTGGTGATGGCGGTCGCGCTGGGCGCGGTCGCCGTCACCGTGCGTTCGATCCTCCAACGGGACGTGGACCACCGCATCAGCAAGCTGCTCACCCAGGAGACCGGCGAGTTCGCGAACTTCGTTCCGCAGGGGGTGGACCCGGACACCGGCGGCCGGTTCGACACCGTGGACAGGCTGCTCCGCATCTATCTGCAACGGCAGTACGCCGACCCCGACGAGGAACTGCTGGGCCTGACCGGCCGGCCCGGCGACCGGCCCCACGCCATCCGGCAGCGCCGCGAACTGCCGCAGGACATCGCGCTGTGGAAGGACGACGCCTCGCTCACCCGGATCCACGCCTCCAAGGACTCCTTCGGGACGCTGGACCGTCCGCAGGGCGAGGTGCGCTGGGCCAAGGTCGCCATCGGACCTGCCGCGGGCGAGCAGCCCGGGGCGTTCGTCGTCGCCTTCCACCCGGAGCGCGAACGGGCCGTCGCCGACAAGACGTTCTGGATGCTGCTCGCCCTGTCCGGTGTGGCGCTGCTGATGACGACCGGGGTCGGCTGGGCCGTCGCCGGTCGCATCCTCGCGCCCGTCCGGCTCGTGCGGACGACGGCGGCGGAGCTGACCGAGCAGGACCTCACCCGGCGCATCCCCGTGGAGGGCCGGGACGACATCGCGGCCCTCGCCGAGACGTTCAACGCGATGCTCGACCGTCTGGAGCGGGCCTTCGCCGCGCAGCGGGTCTTCGTCGACGACGCCGGGCACGAGCTGCGCACCCCCATCACCATCGTCCGGGGCCACCTGGAGCTGATGGGCGACGACCCGGCGGACCGGGAGGAGACGGTGCGGCTGGTCACGGACGAGCTGGACCGGATGAGCCGCATCGTCGAGGACCTGCTCCTGCTCGCGGGGGCCGAGCGCCCCGACTTCGTGCGCCCCGAACCCGTCCAGCTCGCGGAGCTGACCGCCGACGTGTACGTGAAGGTGCGGACCCTCGGCGACCGGGAGTGGCAGCTCGACGGCGTCGCGGACCTCGAAGTGCGCCTGGACGAGCAGCGGATGACCCAGGCGATGGTGCAGCTCGCGCAGAACGCCGTCCAGCACACCGTGCCCGGCCAGCGCATCCGGATCGGCTCGCGGGCCGAGGAGGACCGCGTCGAGCTGTACGTCGCCGACCACGGGCCCGGGATCCCGCCGGAGGACGCCGAGGTGATCTTCGAACGGTTCCGCCGGGGGACGTCCCGGCGCGGGACCCGCACGAGCGGCGCGGGGCTCGGCCTCGCCATCGTCAAGGCCATCGCGGAGGGCCACCACGGCCGCGTCGAACTACGCCGGACCGAAGGCGGCGGAGCCACCTTCGTACTCACGCTGGAGACCGCCACATGAACCGGATCCTGATCGCCGAGGACGAGGAGCGCATCGCCTCGTTCGTCCAGAAGGGGCTGCGCGCCAACGGCTTCACCACGGTCGTGGCCGAGGACGGGGACGTGGCGCTGAGCCACGCGCTGTCCGGCGGGTTCGACCTGATGGTGCTCGACATCGGCCTGCCCGGCCGGGACGGCTTCACCGTGCTGCGGGAGATGCGCGAGGCCCGCGTCACGCTGCCGGTCATCGTGCTCACCGCCCGCGACTCCGTGCGGGACACGGTGGCCGGGCTGGAGGGCGGGGCCGACGACTGGATGACGAAGCCGTTCCGCTTCGAGGAGCTGCTCGCCCGGGTACGGCTGCGGCAGCGCACCGCCGCCCGCGCGCCCGAGGTCACCATGTTGCGCAGCGGCAGTCTCGCCCTGGACCTGCGGACGCGCCGGGCCCGCGCGGGCGAGCGGACGGTGGACCTGACGGCGCGCGAGTTCGTGCTGCTGGAGATGTTCCTGCGCCATCCCGGCCAGGTGCTGTCGCGCGAGCAGATCCTGTCCCATGTGTGGGGGTACGACTTCGACCCCGGCTCCAACATCGTGGACGTGTACGTTCGCGCGCTGCGCCGGAAGCTGGGCGCGGAGCGGCTGGAGACGATCCGGGGCATGGGCTACCGCCTGCCCTGAGCCCCGGTCCCGGCCACCCGGCCACCCGGCCACCCGGCCACCCGGCCCCGCCCCGCGTGCCCGGGGCGGGGCCGTTCGCTGCCCGGGCCGCCTCGGGCTGTGGGGCCGCCCCGGGATGCGGGCCCGCCTCGGGACGCGGGCTCACCTCGGGATGCGGGTGGGGGTGCGAGCCGCTCGACGAACTTGATGAAAAGGCCTTCACCAGGCACTCATCAGGCGCTCACCGCGCCTTCGGAGGCTGTACAGCGTGCCTCTACCACTCCGGCAGACCGTCGGCCTCTGTGCCGTCCTCGGACTCTGCGCTCTCCTCGCCGTCCCCGGCGCCGCCCCCGGCCTCAGCGTCGACGGGCGGCTCTCCCTCGCCGTCTTCGCCCTGGCCACCGCCGCCTGGATCGCCACTCCGGTGGATGACGCCTACATCGCGCTCGGTGCGGGCCTGGCGCTGACGGTCACGGGGGTGATCAGCAGCGAGGCCCTGTTCGCCACCCTGGGCGACGAGACGGTGTGGCTGCTGATCTGCGCCTTCGTCCTGGCGGCGGCCGTGACCCGGACCGGTCTGGCCGGCCGGGCCGCCGTCTTCCTGGTCGGCGGGGCCAGGACCGTACGCCAGTTGGTGCACCTGACCACGGCCGGACTGGTCGTGACCGCGTTCGCCGTACCGGCCACATCGGGGCGTGCCGCCCTCGCGCTCCCGGTGTTCCTGGCGCTGGCCTCCGCCCTGCGCGAGCGCGGCCGTCTGGTGGTGATGCTGGCGCTGCTCTTCCCCACGGTCATCCTGCTGTCGGCCGTCGCGACCCTGATCGGCGCGGGCGCGCACCTGATCACCGTCGGCGTGCTGTGGGAGCAGACCGGGGAGCAGCTGAGCTTCGTGCAGTGGCTCGTCCTCGGGCTGCCGCTGGCCGTCGTCTCCTCCCATCTCGCCGCCGAACTGGTGCTGTTGACGACGACCCGGCGCTCCGACCGCAAGGGTCCGGTCACCATCACGGCGGCGCAGATCCAGGAGCACTCCGAGACGGCCGTCGAGGGGCCGTTCAGCCCGGCGGAGTCCCGGTGTCTGCTCCTGCTGGCGACGGTCGTCCTGCTCTGGTGCAGCGAGCCCCTGCACGGGGTGTCGCCCGCCGTGGTCGCGCTCATCGGCGCGCTGGTGGCGACCTCTCCGGCGCTGGGGACGGTGCGCTTCAAGGACGGACTGCGGACGGTCCCCTGGCCGCTGCTGCTGTTCATGGCCGCCACCATGGCGATGGGCGTCGCCCTCTCCGACTCGGGGGCGGCCGACTGGCTGGTGGGCTGGATACCCCTGGGGACGTCCACGCCCCCGTGGGTGTTCCTGGCCGGAGTGGTCGTCGTCAGCACGGCCGCCCATCTGGCGCTCCAGTCGCGTTCCGCCCGGTCCTCCGTGCTGGTCCCGCTGGTGGTCGCGGCGGCGGTCGGGGCCGGGGTCAACCCGGTCACGGCGGCGCTGGCCTCCACGGCCGCCGCCGGCTTCTGCCACACCCTGCCCTCCTCGGCCAAGCCCGTCGCGCTCTTCGCGGACGTGCCCGGCACCCCGACCTACACCCCGCGCGACCTGCTGCGGCTGTCCGCGTTCCTCGCCCCGCTCAGCGCTGCCCTCGTCCTCACCTTCGCCCTCGCCGTCTGGCCGTTGCTCGGCGTGCCCGTCCTTCTGGAGACCCAGCCATGACCCGCCCGACCCACCGCACCCACCCCGCCCACCGCATCGCCATCGCCCCCAGCGGCTTCAAGGAGTCCCTCTCGGCCGCCCGGGTCGCCGAGGCCATCGCCGTCGGCGTACGGCGCGTGATCCCCGACGCCGACCTCGACCTCATCCCGCTGGTGGACGGCGGCGAAGGCACGGCGGAGGCGCTGGCCCTGGCGGGCGGCGGCCGGCTGGTCCCGGTCACCGCGACCGGCCCCGTGGGCGAGCCGGTCGCCTCGCACTTCGCGCTCCTGGGCGGGCCGGGACCGCTGACCGCCGTCGTGGAGATGGCCGCCGTCGCGGGCCTCGCCCTGGTGCCGCCGGGCCTGCGCCACCCGGGTGCGACCACCACGTACGGCGTCGGCGAGCTCATCCGGGCTGCCCTGGACGCGGGGGCCCGGCGCATCCTCGTCGGCTGCGGCGACTCCGGTACGTCGGACGGGGGCGCGGGCGCGCTCCAGGCGCTCGGGGCCCGGCTGACCGACCGGCACGGCCGTGAACTGCGCCGGGGCGGTGGGGCGTTGCACGAGCTGGAGCACATCGACCCGTCCGGCCTCGACCCGAGGCTGGCCCGCACGGAGCTGCTCGTGGCCTGCAACCCGTACAACGTGCTGTGCGGGAAGCGCGGGGTGGCCCGGGTGTTCGGGCCGCAGAAGGGGGCGACCCCGGCGGAGGTGGAGCTGCTCTCGGCCGGCCTGGAGCGGCTGGCCGACGTCCTCACCCGGGATCTGGCCCCGGCCTTCGCCCCGACGACCGGTGCCGTGATCGACCTGCGCACGGCTCCCGGCACGGGTGCGTCCGGTGGTCTCGGGGCCGGCCTCGCCGCCGTGGGCGCGCGGCTGCTCCCCCGCTACGACGTGCTGCTCGACGGTCTCGACCTCGACGCGCGCCTCGCCCGCGCGGACTTCGTGATCACGGCGGAGGGGGCGCTCGACCACCAGACCGTACGGGGGAAGATCCCGGCGGAGGTCGCCCGGCGGGCCCAGGCGGCCGGGGTGCCGGTCCTGGTGCTGGCCGGGACGATCGGGCCGGGCGCGCAGGACGTCCGGGCGGTGGGCGTGGACGCGTACAGCTCGATCCTGCCCGCCCCGATGACGCTGGTGGAGGCGATCGGCAGGAGCGGCGAGTTCCTGGCCGACGCCACGGAGCGCGCGATGCGGATCATGGCGCTCGGCACCCGGCTCGCACCGCTGGCCGCCGCCTGACGGCGCACGCCTTACGTCCCGGGCCCCCGGCTCCCCGGGGCCCGGGACTCAGCGGGGCACGGGGCCCGGGGCTCCCTCGGGTGCGCGGCGGTTAGGCTCGGAGCCATGGAGAGCCTGCGCATCATCGACACCTGGCCGGTCACGACGGCGGCAGCCGCCGTCGTACGGTCGGACGGCACGGTCCTCGGCACGCACGGGCCGGCCGACCACCGCTTCCCCCTCGCCTCGGTCACCAAGCCGCTCGCGGCCTACGCGGCGCTGGTGGCGTACGAGGAGGGGGCGGTCGAGCTGGACGAGCCGGCCGGACCCGAGGGCTCCACGGTGCGCCACCTCCTCGCCCACACCAGCGGCCTGGCCTTCGACGAGCACCGGGTGACGGCCCCGCCCGGCAACCGCCGCCTGTACTCCAACGCGGGCTTCGAGGTGCTGGGCGACCACATCGCCAAGGCGTCCGGCATCCCGTTCGCGGAGTACCTGCGCCAGGCGGTCCTTGAGCCGCTGGACATGACGTCCACGACCCTGGACGGCTCCCCCGCCCGCGACGGCGTCTCCACGGTGGCCGACCTCGTCCGCTTCGCCGCCGAGGTGCAGGCCCCGCGCCTGCTCGACCCGCGTACGGTCCTGGAGGCCCAGAGCGTCGTGCACCCGGGCCTCAAGGGCGTGCTGCCGGGCTACGGCCACCAGAGCCCGAACGACTGGGGCCTCGGCTTCGAGATCCGCGACGCCAAGTCCCCGCACTGGACGGGGAACACGTCCTCCCCCGCCACCTTCGGGCACTTCGGCCAGTCGGGCACGTTCCTGTGGATCGACCCGGTGGCGGGCGCGGCCTGCGTCGCGCTGACCGACCGGGCCTTCGGACCGTGGGCGGCGGAGGCGTGGACGCCGTTCACGGACGCGGTTCTGGCCGAGCTGTCCTGAACCGGCTGCCGCCCTTCTCCGGCGGCGTCAGGCACTCGAACCAGACGGTCTTCCCGCTGCCGTCCCACCGCTTGATGATGCCCCACTCATCGGTGACGGCGTTGACGAGGACGAGCCCCCGGCCCCCGTCGTCCAACGGATCGCCCGTGATGGCGAGGGGCACGGCGGGGCTGCTGTCGGACACCTCGACGCGGATGCCCTCGCCGCGCGGCAGCCGGAAGATGAAGGTCTTGCCGCGCCGGTCGGGCACGTGCTGCACGACGTTAGCGATCAGCTCGGTGAGCGCCAGTTCGGCGGCGTCGGCGAGGAAGGGCAGCTCCCAGGCCTTGAGGTAGAGCCGCAGGACGCGGCGGAGATGCCGGGCGGAGTGCGCGCCGAGGGCGAAGTCGGCGCGGTAGACGGGCTCCCCGGGATCCCTCCGGGGGATAACTACGTGATTCATGTCACCAGGCTGCGATGTGATGGCTACGCTCGGCTACGTACCGAAACGAACGCCGCGAGGCGTTGCACCCGGAGGTCCATCCGTGGCCAACATCCAGACGCTCGATCCCGACGCTTCCCCGCTCGCGTATTACGGCGGGGAGTTGCGCCGCCAGCGCGAGGCCCAGGGCCTGACGCAGCCGCAGTTGGGCACCATCATCTTCTGCACGGGCTCGCTGGTCGGCCAGATCGAGACGACGAAGAAGATCCCCACCCGTGACTTCTCGGAGCGCGTGGACGCGGCGCTGGGGACGGACGGGACGTTCTCGCGGCTGGTGGGGCTGGTGCTGCGGAGCCAGTTGCCGACGTGGTTCCAGCCGTACGCGGACATGGAGGCGAAGGCCGCGTACATCTCGACGTACCAGGCCCAGGTGGTCTACGGGTTGTTGCAGACGGAGGAGTACGCGCGGGCGGTCCTGGCCACCGGCATGCCGGACGACCTGGAGGGTCTGCTCGCCGCCCGGATGGAGCGGCAGCGGATCCTGGAGCGGGAGAAGCCACCGTTGGCGTGGGCGATCCTGGACGAGGCGGTGCTGTACCGGCCGATCGGCGGCCACGAGGTGATGCGGGCCCAACTCCAGAAGCTGTTGGACTACGCGACGCACCGTTGGATGCGGATCCAGGTGCTGCCGTTCGAGGCCGGTGAACACGCGAGCTTGGATGGCTCGTTCACGGGCATGCGTTTCGACGATGACCCGGACATCATCTATACCGAAGACCTCATCTCCGGCCATATGACGGCCAATCCTGAGACGGTCAGGGAGGGCTCGCTCCGATACGCTCACCTCCAGGCCGCCGCCCTCTCCGTGGAGGAATCGGCGGCGCGGATCAGCCGCGTGATGGAGGAACGTTATGCAGACCAGCACTGACCTGAAGAGCGCGGAATGGCGTAAGTCCAGCTACAGCGGAAGCACCGGCGGCGAGTGCGTCGAGTGCACCGTGACCGGCGGTGCGGCCTGGCGGACCTCCTCCTACAGCGGCAACACCGGCGGCTGCTGCGTCGAGACCGCCGTCGGCTCCCCCTGCGGGTCCGTCCCCGTCCGCGACAGCAAGAACCCCACCGGCCCCGCCATCGTCCTCGGGGCCCCAGCCTGGCAGGCGTTCGTGGACGGGCTGCGCTGACACGACCTTCACCGGGAGCAGGGCGGTACGGGCAACTGGCCCCCGTACCGCCCTGCTCGGCGTCGCACCCGCGCCAAATTCGGTTGCCCGCGCTTCGGCTCTCGGCATAGCTTCTCGCTGGCTCCGGGTGGCCCAGACCAAGCCTCGGGGTGTCGAGCCACCTCAACGGGACATCCAGGAACGCGCCTCCCGGCCGCCGCTGGCGGTCGCGGGGATGCTCGATCCGTGCGTCACGGTGCTGTCGCTCGCCCACAGCGCGCCGGACCGGCTGTGCCACACCACCAGCGCCATGCAGACCAACTTGACTTCCTCCCCCTCCTGAAGGAGGGGGATTCCTACGGCTCGCGCCGTAAGGGTTTCTGCTTCATCGCCGACTGCCGTCCCGGAGAACTCCGTTGAGGTCTTACACCAGCTCCACAGACAGACGCCGTCAGCCCGACGGCCAGAATGTTCTTCGCTGCGTTCACGTCCCGGTCATGGGTCGTCCCGCAGTCGCACGTCCAGGTGCGGACGTTGAGCGGCATCTTGTCCCGCAAGGTGCCGCAGACGGAGCACAGCTTCGAGGAGGGGAACCAGCGGTCGATCGCGATCACTTCGCGGCCGTACCACTGGGCCTTGTACTCCAGCATGCTCCGGAACTCCGACCACGCGGCATCGGAGATGGCGCGGGCCAGGCTGCCGTTCTTCACCATGTTCCGAACGGCGAGGTCCTCGATCACGATCGTTTGGTTCTCACGAACGAGCCGAGTGGTGAGCTTGTGCAGGTGGTCACGCCTGCGGTCGGTGATGCGTGCGTAGACCTTGGCGGCCTTTCGGCGTGCCTTGGCCCGGTTGGCGCCGTCGCCCTCGGCCTTGCGGGCAAGCTGCCGCTGGGCCCTGGCGAGACGGGCACGGTCGTGTCGCTCGTGCCGGGGGTTGGAGACCTTCTCCCCGGTCGACAGCGTCAGCAGGTAATCGAGGCCGACGTCGATGCCGACGGCCGCGCCGGTGGCGGGGAGCGGCTGGACGGAGGGGTCCTCGACCAGCAGGGACACGTACCAGCGTCCGGCCGCGTCCTGGGACACCGTCGCCGTGGACGGCGAAGCGCCCTCGGGCAGCGGACGGGACCACACGACGTCCAGCGGCTCTGCCATCTTCGCCAGGGTCAGCTTGCCGTCCCGGAACCGGAACGCGCTGGTGGTGTACTCCGCCGACTTCCGCGACTTCTTCCGCGACTTGAAACGCGGGTACTTGGACCGCTTGCCGAAGAAGTTCGTGAATGCCGCCTGGAGATGGCGCAGGGCCTGTTGGAGCGGGACGGAAGAGACGTCGTTGAGGTAGGCGAGTTCCTCGGTCTTCTTCCAGGCCGTCAGCATCGCCGACGTCTGGTTGTAGTTCACCCGTTCCTGCCGCGTCCACGCTTCCGTGCGGGCGGCCAGGGCGAGGTTGTAGACCTTCCGCACGCAGCCGAACGTGCGGGACAGCTCCGCTGCCTGCGCGTCAGTCGGATAGAAGCGGTACTTGAACGCCCGCTTCACGTGGATGGCCTTCACAGTTCACACGTTACCGCATCAGCTTGTGACCGAGCGCGGGCAGTTGAGAGTGGACGCCGGGCTGGCCGCCGGGACGAGCCGGCTCGGCGGTTACGCCATCACCTTCTCGCTCCTGCTCGTACCGACGCTGCTGGTCGCCGTCCTGGCCGTCCGCGCACGCAAGGTCGTTCCCTGACCTCTTACCGCGGGTGACCGGAGCGGCGGAGTGGGCCGAGGCGGACGCCGCCGATTTCAGCGCCCTGCCCGACGAATGCGGCAAGGGGACGCCCCCGGTCATGGGCGGCCGAGGCCTGGACGCCGTTCACGGACGCGGTTCTGGCCGAGCTGTCCTGACCCGCCCGCTGCGGCGGCGGTGCACCATCACCTTCCGGACGAAGGAGCGACGCCCCCGTTCCCGTGGTGCGTAAGGCTGCACCTCAGCAACGGGGGCGTCGCTCCGCCGGGGCGGATCCTCAGACGATCCAGCGATCGCCGAAGCCGCAGTTGGCGATTTCGAGCCGGGCGTCGTTTCCGGCGGAGGCACCGCCGGTCGGACGCAGGCACAGGTCCTTGCTGACGGCGTTGCGGATCCAGTTCGTCCCGTCGCCGCGGGGGTCGAGCCACCAGAGCTGGTTGTCGCCCGACGCGTTGCAGTGGAACTGGCCGATCTTCGTCCCCGCCGAACGGGCGTTGTAATAGCCCAGGTCCAGGCAGAGACCGTCCTTGCTGTTGCGGATCAGGAAGAGGGGCGCGTTCTGGGGCCCGCCGTCCTTGTCCACGACGTCGAGGCTCCACAGCTGGTTGTCGCCCGTGGTGCCGTTGCACGGGTACTGGTTGACGGCGTTGTTGATCTTGCCCTTTCCGTAACCGCCGATGTCGACGCACTGGCCGGTCGCCGCGTTCTTGATCACGGTGTTCTGAACCCCGGAGCGTCCGTTGGCCCACTGGCGGAGCTGTTCGGCCGGCGTCAGCACCTTGGCCTTGACCTTGGGCTTCTTCTCGGCCTTGGACTTCTCCGGGGAGGGGGTCGGCGAAGGCGTGACCGGCTGCTGGTGGATCACGGGCCCGGCCGGCTTCTTCTCCTTCTTCGCCTCCTTCTCCTCCTTCTCCTCCTTCTTGCTCGGCGTGGCGGAGGGGGTCGGCAACTGGCTGGTGTAGGTCTCCGGAACCGGAGGGTGTTCGCTGTCCAGCACCGTGCCTGCCGCGTTCTCGGTGCGGGTGCGCTCGGGCTCGCGGTCGTCCTGTCCTGCCAGGAGGAAGGGCACCGCGATCAGGAGCGCGCCGACGATGCCGGCCGCCGCGAGCATCGGCTTCTTGGGCCGGCTGCCGGGCGGTTCATCACCCTCCTGCGAGCTCGCGCCACCGCCGCCACCGGTCCCGGTGGCGGTCGCCGCGGTGCCCGAAGTCGGGCCGTCGGTGCTGACGGTCGCCAGCTCCGCGGTCGGAACGGACGCCGCCGACGACGCGGAAGCGGCGCCGGACAGTGCCGCGGCCGGGGCGGCGGCGGGTTCGGCGGTGCTCTCCGCTTCCTCCCGGGGCGCGGTGGTGTGCCCCTCGGTCGCCTCGCCGGTGTTCGCGGCGTCCGGGCCCGTGGAGGCGTTCGTGGTCGCGGGGCTCCCGGACGCCGGGTTCTCCGCTCGGGTAGCGGCTCCGGCGGCGGGCTCGGCCGTACCGCCGGGCTCGGCGGCCGGCTCGGCCGTACCGCCGGGCCGCTCGCCGCCGCCCGGCGCCAGCGCGCTGCCGGGGTCCCCGGGCGTTCCGGGCATGGTCACCGCTCGGCGGACCGATACCGATGAGCCGCTTCTCCGGCCGTTCCCCGTGCCACCCTCGCCGGTGGACGTGTCCGACCGCGTGGATATGCGGGGGGTTGGATCATGCTCTCGTGCCACGTAAGGTCCTCGCTCTTGTCGGGGTTCGTTGTCGCGTCACGGTCCGGCCCCCACGGCGCCCGCGCAGCGCTCCGGCCAGTGGCCGGTGCCCCTGGGCGTCGCTTCGGGTCCGGACGCGACGGTCTCCAGCCGGGCGAGCACGGCCCGATCCCCCTCGGGATCGGGCGCGACCGCCTCGGCAGGTCCGGTCAGTTCACGCAGATGGATCTGTACGCCGGGCTGCGCGCGGCGTACGGCCAGCACCCGGAAGAGCGTCCCGGGGGCGAACACGACCTCCTCCGGCCCGCGCTGCTCGGAGAACTGCCGCACGCGGCGGCCGGCCACCGACCAGATGACATAGCTGTCACCCGGCGGCGGTACGGCGCCGGGGTCCAGCCGCACGGTGCTCAGCAGAGCCGCGTCGCGCAGCAGCGTCCCGGGACGCGGCGGGTCGGGATGGCCCGCGCCCCCGGACACGGTGGTGCCGCGCAGCACCGCGCCCCGGTGGGACGGCATCCGGTTCAGCGCCGAGGCCACGCAGGCGCCGTACGGCAGCAGGTCCAGCTCACGGTCGCGCAGGCTCCAGGTCAACGCGCCGTGACTCAAGGGTCCCTCGGGAATGCGCAGGTACATCCGCAGCGCGATGAGATCGGCGCGGGCCGCCTCCTGTTCCTTCCCGCGCAGCGCGGGCATCCGGGCGAGCGCCCGTGCGACGGCCGCGCCGTGCCGGTCCCACATCTCGCCCGCGAGCGCGCGGAAGGCGGCCCGCTCGGCCTCGGAGCTGCGGTGACCGGGACCCAGCAGGATCGGGGGAAGCGGGGCCTGGGTGGCCTCCGCGCCCTCGCCCCCGTTCCCCTCTCCGTCCTCGGCCTCGGAAACGTGGCCGGTGTCGGCCGTGTCGGGGGCCTCGGGATGGGGAACGCCTCGGGATTCCGGTGCGTCCGGTACGGGGGGTACGTCCGGAAGCCGGGCGGCACCGGAATCCGACGAGGCGGTCGAGGTGACCGGCGCCGTCGCGGGCGCGGGGTCGGAGGATTCGGCCACTACCCGGTGCGCCGGTCCGGGCGGGGCAGACACGGGCTCCGGAGCGCGTACGTCCGTGCCGACGGGGCGGGGAGCGGCCGGGGGAACCTCGGTGGAGTCCGGTCCGGTGGACCGTTCCGAGGTGGAGGCGGCTGCCGGATCGTCCGGAGCTTCGGACGGTTCCGGGCTTTCGGGCACCGCAGGTGCGGGGTTTTTTCGCTCAGCACCGGACCGGCCCTGCCCGCCTTCCGGTTCGGAGCCGTCGGCCGCCACCGTGCCTTCGGGCGTGGCGGCGTTCCCGGTCGGCGCGTCGGTGGCGTCAGCCGCGTCGGCGCGTTCGTCCGGACCGGAGGTCTCGGCCGCTCCCCCGCGGTCGTCGCTTCCGGTCTCGGCCGCCGCTCCCGCGCGGCCGGCTTCTTCGGGGCCGGGGGTCCGTACGGGGTCTTCGTCCCGACCGGCGACGGGGGCATCCGCCTCCGGGGCGTTCGCCTCCGGGGCGTTCACCTCCGGGGCGTTCACCTCCGGCTCTCGCGCTTCCGGGAGCCCGGCCGGGCCGGTGTTCCGCTCCGGGGCCGGGGCCGGGGGCGTCAGAGCGGCGTCGGTGCCGCGCGCCGGTCCGGCGGTCGTTCCCGACGTGCGGGCGCGTCCGGCGAACCCCATCGGAACGCGGTCGTCCGACCAGTCGAACGTGTCCGTCCGTCGCTCCCGCTCCCCTCGCGCCGCGCTCCTGCCGGACGCGCCGGACGTGCCCGGCGTGCCCGAGGCGCCCGCCGTGCCCGAGGTACTCGGCGTCGCGGACGTACCAGGTGCACCGGACGTATCCGACAGCGCGGGCGTGCGGGGCGCGGAGGGCGTATCAGGTGTCGAGCGCGCACCGGACGCGCCGGGGCTGCCCGGCGTACCCGACGGCGCGGAGGCGGCCGGCGTACCGGGTGTGCCCGCCCCGGTCGCGGCGCTCGACTGCGCCCCCGTGCCCGTCTCCGCACCGGAGGCCATCGACTCCCTGAGCTGCCGTGCACGGTCTGTGCGCGCCGCTCTGCCCCCGGTCTTCGCCGACGGGGCCGGGGTGGATCCGGAGGTCCGTCCCGGCTGGTGCGGCACCGTGGGCTGTCCGGATTGGGTCGGCGGGCCTTGACCGGCGCGATCCGCCGGTCCGGACGACGCCGGGCGCTCGGTGCCTTGGACGTGAGGCGTCGGTGACAACGATGCCGGTCCGGCTGCGGCTCCGGACGGAGCGACGGCGCCGGCCCCGGCGGGACGGCCCGGGGTCGTCGGCCTGGCCCGGACCGGGGGCGGGGCGGCGTGGCGCAGGGTACGCAGTCCGTACTGGGCCGCCAGCCGTCGCAGTTCGCGTCCGCCGTCGCGGGCCACACCGTGCACGTGGAGGATCGTGCGGCCGCGCAGGTCCGGCGCCAGGGATTCCAGCACGTTCGACAGAACCGGCCCCAGCGAGGCGTCGAGGAGTTCGCCCGGCATGCCCAGCTCGATCACCGGGCCACCCGGGTCCACCCGGCGGGCCGTGGGGGACAGCGCCGGGCCGCCGCGCGGCCCCACCCACATGCCGGCCCGGGTCACCGTGAGCTGCCAGTCATCGGTCAGACCGACCACGCCCTCCTCCGGACGCGCCGGTCCCGGCAGCGGAGGGCTCCAGCGCAGCAGCCGGGGCGGCCGTGCACGGCCCTCCGCGTCCGGCGGGGCGCACCGGACCGCGTCCACGAACGGGATCCACGCCGGGGCGCCGTCCGGTGTCGCCAGGACCGACCGCACGGAGTAGGTGCCCAACAGACCGGCGGCCGCGACGAGCGGCAGACCGGTCATGACCTCCACCTCGATGTCCAGCCGGTCGGAGACCGACTGGGCCAGCGGCAGCAGATCGCGCCGCCCGCCGGGCACGAGCCGCACGTCGACCTGGACGTCGTCCGGCAGGGCTTCGAGCACCTCGGCGACCTCCTCGGCAGAGATGTCCTCACCGAAGGGCACGCCGACCACCACGGTCAGGCGCCGGGGGTCGACCGGTATGGCGTGGTAGAGGTCGCCGGGCCGGGCCGGCGCGGCCCCGGACGGACGGACCAGCACCCCGGCGGGTATCTGCTCGACGACGCATCCTCCCGTCAGGGCCGGCGGAAGGCCGTTCAGCGCGGACTGCCAGGACGGCTGCGGGCTGCGCGGGCCCAGCGGTTCCGGCCGTTTCCCCGGCGCGAACCGCCACCAGACGCCCGCCGAAGACCGCAGTCCGGCGCCTGCGTCGGACGGGATGAAGAGAGAGCCGCCCGGCACGACGAGCGGCGGCCCGTCCGGCGCCTCGACCTCCATCCGCCAGGCGTCGGCGATGCGGCGCGCGGTGGCGGGCCGGCCCTCGGCCTCGTGCCCCGCGCCGGGCATGACCAGCCGTACGCTGTCGACCCCCGACTCGCCCAGCGTGTCGAGCAGTTCGCTCAGCTTCGGCCAGAAGGCGGCGGAGCCCGCCCCCTCGGCGCCCGCGATGACGGTCACGGTGTCCTCGTCCGTGCGCATGGTGCGGGCAAGGTCGGCGACGTCGGCCGGGGCGAGGGTGTCGTCGGAGAAGGTCCGCAGCAGCAGCATGCCGTCGTGGTCCTCGACCAGAAACCCCTCCTCGGCTCCGCCGTCCGGTTCGGTGGGGGTGGTCGGCGCGGCAGCGGCGCGGTCGCGCCCGGCACCGGTGGATGGTCCGGCGCCGCGTCGGCGTGCGAAGACTCCTCTGCCCTTCATGCCCGAGCCCGCGTTCCGGCCGAGGGCGCGGCCGCTTCCGTCCGTCCGGGCGCGTCGGTGGCGAGCCGGTCGGCGTCGGTCACGTGGACCGCCCGGATGCGCGGCGCGCTCGGCCCCTCCGGGCCGTCCGCGCCCACCGGCCGGACCTCGCCGCGCTCCTGGGCGGCGATCTCCTCGGCCAACGCCTCGGTCTCCATGATCATGCCGGCCGGTCCGGTCGGATTGACGTAGAGGGAGTGCCCCTCGGACAGCCCCGCGACCACGTCGGCGACCGGGACCAGCCGGGCGGCGAGCGATCCAAGGGCGCGGAGGTGGGCCGGGCTGGTGAAAACGGGGACCACGGGGTCACCCTGGGCCGACCGGAGGGCCGTCGGCTCACCGTCGGAGCCGATGAGCACGGCGACCTTCGACGCGGCCAGGGTACGCAGGACCTCTCCGGCCGCCCCGTAACCGGTCACGGCGCGCTGAACGGCGGAGTCCACCGGGTCGGTGGCCCTGGGCCAGCCGAGCGCCGCCGGGGAGGGGCGGTAGTCCTCGTTGTCCTCCCACGCCACGATCGTCCCCGCGGCATCGGTACCCCACCGACCGGGAACCGACCAGTCCGGCGGCGCGCCCTGCCCCGACCACTCGGCGTCGGGGACGCTCAGCCATCGGCCGGGCAGCTTCCGGGCCGCCTCGACCACCTCCGGGGGCGGCTCGGGCAGCGGACCGGACGGGGCCACCGGCCCGTCCGAGGCGAGGGCCGGGTCCGCCGGCCCACCGGCGGTCGGACCCGCTGGGGCCGCCGCGGGTCCCGGCACCGGTATCGCCGGGTCGTCTTCGGCTGCGGGGAGGGGCTCGGGCCCCGGCGCGGAAGGGACGGAGCTGTCGACGTACTCACTCACCGGCGGGGACTCCAAGAACAGAAGACGCGAGCCATTGTTGCGAACTCACCCTCATCAGTTGACAGTCCGACAGTGCGGACCGCTGGGCCGGACCCCTGGACGTGGAGCAGCGGGCCGGCGAGCGGGCGGCAAGCGGAATCACCGGCCACGCGAGGATTCCACTCACGGATGAACCGTACCTGCACAAAGCGGAGTCAGAGGAGTCGGATCTCTGCCGTCCTGCCCTCCCCGCCGCCCGGTCCTGCCCTCCCTGCCGCCCTGCCCTGCCCTGCCACCGCCGACGCGGCCGGCCGGGGCCCGCGGGCTCAGCCCTCTCCCCGGAAGAACTCAGGCCGCTCCTCGGCGGATCCGGGGGGCCAGGGGGTGGCCCCGGAGCCGTCGCCCGCCGTCGGCGCGGGGGGCCAGGCGTCGGCCTCCTCCAGGCGGGCGAACTCCTCCAGTTCGGCCTGGGCCGCCAGCAGGACGCTCGGCGTGACGAGTTGGCCCACCGGAGCGGACGAGCTGAGGACCAGCACTTCCTTTCCCTCGGGCAGCCGGTCCAGGAGATCGGGAACCAGCATCGTCTCGTGCGGCGGCAGCCTGTTCTGGTCCAGTTCCGGGGAGTACGGGAAAACGGGAACGGCCTGGGTGCCGTCCTGCGCGTCGGTGACCGCCAGGCCACCCTCCTCGTCGAGGCACACGGCAACTTCGGCGTCGGCGACCATCAGGGCGAACAGGTCCTCCGAGGCGTACCCGGTGGCGACCAACTGCACGGCTGCGTCCACAGGGCTGACCGGCGGGGCCCAGCCGCGCGCGTCGGGCGAAGGGCGGTACTCGGCGTTCTCCTCCCACTCCACGATGTCGCCGTCGGCGTCGCTTCGCCAGCGCCCCGGAATCGCCCAGGGAGGCGTGGGCTCGTCCTCGTCACCGGTCCAGTGCCGGTCGATCACGGACAGCCAGTGGCCGGGGGCCGCCTTCGCGGCCTCGACGTAGTCCTCGGGCGGCTCCCGGAACCCCGGTTGCCCCCGCAGCACGGCGGACGGACCGCCCTGGACGCCGGGAGGGCGCGGCACCGGGGCGGCGAGCCCGTCGACCGTCTCCGCATCGGCGGGGTGGTCGGGCTCGCGGTCCGGTGCACCGGAAGGGCTCGTCATCGGGGCAACTCCATCGGTTCGCTACGTGCGGTGTGCGGGGGGAGGAGCGGTCAGCTCTCGGAGCGGAGGGAGGGTTCGTGGACGGTCTCTTCGGCGGAGTCCGTGAGAGGGGCGGTGACCGGGGGCTCCGGTCCGTCCGCCCCGGTGGCCGAAGTCTCCGGTCCGCCGGCCTCGGCCGCCGTCGAGGAGCGCGACGGTTCTTCCGGCGTCACGCCGGCGGACTCGTCGACCGCCCGGCGCAGGGCATCGGTCTCGACGGTCATGCCGACCGGCCCGGAGGGGTTGACGTAGAGCAGGTGACCGTCCGGCAGACGTTCCATCACCTCGGTGACCGGGGCGAGTTCGTAGCCGAAGCGGCCGACCGCGTGCAGATGGGTGGGTGAGGTGAAGACGGGTACGACCGCGGTCCCGTCGGGCGAGAGGGCCGACAGCGGTACGCCGCCGGGCCCGAGCAGGACGGCGACCTCCGCCGTGGCCAGCGCCCTGGGGACCGCCTCCCCCGGACCGTAACCGGTGGCGGAGAGCTGGACCGCCTCGTCCACGGGATCGGTGGGGGCGGGCCAGCCGAGCGCCTGGGGCGATGGCTGGTACGCCTCGTTGGGCTGCCACTCCTCGATGTCTCCGTCCAGACCGGACCGCCACTGGCCCACCACGGCCCATTCCGGCGGATCACCCTCGCCCGCCCATGCCGGGTCGACCATGCCGAGCCAGTGATCGGGGGCGAGCCGGGCGGCCTCCCTGATCTCCTCGGGGACCGGCGGCGCGGCGTCGTCGCCGGTCGCGGTCGGTCCTGCGGCAGTGCTGTCGTTCATCAGTTCCTCGCTGCGATCAGGCACGGACGTCGTTCAGTATGCGGCGGATCCGGTCGGCCAGGCTGCCGGAGGGTGCCTGGTTCCGGGCCCGGAACCAGGCGTCGACCAGCCGCTCCAGCCGCTCGGGCGTCAGCGGGGCGGACCCTGACACGGTGTCGGGGGCGAGCGCTGACAGGAGGCGCAGGGCGTCCTCCAGGACGATGTGGTGCTCCTGGGCCCACGCGGCCACCGCGGGGTCGGTGGGATCAGCCGGCCCGGACAGCTCTTCGTCTCCGAAGGGGTGCAGGGCGTGTTCGTCGGGGAACAGTCCGTCGACGGCCACGTGCTGCCTCAGTTCCGCCTCCGTCAAGGGCGCGATCTTCCAGTAACGGCCCCAGTTGTCGACGTAGTCGAGGTCGGCCGGCTCCGGGGCGCCGGCGCGCCGCAGCCGGTCGAGGACCAGTTGGCTGCCCCGCATGATCTCGTCCAGGCCGTGGTGCTCCGCCTGCAGCATCTCCGCGATGAGGGCGAGCCGGACCAGACCGAGGTCGATGTCCAGGCCCCATTCCTGGCGCATCTTCACCGCCTGCGAGAGCAGTCGATGGGCCGAACCGGAGGTGGCGGCCCGGACGAGGGCGCCCTTTTCCTCCGCTTCGGCCTGCGGGGCACTGTCCATGGCGATGTCGTACCGGTGCATACCCGGAATCCACGGAATACCGTCGTCCGGCATCAGAGCGCGCTCGGCCTCGCTCAGAGGCGGCGAGAGGTCCTCGGCGCGTGCCCGCGTGCGCAGCTCACGCCCGGCCCGGTCCATCCGTTCCTGTTCCCCGGGGGTTCTGGCCGGGTGTCCCGACAGCTCCTGGTGGGCGGTGATCGTCCGTGACGGAGGCCGGGCGGACCGGTACTCCGCGGAGATCACGTCAGGGTTGGGGTCAGGGCTGCCGAGCAGTTCGGAGATGACTCCGCCCTGGCCGTCCGGCGCCTGGGAGCCGATCCAGAGCATGCCCATGCGTTCCCGCGCGTTGCCCGACTCCACGACGGCGAGGAGCTGGTCCCAGCCGGTGCCGACCGCGCCGTCGACGGTGGGGTCGTTCGAACCCAGCTCCTTCCAACGGCCCGCCGCGACAGCCCGGTCCCACAGCTCACGGGTCATCACCACGAGCTGGGCGTTGGCCGCTTCGTGGCCGCCGAGGTACCGGCCGAGGCGCTGTTCGAAACGCACGGCCTCGGTCATGTAGCGGATGCGGGCCATGGCCCACTCCGGCGCCGGCCGGTCCGCGGCCCGGCGCAGCACGGACGCCGGAGCGAAGGACAGGGCGTCCACCAACCGGCTCAGCCGCGCCTCCTCGTCGGGGGCGGTGTCGCCGGGTCCGGCCGGAAGCCCGGCCAGACGGCGGTCCCCGTCGAGGACCAGCAGGGCGAGCGGTACGCCGTCGGTGCGCACACCGTGGAACGTCACCTCGTCGTCAGGGCCCGCCACGGCCACCGTCACACCGAGGTGGCGCGCCGTCGCCGCTACGAGGGGGCCCATCGGCAGTGCGATGTCGCCCGGTCCGTAGGAGGGGTCGGCGAGCAGCACCCGCAGGCGCTGCACGTCGCTCAGCGACACCCGCGAGGCGGGGAGGCGGTCGCCGAGAAGCATGGCCTCCGTACGCAGGGAGACGCCGAGGGACGCGCCGGCCCTGTCGAGGAGGTCCAGCCGCAGGTCCCGGCCGCCGTCCAGCGGCGCGAGTTCCGCCTCGGACACGTCCTCGTCGGTGACGGCGGCGGCCAGCCAGGCGCGGAAGTCCTCCACCGTGTCGACGCCCGCTTGCCGGAGTCCCTCGTCGGCCACGTGGCGGACGGCGAACAGCAAGGCGTCCACGGTCCGGTCGCCCTCGCCCGGAGGCTCGTGCAGGGCGAAGACGGTGCCGTCGAGTTCGGCTGCGTACGGTCCCGTACGGCGGTAGCCGTCGCGGGGCACGGGCGCGTCGCCCTGCGGCGTTTCCGACTCGTCGATCTCACTGGTCCCGGCTTCGTCGTCGGTGAGTTCGACGATCCGGGGCGAGGTGCCGTCCTCGGCGTTGGAGTCCTCGTCGGAGTCCGCGTCCGCGTACCCGTCGGCGTCCGACAGGTCGGAGTCGGAGCGGCCGAGGTCGAACACGTCGTCCACCGTGTCCTCGAACGCGGCCGGGGCGTAGAGCACCGGGTCGGTCTGCGACACCTCGGGGAGGCTGTCGGGGAGCGGGTTCGCCTCCTCGGCCACCTCGTGCAGCATCGGGGGTCGCCGGTAGGACTCGACGAGTCGCCGGCCGACGACGTCGAAGCGCATGCCCGGCGGGTACAGCGCTTCCCCTTCCGACAGGTGCTTGAGGAAGGGGGCGCCGTCGCGGGCCGTGGAGTTCGCGACCTCGATCAGCCTGCGGTGCGACCGGGCGGGCACGGCCTTGTCGCTCAGCGCGAACTCGACGGCTTCCTCGATCTTCAGCGAGGCACTGCGGAAGAACGCCACCTCGATGGCGCCGTCGCCGTACAGGGGGCCGTTCAGGGCGGGCCGCTCGATGGGTCCGGGCGCGCCCCGCTCGCCCCACCAGATGGTCCGGCCGACGGGCGGCAGGATCTCCAGGGCCTCGATGACCATGTCGATGTGCAGCCTCAGCTCGTCGTGGAGCCGGTCGGCCATCATGTCCGCGCGGCGGCGCAGCACGGCCAGGTCGGGACCGGGGGTGTCGAGGTCGGCCAGCTCGGCGAGTTCGGCGTACAGATCCGCGAACTCGGGACGGCTGACCAGGGTGAGCGGCGGCATGTCCAGCTCCTCCTCGCGCGCCGACTCCAGCAGGTACTGCCAACTGTGGAAGCGCACCAGGTGACGGCTGACGCCCCGGCCCAGCCGCTCCCCGTTGAGCAGCGCCTTCATCAGCCGGTAGTCGTAGGAGCTGTAGAGGTACAGGGCCGTGATGTGGGCGGGGGTGAGCTGCCCGAGCGCGGCGACGCCGCGGTCGCCGTGCCGCTCCAGCCATGCGGCCATGACCTGGAGCCTGGGCGTGGGACGGGACGGCAGCGCTCCGGCGAGCGCGGCGTCGGCCATCGTGACGAGGGCGTCCGGCACGTCCATCGTTCCGGTGAGCTCGAACGGGAAGGACATGCGGTCCTGGTAGAGCACCTGGTGCGGCGGGACCAGGGCGGCGATCGTCCTTCCGTCGTCCTCGCGCGGGAGCAGGCCACTCTCCGTGAAGGCGCCCACGGTCCAGGTGTGCAGCGCGGCCCCGTCACGAGTGGCGGCTCCGCGCTCGTCGGCGGTGCCCATGCCGATCAGGTGGGAGGCGCGCAGCACCTCGTGCAGCGAGTGAAGGTCGTACGGGATCGCCCAGGCGGCCACGGCGGCCCGGAAGGGGGGCAGCAGCTCGGACGACAGGCCGAGCGCCGCGAACACCCTCAGCAGGTGCAGCGCGGGACCGCGCTCGCCGCCGACACGGCGGAAGCCCCGGCTGTCGTGCACGGCACGGTAGGCGCTGTCCACGTCGGACCGCCCGCCGCCCTCGGTGAGTGCCTCGTGGACCGTGGCCGGCAGCCCCGGTCCGGCGTAGGCCGCGTGCGCGAACGCCCGCATCAGCCCGTCCAGCGCCTCCGGGCCGCCAGGCTCGTCGAGCAGCAGCTCCAGCTCGGCGGCCGGGGCATCGGGCGTCTCTTCCGGGGCGAAGAACGCGCGTGCCGCCCGCTCCTTTCCGTTACGGAGGGCGAGTCGGCCGTACAGACCGCGCACCGCGAGCCCGGCGGCAGCGGCGAGCCGGGGAGCCTCGCTCAGCGCCTCGGCGAGCGAGTCCTCCCAGTCGACGCTCGCCTGTCGCCAAGCGCGCTCCTGGTAGAACCCCGTGAACCGTGGTGTGCCCGGCGCCCCGGCGGGGCTCCAGGACGACACCGACCACGGTGTGCCCCGGGCCGCGTCGAGGTCGTCGAGCTGCTCGGGGGCGGCGTCCCGCACCCGGCCCTGGACGTTGAGCTGCCCGGGTGCGGGGTAGCGGTACGCGGTGCGTCCGGCCGCGGACGTACCCGGCGTCGGGACGCGGGGGCCCGTCCAGTCCGCCGGATAGGCCGTGACCCACTCCGTGGGCTGCCCGTCGGCGTCCTCCAGCAGGTGCGGCAACCCGTCGGAAACTGCCGCCCGCCCGGTGGGGAGGTGGACCGGCAGTCCCGCCCCGTTCGCGATGCGTATCGCCCGTGCCCGGGCCTCCGCCCGGTTCCGGGGCCCGTCGCCGGGGCCGCAGGCGAGCACCGTCACACTGCTGGAGCCGCGTGTGCGGGCCGACCGCAGCAGCCGCCCGGCGTAGGAACCGTCGTCCCTCCGTGGGCCGCCGTCCTCGGTGACGAGCCCGAGCCCGTCGCCGCCGCCGTGCGAGGCGAAGAAGAACGTCCCCCCTGTCGTCCCACCGCCGGGCAGCGCCCGGTGGGTGGGGACGGGCCTGCCCTCGCCGTCGCGTTCCCACGACACGAAGCCCGTCGCAGCGGCCAGTCGGCCGTACTCCTCCCGTCGTTCCGCCCAGTCCACGTCGTCGAACGACGCCACGCCGATCGTGCTGCCGTCCTGCCCGCGTACCGTCCGCAGCACCGGTGCGCGGTGGGACGACGCGTCCTCGGCGCCGGCCGGGGGCGCGATGCCGAACAGTTCGTCGGGCGTACCGGGCCGGGTGGGCGGGCCGGCCGTGCCGGGTGTCGTGGCGCGCGTGGGCGCCTCGGTGACGTCGACACTCTCGTACGGCCGCGTACGCGAGTCGCCGGGGACGATCGTCCGGGTGGTGACGTCGAAGGAGGCGCCCGGCGGGTACAGGACCTCGGTCTCCAGCGGCAGCACCACGAACGGGCTGACCTCCCGCGCGGTCGAGTCCGATACATGGACCAGTCCGTGGTGCGTGTCGCCGGGGGCTCCCTTGCTCCGGTGCATGAAGCCGAGCGCTTCGTCCCGCGCCAGCGCGGTGCTGCGGAAGAAGGGCACGGTGATGCGGTTCCGCCCGTACACCGGCCCGTCGGACGGTGGCGTGCCCAGCGCCCCCGGCATTCCGCGGTCGCCCCACCAGACGTCTCCGTGCAGCGGGGGCAGGATCTCCAGCGCCTCGACCACCATGTCGACGTGCGACGGAAGCTCCGCGAACACCGCGTCGGCCATCGCGTCCAGTCGGCGCCTCAGGGCGGCCACCTCGGCGGTCTGCGCCTGGAGGTCGTCCACGTCCCACATCGCGTCGAACAGGGCGGCGAACCCCTTCTGCCGACGCAGCGTCATCGGGAGGAGGTCGGCGGCTCCGACCTCCGCCATCTTGCTGGTCATCGTCCAGGCGTTGAGACGTACGAGGCGACGCCCCATGCCCGCGCCGAACCGCTCGCCGTTGAGGAACGCCTTCATCAGGCGGTAGTCGGCGCCGCTGTACAGGTGGATCGCCGTCAGGTGGGCGGGCGACAGCCGCCGCAGCGCGTCCCGGCCCGCTTCGCCGTAGCGGTCGAGCCAGGCGAGGAGCGCCCGGTTCCGGGCGGTGTCCGGGCGCAGGGTACCGGCGAGCGCGGCGTCGACCAGGTGCGCGAGGTCATCGGGGAGGTTCAGCCCACTGCGTGTGATGTCCCGGCCGAACGTCGTCCGCTCGGCGTACAGCGCGAGGTGCGGCGCGACGGACTGCCCTGCGGGCGGGGCAGCCCGCCCTTCCCGGTCCGGGCCGCCGGCCGTGAGCGAGTCGGCCGCCCAGGTGTGGAGTCCGGCGCCGTCGCGCAGCGCGATGTCGCGCTCCGCGGCGGTTCCCCGGGCGACCCGGTGGGAGGCGCGCAGGATCTCGTGGAGCGACTGGAGGTCGGCCGGGATCGCCCAGGCGATGAGCGCGTCGCGCAGGACGAGGAGGCTGTCCGGTGTCGCACCGAGCGCGGCGTAGGTGCGCAGAAGCCGCAGTGCGGGGCCGTCCTCGCCGCCCACGCGGCGCATGCCGCGGCTGTTGTGCACCTCGCGGTAGGGGTTCCCCGGCGTGTAGCGCCCCTGCCGGCCGGGCGGGCGGGCCAGGGTCTCGGCCGTCTCGCGGGGCAGGCCGTGGCCAGCGTGGGCCGCATACGTGAAGGCGGTCATGAGGGCGGCGAGGGTGAGCGGTCCGGGCGGGGCGGTCAGCAGCCGCTCCAGCGCCGCGGCCGGGTCGCCCGGGGGCGCGTCCGGGGCGAAGAAGGCCCGCAGGGCAGCGTGCTCGCCGTGGCGGGCGGTGAGTTCGCGCGCCATACGGGACACCGCGTCGCGTGCTTGCGAGGTGAGCCCGGCGGCGCGGCCCGTGTGCTCGGCGAAGGCGAGCTCGAAGGCCGTGCTGCGGCGCTGCCACTCCCGGTCGCGGTACAGGGCGACGAACCGGGCGGTGCCGGGCGATCCGGCGGGACGCCAGGACCGTACGGCCCCGGCCGGGCCGGCGGCGGCCGCGGGCGCCGTTTCGGTGGCTGCGGCCGCCGCCCCGGTGGGGCCGGGCCCCGAGGAGGTGTCCTGGCCGGTCGTGGACACCGGGGTGGCGTTGATGCGGACGGCGGACGGATACGCGATGCCCGGCCGGCCGCTCTCCCCGTCGGGTGCCGGTGCGCGGCGGGGCGTGCCGGCCGTGAAGTGGAAGGTACCGGTGCCGGCGTCCTGCCGGGACGAGTGCACCGGCCACGCGGAGGGCCCGGGGCCGGCCTTGACGGCCGTGCCGTGCGTCTTCGTGGCAGCCCCGGGAAGCGGCCGCGGCTTCCAGCTGGTCCTGATCCACTGCCCCAGCTTCTTCTCCCGCAGGGCGGTGATGCGCAGCGGGGCGAACGGGTCGTCCTCGACGAGGTCCAGCGGTCCGGAGTAGCCGAAGGCGCTGCGGCCGGTGCGGTCGGTGAACGGCTGTGTCCGCCGCGCGCTGCCGTCCGTGAAGCTGCCCATCGGGAAGACGACGGGGACGTCGACGCCCGCGTCCGTCACCAGCGGCGCCAGATCGAGCAGCGCCCAGAGTTCCTCGTCGGGAACGGGCAGCGGGGCGTGGCCGGGCAGGTGGATGACGATGCCGCCGTCGTCCGCCCGGGTCCCGGTCCAGATCACCAGGGACGCCCCGGAAGGCTCCGTGGACCTCCACCGGGCCGGGTGGGGAAGGGTGAGGACGTCGTTGCCGGCCTTGACCCGCGCGTACCACTGGTCGCTCTCCACGCCGTTCGGGGCCGGGCGGCCGCTCCAGTTGTAGCCGGTCGGCTCCGTCCCGTCGGTGAGGATCTGCCGGAGGGCTCCGAGTTCGCGGAGGTGGTGGGCGGCGAGCTGGTGCGGGTCGGTGATGTCGATCTGCCGGGCGTGGGCCCGTACCGCCAGGAACGTCAGGTCCGCCGTCGTCCCGTCGCTCCACACGTCCGTGTCCGCGAGGTGGAGGGCGCGGCGGCCCAGGCTCTCCTGCTGCGCCGGGTCCATGCGGAACAGGACCAGGTCGACGGCGGCCACCATCGCCCAGAAGGCGCGGGTGATGTCCTTGGGCCGCAGCGTGACGGGGTCGGGGAGGCCCACCGCGTCGCGGACGAGTTCCGCGCCCTGGCTGCCGGAGAGTTCGTCGAGGGCGTACGTCAGGGGGGTGTCCGGCAGCATCCCGGAGAGCGTGCTGTCCGGCCGTCGGCCGATCAACTGCCGGGCCGCGTCCAAAACGTCCCGGTGGGCGTCGCGGCCCGGGGCGTCACCGCCGACGCGCCGGGCGAGGAACGTCCACAGCTCCATCCGGAACGGAGTGAGGCGCCGCAGTCCGGCGTCGTTGGCGCGCAGGGTCTCCAGCGCGGCGATGCCCTTCAGCGCCCGCTCGTACCGGCCGCCCGGCTCCCAGCGGTCGTCCTCCACGTCGTGGTCGAGGACGAGGCGGAGCGCGCGGACCAGCCGCAGCACGGTCGTCCGGATCTCCGGCGGCACGGTGTCCGGGTCGCCGTGCAGGTCCGCGATCACGGCCAGGCGGTCCAGTTCGGCGTCGGTCGGCTCGGGCCGGACGCGCACCACGCGGCCGACCACGCCGCCGGGGGTGTCCTCCAGGACGTAGGAGTCGTCGTCCAGCGCCGCGACCAGGGTCGGCCCCTCGACCTCCCGCCGAGCCGCGTTGGCCGTGTGCTGGATGAGGGACACCTCGTCCAGCGGGTCCTCCACGGGCCGTACCGGGCGGCCCTCCTGCTGCGGGTCGCGGTGGTTGCCCGCCGATGCCGCGTAGCAGACCTGGAGGCCGATCCGCCGGCCGGGCGACAGCTCGCGGACCTCACGCAGTCCGCCGATGTACCGCCCGCCGTCGGCCGCGGCCAGGGTCACCGTCGAGCCGTCGCGCAGGACGATGGCCAGCGCGCCGGGGAAACCGTGCCCGTAGTAGGTGTAGACCGCGGGGTCCGGGGTGTACGACTCGGTGCTGACGAGCTGGTCGCCCAGGGTGGTGGCCGCGTAGTGGATCCGCTGCCGCCGGCGGAAGAGCCCCCGCAGCAGCCTCTCGCGCTGGTCCAGGTCGTCGGCGACCGACACCCTGCCGTACCGCTCGCGGCGGTCGAAGACCAGGGGCAGGGTCGCCACGTCGCTGTCGCGGAAGGGCCTGCCCTCGATCGAGGTCCACTGCCGGTTCTCGAAGGACGCCGGCACCGCGGGCGGGTCGAAGGGCACCCAGTCGCCGTGCCAGCCGGCGGGGTCGTGGACCGTCATCGTCGGGATGCGGGCCCGGAGGGCGGAGTCGTGGCGGAGCCGTCCGTCGCCGCTGGGGGCCCACACCCGCCGGCCCAGCCGGACGGCGACCGCGCGCACCGGTTCCAGGTACTGCGCACCGGCGTACGGGATCGCCAGGACCACCGGCACGTGGGGCGGCAGCGCGGCCAGTTCCGGGTCCCCGGCCAGCTTCTCCGCGAACGCCTCCGGGGTCAGCCCTTGGGCGTCGAGGGCGCGGTCACCGACCAGGTACGCCTCGCCGCCCCAGGGGGCGGGCTCGTCCGGCTCCTGGGCGCTCTGCCCGTCCGTGGCCTCCCGAACCCGGTCGGTCCGCACCCGGTCGGTCCAGGCACCCGTCAGATCGCGTCCGAGCACCCCCCCGGCGTCGTCCCGCAGCACGGTGGCCGGGTCCTGGAAGGGGTCCGTTCCCAGGTCGGCCGGGGACGGCGGGCCGAAGAAGGCCGACCGGTCCTGGCCGAGGGTGGCCGCGGCGGTGAACTGGCGGGCGGCGGCGGTCCAGTGGCCCGGGGCGGTGGACGCCGGGTCCGCCAGGACGACGATGTCGAGCGGGGCGTCGGGGCTCGGGGCGGTGAGCGCCATCGGAGCGCTGTAGCCGTAGGCGGGGCGTCCGGTGCGCTGGGAGAACCGCTGGACCAGCTCCGGGCTCAGCGCCCCCGGCCCGGTGGTGAGGAACAGCACCGGACTGCCGAGGGAGACCGTCTGAAGCTCGGGCGCCAGGCCCAGCAGGGCCAGGAACTCGCTCTCCGGTACGGGGACGGGGGCGCGGCCGGGCAGGTGGAGGACGGGGGTGCCGGACGCGTCGACCTCGATGACGTTGAGCACGGGCATGGGCTTGCCGGGGCCGGTCCACTCGGGCGTGAACCGGTGGGAGGCCGTCCCGTCGGGCCGGTGCAGAGTGCCCCAGTCGATCCCGGCGGGGGCGTTGGTGCCGGACCAGTTGACGCCCTGGATGTTGGGTCCCTGCCGGAGCAGGGCGGCCGGGCCGAAGGCACCACTCTCCGCCAGGTGGAACGCGGCGAGCAGGTCGTGGTCGGTGGCGTCCATGCCCTGGGCGATCGCCTTGGCCGACACCGCCCACACGGCTTCCTGCTGGTTGCGGCCCCAGGGAGTGGGCGCGTCGAGGTGGAGGACCTTGCGGCCCATGGCCTCGCGGGCGGCGGCGGTCATCGGGCGGAAGAGCTGGGCGGCCCGTGCCGAGGCCCACAGGGTGGACGCCACGTGGCGCGGGGTGAAGGCCACCCGGGGCGGCAGCGACTGCACGTGGCGGATCATCTGCTCGCCCGCGTCCGCCAGTTGCTTCAGGGTGATCCGGAGCGCGGGTGAGGGCACGGCGTCGGTGAGCCGTGCGTCGGGGTCGGCCGCGATGCGGGCGGCGGCGTGGTCGAGGAGGTCCTGGTATCCGGCCCGGTCCGGGGCACGGCCGGTGTGCTCGCGGACGAAGAAGTCGAGCAGGTCCCTGCGGAACGGGGTGAAGATGTTGAGCGCGGGGTCGTTGGAGCGCAGGCGTTCCAGGGCGCCGATACCGCGCAGCGCACGCTCGTAACGCCCGCCGGGGGTGGCACGGTCGTTCTCGACGGCGTCGCCGAACACCGCCCGCAGGGCGCGCACCAGCCGGAGCGTCGCCTCCCGGGTCGCGGGCGGCACATCGCCCGTGGCCCGGTGCAGTTCGGCGACGCGTGCCAGTCGGTCCAGCTCGTCGTCGAGCGGCTCGGGGCGGCGCGGCACGCGGCGGCCCTGTTCGCCGCCGGCCGAGCCCATGATGAAGCGCCGGGTGTCGTCCATCCCGGTCATCCGCGTGGAGCCGTCGGTGTCGCGGCGGGTCAGGTTGGCGACGAGCTGGTCGAGCGGGACGTCGCCCAGCGGGTCGTCGACATGCGGGACGGGGGCGAACGACGGCTGCGGCCGGGCGGGGTCTCCGTCCGAGGAGCTCCAGCAGACCTCCAGGTGCACACGGTGGCCCGGCGGCAGCTCGCGAACCTCGCGCAGGCCCGCGATGTACGCGGCCGCGTCGTGCTTGCCCAGCCAGACGGTCCGGCCGCCGCGGAGCGGGAGCTGCATCCGGCCGGGTTCGCCGTGGCCGGCGTAGACATACACGGCCGCGTCCATGGAGACCGGTGCGGAGGCCGTCTCCTGGGCGCGGGTGCCGGCGGGAGTCCAATGGACGAGCCGTCGCATCCTGCGCAGGGCGCGGAAGTTGCGCTCGCGCCGCCGAAGCGCGTCCTGCCGGTGGACGGCGATCCGGCCGAACCGCTGGTGATCCTCGTCGGCCAGCGGGCGGGTGACGACGTCGCTGTCGCGGAACAGGGTGCCGTCCAGCGCCGTCCACGTCCGGTCCTCGTGCGGTCCGGTGGCCGGCGACGGGTCGACCGACACCCATGCCCCGACCGGCGCCTCGGGGTCGGGGTCCATCGTCACCAGGACATGCGCGTCCCCGGTGCCGTCGGGGACGGTCCGGCCCACGCCGCTCGGCCCCCACACGGTGCGGCCCAGCCGGTCGGCCACCACCCGGAGCGTCTGCTGGTAGCGGTCCCCGGTGTACGGCACGGCGAGGACGACGGGCACGTCCTTCGGCAGCTTCGCCAGCTCCGGGTCGGCGGCGAGCGCGTCGGCGACCGCCTCCGGGCCCAGGACCCGGCCGTCCTTCGCCCGCACCCGGCCGTCCTCGCCGTCGGCGGTGACGACGTACGCGGTGTCCGGCCAGGGAGCGGGGCCGGTCGCGACGACCTTCGGAGCGGTACCCGGCAGGCTCTCGATGGTCCGCAGCCTCCCCGGGAGAACACGGCTGACGTTCTTCGCGGTCCAGTCGCGGCCCTGCGCGGCCCCGGACGGTCCGGTCAGCAGGGTGTCCAGCGCGAGCAGCGGATCGTTCGGCCCGGTGAACGCGCCGGTCGCCGGTGGCGGTGCGGCGGTGGCGGGCGCGGTGGCGGGCGCGGTGCCCACGGGGGCGAAGAAGTCCGGGCCCGCGGTGGCCGGGTCCCAGGCGCGCACGCTGTGGTGCTGAGGGGTGATCGCCATCCCCGACAGCTCCAGGTCCACCCCCACCGATCCGGCGGCGGAGAGCAACAGGAACTGCAGCGCCACCGGCAGCGGCGGTTCGGCCTGCCCGTTCGCGGTGAAGTACGCGCTGATCGCCGTACGCAGATCGCTCCAGTTGAGCGGGGTGTGGACGCCGTTGGCCGCGCGGGTCTGCTCCAGGGCCCAGAAACCGCGCAGCAGCGCCTCGAACGCGGTCACGTCGTTCTCGAGCAGGGGGCCGTAGACCAGCCGGACCGCCCGGACCCACCGGCTTGTGTCCGGCGCCCGGCCCCGGTCGCCGGTGATCCGCTCGGCCCACCGGCCGAGTTCGGCGGTCGACAGCTCCGGGCGGAACCCGGCCCACCAGTCGCCCTCGGCCAGCTGCCAGCGCGGCCCGGCCATCTGGTCGGCGGGCACGAGGAACGGCTCCGCGCCGCTGCCGGGGGCCCAGACCCAGCGGTCCAGGCCGTTGGCCAGTTGCTGGCCGGCCACCGGGGTCCCCAGCGGGTCGGCGGGCGGCGGGCCCGCCAGGTCGGCCCCCGTCACCACGACCGGCCGTTCCGGGGCGAGCGCGGTGAGGTCCCCGTCCACGGCGTACAGGAAGTCCACGATCCGCGCGTAAGCGAACGTAGCCTCGGTGCCGTCGGCCAGTGCGAGGTGCGCGCCTCCGGGGCCGCCGCGCAGCCCGAGCAGGTAGGCGTCCTCGAACGGCATGGCCTGGAGCGGGCTTTCGAGCGGCACCGGGCCCGGCCGCAGGTAGGTGAAGCCGGCCACCCGGGGCAGCAGGCCGTAGTGCTGCCGCAGTCCGTCCTGCCAGGCGGCCAGCGGCAGGGAGGACGTGCCCACCGGGATGCCCTGTGCGTCGCGGTGCCGGATCACCAGCACGCGGTCCAGAAGGACGCGGGCTCCGCCGATCGCGACCACTTCCGCGTACCACCGCATGACCGGCGGGGTCTGCGCCGGATCGGCGAGGACGGCCAGAGCGCCGCGTGCGGCGTCGAAGATGCCCCGGGCCTTCGCCCGACCGCCCGGGGGGATGTCCGGCAGCAGCTCGTACGCCTCCGTCAGCGCGGCCCGCAGCGCCCGGTGGGCGGGGTGGCCGTCGTGCAGGGGCCTGCCCAGGGCGTACTCGCCCAGGGCCAGGGAGATGGTCCGGCTGTCCCACTCCGTCAGCGGTCTGCGGGTGGGGCCGCCCACCTGCGGGATGCCGGCCCGCGCCGCGACCACCAGGAAGCCGGCGACGCCCCGCACCACGGGGTTGTCCACGATCCGCCGGACGGACTCGCGCAGCACGTCCTCGGGGAGCGGCGCCCGGGACCTCAGCGCGCGCTCGTAGGCGGCGCGGCCGAGGGCGGACAGTTCGGTGACGGCGCGCTGGATCTCCTCGGGCGTCATGAACTGGCCGGTGTAGCCGAAGTGCCGCAGCTCCGCGAGGACCAGCGGGACGGCGAGCCGGCCGTCGTCGGTGTCCAGGGTCGGGTAGTCGCCGTCGTCCATGCCGACGGCGTAGCGCTGGCTGATGGGCTCGCCCTGGGACGTCCGGCCGGTGAGGACGGCGGTCCAGTGCTCGCGGGGCGTTGGCACCTCCGTGCCGGCGGTGTCGAAGAAGGCGGGGTCGGCGGGCAGGTGCGGCGTCAGCCGCTGCCGGAAGAAGTCCAGCAGTCGGCCCAGTTGCCGGGCGGCGTCGGCGGAGAGCTGGTCGTGGTGCTCGTTCAGGAACGCCCGGGTGCGGGGGCGCAGCGCCCGCAGGATCCGGTCCAGGGCGTTGCGCGAGGCGGCGGGCAGGAGGTTCTTGATCAGCTCCGGGTCGGCGCCCGGCGGGCGGGCGTTGTCGAAGACGTCGCCGATCGGTGCGGCCACGACGTTCTGGAAGCCCAGCCATCCGTAGCCCCACACCTCGTCGACCTCCGGGATCGCCGCGAGGAACGGTGCGATGTGGCTCTCCACGGCGGGCGTGCCGAGGACGTGGTTCGCGTACGTCGTGGTGACGGACTGGCCGAAGCTGCGCGCGCCGACGATCGCGGTCTCGAACTTCGGGACGGTCAGCCGCTGGTGGGCGATGTCCTGGAGCTCCCTGAGGCCGACGGTGGGGTAGCCGAGGGTGAGCTGTCCGTAGGCCGTCCAGTCGAAGCCCTCGGGGGCGGGGTTGACCTTGGCCGTCAGGCCCGTCTCGGTGAACGTCCAGCCGCCGAGCGGGCCCAGCATCTCGGTGAGGGGGACGGCGACCTGGCGCTGGTCCGGCAGCCTTCCGGCGGCACGCGCCCGCTGGAGCTGGGCCATGCCCTCTTCCTGGGACTGCCGGCGCTCCCCGGGGAGGACGGCCATGGGGTCGAGGACGAACTCGCCGATGGCGAAGTTCCTGCGGACCGGGCGCGGCTGCCCCGGTGGCACCTGCGGTTCGTTGACGTGGAGGAGGCCGTCGGCCGTCATCCAGAAGCCGCGGCTGTCGGTGACGAGCGTGATGCCGGGGCCGTGGGCCAGGACGAGCGTCGAGGTGAGGCGGCCGGGCAGGTCGAGGAAGAGGTCACGGCGCTCCTCGACCTCCAGTCCGATGGCGCCGTAGCCCGGTTCGACCGGCGCGTCCAGCTCGGCGTGGACCGTGGAGGAGGACGGGGCGAACTCGGGGAGCGCGTGCTCCAAAGCCTGTCCACCGGTGCCGACGACGACGGCACGGGCGTCGGACGCCGCGACCGCGGGCGGGAGCGAGGACACCTGCCGACCGTGGCCGGCCGAGAGGTCCACCCACACCACACCGCCGCGGCCGCCCACGTGGTAGGCCGCCCAGGCGTGCCCGGGGGCCGTTCCCTGGCGGTGCGCCAGGACGAGGGCGACGGCTCCCGGACCCTGGGCGGTGACCGCTCCGGCCACCGCGTCCCACGAGCGGACCCGGCGCCACCCGGGACCCATCACCAGGGACGACTCCGTCGCGGGTACGCCGACCGCCGTGTCGTCCACCGTCCGCGCCGGGCGCACGCCCTGCGGGAACAGCTCCCCGCGCAGCGCCCCCAGCAGCGCCAGGCATCGTTCGACCGTCAGGTCGCGCACCGGTTGCCGGTCCGTCACCCGGCGTACCAGCGCGGTCAGTCCGGCGCGGTCGAGCGGCGGCCGCACGGTGACCTCGGCCCCGGTCAGGCTGCGCGGCACGGTGAGCGCGGTCGTGGACGGGGGCGCGGTGGACGGTTCCGTGTCCGGTACGGGGGTGAGTCCCGCGGTCGGCTCCGGGGAGGAGAACAGGGCGTCGCCGTACGGGGCGGGCACGAGGACGCTGGAGTTCAGGCCCTTCAGCCACGCCTTGCGCCAGACGCCCTGCTGTCCGCTCGCGGCCTCGGGCCGTCCGATCAGCCGCAGCGGGGCGGCCGTGGCACCCGGCGGCGGGGTGGTGGGAGTCACTGTCAACGTGCCGCTGTACGACCAGCCGTTGCGGGCGGTGCGGTTGGAGAACGCCTCGGACAGGGCGGTGGGGCGTCCCGCGCCGCCGCCCGCACCGGAGAGCACGAACAGCACGGGGACCCCGAGCGCGATGGTGCGCAGCGGCGGGGCCAGGTCGAGGAGGGCCAGGAACTCGCGGTCGGCGACCCGGAGGGGCCGCGTGCCCGGCAGGTGGAGGACCACGAAGCCGTCGGCGTCGGTGTCGGTCCACGCGACCATGACGTCCGTGGATTCGCCCTCGGCGGCCCACGGCGCGCGGAAGTGCTGGAGCGAGTGGCCGTCGCCCTCGGTGTTTTGCCGGCCGACGGCCCGCAGGTCGATCCCGCCGGGCGCCGGGTTGCCGCTCCAGTTGAAGCCCTGGAAGCTATCCCCGGCCCGGAGGTGGTGGGCGGGGCCGAACGCGCCCTTGGAGGCGAGGTGGAAGGCGGCCAGCGTGAAGAAGTCCGCCGGATCGTGCCCGGCCGCGATGGCCTGGGCCGTCAGCATGTACAGGTGCTGCTTCCGCGCCGGGGCCCACTCCTCGTCGGGGAACACGTGCAGGACCCGGCGGCCCAGCTTCTCGATGAACGCGTCGTCCCGGCCGGCCATCTGCTGGGCGGCGCCCGCCATCGCCCAGAAGGCCTGCGTCACGGCGCGTTTGGTCACCGGGACGCTGTCGGGCTGCCGCAGCACGTTCCGTACGAGCGGCGCGCCGAACTGGGTGACCTGCCGCACCGCGTGCTGGATCGCCGGGTCCCCGATGGCCTCGCCGAGGGCGGCCTCCGGCTTCTGCGCCAACAGGCCGGCGGCCAGGTCCAGGACCTTGCGGTAGTCGTCGGGACCCGGGTTCTCTCCTCCCACCCGCTGGGCGACGAAGGTCCACAGCTCCATGCGGAAGGGGGTGAGCCGGTTCAGCGCCTCGTCGTTGGCGCGCAGGGTCTCCATGGCGCTGATGCCCCGGAACAGCCGCGCGTGCAGGGCCTTGTCCTGCTCGGCCTCGGGGCCGAAGACGATGCGCAGGGCCCGCATCAGCCGGAGGGAGGTCGCGCGCACCTGCGGTGACGCCTCCCCCTCGCCGGTGTGCAGACCGCCAATCCGGGCCATCTCGTCCAGCTCGTGCGGGAGGGGCTCGGGGACGACCCACCTGCGCCGCCCGACGACGCCGCCGGGGGCGTCGTGCAGGATGTGGGCGTCGGTGTGGAAGCCGCTGCTCATCAGCGACCCCTCGGTGATGCGGCGGCTCACGTTCGCCGTGTGCTGGGCGAGGGAGACCACTTCCAGCGGGTCCTGGACGGCGGGCGCGGGGCGGTTGTCCAGCTGCGGCAGGGCCGGGTCCCCCGGCGCGTCGCTCCAGCAGACCTCCAGCTTCAACCGGTGGCCCTCGGGCAGCTCGGTGACCTCGGACAGTCCGCCGACGTACCGGCCGCCGTCCTCCGCACTCAGCCACACCGTACGGCCGTCGACCAGGGCGAGTTGCAGACCTCCCGGCAGTCCGTGGGCGGCGTACACGTACGACGCCGGCTCCGGAGTGCGGGGCTCCTCGCTGATCAGCGCCGTCCGGCTGCCGGACGCCATCAGGTGGACCAGCTTCCCGGCGCGCTGGTAGGACCGCATCAGCATCTCGCGGCCCCGGGCGTCGTCGCCGTGCGACATCCGGCCGAACCGTTCGTTCCGGTCGGAGACCAGGGGCCGGGTGAGGACGCCGCTGTCGCGGAAGACGGTGCCGTCGAGCGCCGTCCAGACACGGTCCGGGAGCGGTGCGGCCGCCTTCGTGGGCCGGAACGGCACCCAGGAGCCGAGCGGCTCGTCCGGGCCGTGGTCGATGAGCGCCGGGATGTGCTCGCGCTTCTTGTTGCGCACCAGGCGGCCGTCGCCGCTGGGCGCCCACACCGGGCGCTCCAGCAGGTTGGCGACCGCCCGCAGGTAGGCCAGGTACCGCTCGTTGGCCAGGTGCGGGACGACCAGGACGACGGGGACGTCCTTGCGCAGCTTCGCCAGCTCGGGGTCGGCCGCGAGTTCGGCCGCCAGCTTCTCCGCGTCCAGCGTGCGACCGTCGGGGAACCGCACCCCGTCCGGGCCGCTCCCGCCCCACACGACGTACGCCGAGTCTCCCCACGGTGCGGCCTGGTCCGCTCCGGCCTTCTCCTTGGGCGGGGTGCCCGGCTCCTCCTCGTACACCCGGACGCGTCCGATGCGCAGCTGGCGCACCTTCTCGTCCGTCAGGTTGCGGCCGCGCGGGGCGCCGGAGGCGTTCGTCATCAGCGTCCCGGGCGACAGGAGCGAGCCGGCCGGGGGCTGCCCCTGCTCGCCGACGCTCAGGGAGCCGATGTCCGGCAGGGGGCCGGCCTTCCGGTCCGACGGGCTGAAGACGATGAGATCGCCCGTGCCGGAGGCGGCCACGGGGGCGTTGGTCTGCCGGGCGGCCCGGGTCCAGGTGCCCGGGGCCCTGGTGGCCGGGTCGGTCAGCGCGAGGATGCCGAGCGGGGTGGTGGCGGGGTCGCCCGAGGAGAGCATCATCGGCGCGCTGTACTGGTACGCGGGGCGTCCGGTGCGCTCGGAGAACCGCTGCGCCAGCTGAGGGCTCAGGGCCCCCGGGCCGGTGGTCAGGAACAGCACCGGCTGCTTCAGCGGGAGGGTCCGCAGGCCGGGGTCCCTCTCCAGCAGGGCCAGGAACTCGTTCTCGGAGACGGGGAGGGGCGGGCGGCCCGGCAGGTGCAGCACGGTCCGCCCGGCGCCGTCGACCTCCACGGCGTTCAGCACCGGAATCGGCTTGTGCGGGCCGGTCCAGGCGGGCTGCACCGAGCCGAAGCTGCTGCCCTCGGGCCCGAACGTCATCTGCCGCACGGTGCCCCAGTCGACCCCGGCGGGCATGGCGGTGCCGGACCAGTTGACCCCCTGGACGTTCGCTCCCTGCCTGAGCAGGGCGGACGGGGCGAACGCGCCGCTCTCCGCGAGGTGGTAGGCGGCCAGCGCGTCCTGGTCGCCGACGTCCACGCCCTCGGCGATCGCCTTGGTGAGCAGCGCCCACAGCGGCTCCTGCTGCGACCGGTCCCAGGCCGTGGCGGCGTCGAGGTGGAGGATCTTGCGGCCCATGGCCTCCCGGGCGGCGGGCGTCATCGGGCGCAGCAGCCGGGCGGCGCGGGTCGTGGCCCACAGGGTCGAGGCGACCAGCCGGGGGGAGAACGGCGCCGGGGCGGGCAGCGACTGCACGTGGCGGATCATCTGCTCGCCCTTGTCCGCCAGTTGCTTGAGGGCGATCTCCAGCGACGGCGCGGACACCGCGTCGGTGAGCGCGGCGTTCTCGTCGGCGCCGATCTGCTCCGTGGCGAAGTCGAGCAGCTCCACGTACCCCCGCTTGTCGGGGGCGCGGCCGGTGTGCTCCTGGACGAAGAAGTCCAGCATGTCCAGCCGGAACGGGGTGAGGCGGGCGATCGTGCCGTCGTTCGCCCGCATCCGCTCCAGCGCGACGACGCCGTTCATGACCCGCTCGAACCGGCCGTCCGGCCCGCCGCGATGGTCCTCGAACGTGAGGCCGAAGACGGTGCGTACGGCCCGGAACAGCCGCAGCATCGTCTGCCGCGTCTCCGGGGAGACCGGGCCCGGTCCGCGGTGCAGTCCCGTGTTCCGGGCCAGGGTGTCCAGCGCGGGTCCCAACGGCTCGGGGCGGCGCAGGACCCTGCCTCCCCGCTGGCCGGTCGCCGAGGCCAGGGCGATGCGCTGGGTGTCGTTGAAGCCGGTCTGGCGGGTCGAGCCGTCCGTCTCCCGGCGGGTGAGGTTGGCCACCAGCTGGTCGAGCGGCACGCTGTCGAGGGGGTCGTCCACGTGGGGCGTCTCGCCCAGGTAGGGGTACTGGTGGCGCGGGTCGCCGTCCGAGGAGCTCCAGCACACCTCCAGGTGCACGCGGTGGCCGGACGGCAGCTTGCGCATCTCGGGCAGGCCCGCGATGTACGCCGCCGCGTCCTCCTTCTCCAGCCACACCGTCCGGCCGTCGCGCAGCGGAAGGTGCATCCGGCCCGGTTCGCCGTGGCCGGCGTAGACGTAGACGGCGGAGTCCATCGAGACCGGCTCGGAGCCGACCGGCTCGTGTTCGGTGCCCGCGTCGGTGCCTTCGGGGAGCCGGTGCGAGAGCTCCCGCAGTGCGCGGAACCGCCGGAGCCGCTGCGCGCGACGCCGCAGCCCGTCCTTCTGCTCGACGGCCAGCCGCCCGAAGTGCCGGTGGTCCTCATCGGTCAGCGGCACGGTGAGGACGTCGCTGTCGCGGAACACGGTGCCGTCCAGCGCCGTCCACGTCCGGTCGAGGTAGGAGCCGATCGCGGTCGAGGGCTCGACCGAGACCCAGTCGCCGACCGGGACGTCCGCGTCGCGGTCCAGCAGCGCGAGGACGTGGGCGCCCGACCCGTCGGGGACGGCGCGGCCCGTCCCGCTCGGCCCCCAGACGGTGCGGCCCAGCCGGTCGGCCACCGCCTGAAGGGTCTGCTGGTAGCGGTCCCCGGTGTACGGCACGGCGAGGACGACGGGCACGTCCTTCGGGAGCTTCGCCAGCTCCGGGTCGGCGGCCAACGCGTCGGCGACCGCCTCGGGGCCCAGCTCCCGGCCGTCCGGCAGCAGCGCCCGGCCGTCCTCGCCGTCGGCGATCACCACGTACGCGGCGTCCGGCCACGGCGCCCGGCCGGTCGAGACGACCTTCGCCGCGGCGTCCCCACGCTTCTCGATGGTCCGCAGCGTGCCCGGGAGGACGCGGTCGACTTTCGCCCGGGTCCAGTTACGGCCCTGGGTGGCGCCGGAAGGCCCCTTGATCCTGGTCTTCGGGTCGAGCACGGCGTCGCCGGGGCCGGCGAAGGCGTTCGACGCCGTGGTGGTGACGGATGAGGGCGCGGGCGCGGTCGGTGTGACCGGCTGCGCGGCGGGCGCCGGGGCGAAGAGGGACATCTCCTCGTCCTGGCCGGTGACATCCTCGACGACGCCGCCCGGGGCGGGTGCGTCCCAGGCGCGCACACTGTGGTGGAGCGGAGTGATCGCCGCCGCCGCGAGCTCCAGATCGACTCCGGCCGATCCGGCGGCGGAGAGCAGCAGGAACTGCAGCGCCACCGGCAAAGGCGGTTCGGCCTGCCCGTTCGCGGTGAAGTACGCGCTGATCGCGGTACGGAGGTCGCGCCAGGTGAGCGGATTCGTCAAGCCGTTGGCCGCGCGGGTCTGCTCCAGCGCCCGGAAGCCATGGAGCAGCGTGGCGAGGGCGCTGCCCTGATCGTCGACGGTGGGACCGTAGACCAGCCGGGTCGCCCGGACCCACCGCAGGACGTCCGGCGCCCGGCCGCGGTCGCCGGTGATCCGCTCGGCCCACCGGGCCAGTTCGGGGGTGGTGGGCTCGGGGCGGAACCCGGCCCACCAGTCGCCCTCGGCCAGCTGCCAGCGCGGTCCGGTCGGTCCGTCACCCGGGGCGAGGACGGGTTCGATGCCACTGCCGGTGGTCCAGATCCAGTGGCCCAGGCCGTTGGCCAGGATCTGGCCGGCCACCGGCGTCTCCAGCGGGTCGGCGGAGGGCGGGCCGGCCAGATCGGCCCCCGCCACCACGACGGGACGGCCGGGGGCGAGCGCGGTCAGATGACCGTCGAACGCGAACAGGAAGTCCACGATCCGCGCGTAGTCGACGACGGCGTCGGTGCCGTCGGACCGGGCCAGCGCGGCAGCCATGGGTCCGCCGCGCAGTCCGACCAGGTAGGCGTCGTGGAACGGCAGGTTCTGGACCGGGCTCTCCAGGGTCACCGGGCCGGGGCGCACGTAGGTGAAGCCGACCACCTCGCGCAGCAGCCCGTACGTCTGCCGGCGGGCGTCCTGCCAGTCCTGGCCGGGGCGGGAGGAGGTGCCCAGCGGGGTGCCGTCGGCGGCGCGGTGTCTGACCGCGAGGACCTGGTCCAGGAGGACGCGGGAGCCGTCCGCCGCGATCAGTTCGGACGCCCACACCATCGGCGGCGGGGTCCGCTCCGGGTCCGCCAGGACCTCCAGGGCGCCCCGCGCGGCGGTGACCATGGCCTGGAGCCGGGGCCGGTGCCCCGGGGGAAGCGTCTCGACGGCGTCGGCCGCCTCCTGGACCGCCGTACGCAGGGCCCGGTGCAGAGGGTGGTCGGCGGGCAGCGGGGTGCCGAGCGCGTACTCGCCCAGGGCACGGGAGATCTGCTGGCTCTCACCCACCGACATCAGGCGGCGGGTGGGGCCCGACGGCTGGGGCAGGCCGGCCATGAGGACCATCTGGACGAAGTGGGCGAGGCCCCGGACGGCCTCGTTGTCCAGGATGCGGTTCAGGGACTCGGTCAGGACGTCGTCGGGCAGCGGGGCCCGCTGCGCGACGGCCCGGCGGTAGGCCTCGCGGCTCAGCTCCGCCAGCTCGGCCACGGCCCGCCGGATCTCCTCCGGCGTCATCAACTGCTCGCCGTCGTAGGCGAAGTGGCGCAGCTCCGTGAGGACCAGCGGGATGTCGAGGCGGCCGTCGTCGGTGTCCAGGGTCGGATACCGGTGGTCGTCCATGTCGACGGTCTGCTTCTGTGTGACGACCTTGCCCTCGGAGGTGCGCCCGGTCAGCACGGAGGTCGTGTGCTCGCGCGCGGAGGGGACGTCGCCGATCGTGGCGTCGAAGTAGCCCGGGAAGAGGGGCGTGTTGGGGGTGATGGTCCGGCGGTAGAGCTCCAGCAGCCGTCCGAGCGTGGCGGCGAGGCCCTCGCTGATGCCGTCGTGGTGTCGGTCCAGAAAGTTC
Organism: Streptomyces sp. NPDC017520; assembly: GCF_044329855.1. NCBI lineage: Bacteria > Bacillati > Actinomycetota > Actinomycetes > Kitasatosporales > Streptomycetaceae > Streptomyces > Streptomyces sp. NPDC017520. Next base: position 698,766 of record NZ_JBIRKB010000002.1, read on the forward strand.
CTGGCCCGGGGGCGCAGCGCCCGCAGGACCCGGTCGAGGGCTGGGCGCGACGCCACAGCCAGGCCGTTCTTCACCATGAACGCGGCGGGACCCTGGTTGAGGATGACACCGGTCGGCCGGGCGACGGTGTGGGCGTAGGCGAACCGGAGGTAGCCCCACAGGTCGTCGACGTCGGGGACCGGTGCGAGGAAGGGGACGACCACGTCGGGCACGTCGGTCCGCCCGGTGACGGCTCGGACGAACTCCGCGGTGGCCTTCATCGCGAACTCCCGGCCCGATGCCTCCACGGCCCCGATCGCGCCCTTCGGCAGCCGGTCCACCGACCGGTCCTGGAGCAGGCTCAGCCCCAGGGCGGGGAAGCCGGTGGTGGGCTGCACGTAGGCGCGGTTCGTCCGGACCGGGGTCTGGCCGACCAGGGTCCTGCCGCCCAGGTCGGTGACCGTCCAACCGTCCTCGACCGGCAGGAGGTCGGCGAGGGCCGTCTGCGGGGCGGCGCCCGGCTCGTCGCGGCCGTCCAGGGCCCGCTCCACCCGCGCGAGCCGCTCCAGCGTCTCCTCGGGGGACTGCCGCCGCTCGCCCGGGAGCACCGCCATCGGCTCGACGACGATCTCGCCGATGAGGTAACCGAACTGCTGGGGCTTCGGGTCGCCCGGCGCCACGGGCGGAAAGGTCAGGTGCAGGCGGCCGTCGGCCGTCCGCGTGACGCTCGCGTGGTCCGTAACGATCGTGAAGCCGGGGGCGGTGGCCAGGATCTGCTTGGCCGGGACGTCGCCCATGCCGCTGATCACGAAGACCAGCCGCCGCTCGACCTCCAAGCCGATGGCGCCGTAACCGCGGCCGGTCGCCGCGTCCAGCAGGGCGTGCGGGGTGGACGACGACGCGGCGAAGACGGGCAGGGCCCGCTCGACGGCCCGTCCGGCCGGGTCGACGACCACCGCCCGCGCCTCGGACGCCGCGACCGGGGGCGGTGCCGGGGAGATCTGTCGGCCGTCGCGGGCCGACAGGTCCAGCCACATCACGCCGTCGAAACCGCCGAGGTGGTAGGCGGCCCACGCGTGGCCCAGCGCCTCGCCCTGACGCCGCGCCAGGACGAACGCCGCCGCTCCCGGCCCCTGGGCGGCGACGGTCCGGGCCACCGCCTCCCACGAGCCCACGGGGCTCCAGCCCGGCCCCGGGACCAGGGCGGAGGCCGGTGTCGCGGTGCCGAGCGCCGCGTCGTCGACCGTAGCCGCCGGGCGCACGCCGCCCGGGTACAGGGCGCCCCGGAGCTCGCTCAGCAGCACCAGGCACCGCCGCACGGTGAGGCCCTGGCGCGGTGCGGGGCCCGCGATCCGCCGGGCCGTCGCCGTCAGGCCGGGGCGGCTGAGCGGGGCGGACCGCGGCGGCGCGGGCGGCGCGGGGACGGGTGCGTGGGGCTGCGGCTCGTACGCGCCGCCGGTCTCGTCCCACAGTGCGCGGAAGGCCGCCCACGTGTGTTCCTGGGACGAGGGGTTGGCGCCCCAGGGGTGCACGGCCCCCGGGTCGGGTCCGTACAGTTCGCGGAGCAGCGGCAGCAGCTTCGGCTCGTTGCGCCGGACCCACTTCGCTCCGTTGTTGCGGGGGTGTCCGGTGTAGGGGTCGGTGCCGGTGTTCGTGCCGAGGTAGGCGTTGGTGAGCTGGGCGAAGTACTCGAACTCGTTCCGGGCCGAGTAGTTGCGGTGGGTGCCGGAGCTGTCGTACAGCGGCCCGTCGGGCCAGGCGCCGAAGCTGCCCGCCAGCACCTTGTCGTGGTACGCCTCGGTGACGAGCCGGCGCTGTTCGTCGGTGAGGCCGTGGCGGTGGAGGGCATGCGCGAACTCGTGGGTCGCGGCGGAGTAGCCGTCGGCGTACAGCCCCGAGCCGGGCACGGCGGTGGTGTCGCCCAGGAGGTTCTCCTCGCCGACGGCGACCAGCCCGCCGGCCTCGGCACCGCGCAGGATGTCGAAGGGGCGCGCGTTCTCGTCCGTCTCGCCCCGCAGGGTGCTGAACGGGTCGAGTGAGGTCGTCGCGGCGTCCTTGGGGACCACGATCAGCCGCGCCTCCTCGTTCAGCATGCGTTCGGCCACGGCGGGCGAGCGCAGCATCCGGGCCACCTGTGCCCGCGCCTCGATGCCGGAGGAGACGGGGAGGTCCACGCCGGGCGGCACGTCGACCATGAGGAGGGCGGCGGTCCGGGCGAACTCCTCGGCGGTCAGGGTCCGGCGCAGCCGGGCGGTGAGCGCCCGGTCGGCGGCCAGGGCCTCCCGGTCGGCGGACGACAGCGACAGCAGCCGGGAGGTGCGCTTCTCCTCGGTCATCGCGGCCAGCCGCGCGGCCAGTTCGGTGCGTTCGGCCACGGGCAGGTCGGGGCGCGCTACGGGCGTCGGCGTCGGCGTCGCGGCGGGCGTCGGGGCCGTGGCCGTGGCTGTGGCTGTGGTCTCCGGCGGCGGGGCGGGCAGGGGCTGTCCGCGCAGCCGTCCGGCCCGGGTCGGGCGGGCGGGCGCCGAGGAGACGGTGCTGCGCAGGGACGGGCCGTCGCCTTGCCCCTCGGCGCGGCGGCCGGTCTCCAGCGCGTCGGTGAGGGCGGGCAGGTCCTCCCACGCCTGGGTGTGGCGGCGCGCCTGCTCGCCCAACTCCTCACGTGCCTCGATCAGTCCGGTCTCGATGCCGTCGGCCTGGTCCTGGATCGCGTCGCGGGCCGCGGTCGCCCGCCGCAGCCCGGCCTCCGCCTGCCGCAGGACACGGGCGGCCTCGGCCGCGCCCGCCTCGGCGCGCCGGAGGTTCCCGGCGAGCGTGGTCTCCCGGGTGAGGGCCCGCTCCAGTCCGGTCCGCAGTTCCTGTGCCGTCGCGCGGGCGGTCTCCGCCGTGTCCAGGTCCTCCTCGCGCCGCTGGTGCAGGGCCCGGCCCTGGTCCCGGAGCGCGTCGGCCTGTCCGGCCGCCGCTTCCAGAGCGTCCTGCCCGTCCGGGGACGCCGGATCGGCGTCCGGGGCGGCGGCGACCAGCTCTTCGAGCCGGGCCACCTCGGCCCGTGCCCGCTGCCACCGGGCGTGGAGCCGACGCTCCTCGTCGGCGGTGTCGTCGTAGCGGACCTGTGCCTCGCGGGCCTCGGTGTCGAGCCGGGTGATCTCCGCCCGCCCCTCGGTGATCCGGCCCCGCACCGTGGTGAGTTCCGTCGTCACGGTCGCGGCGGTGCGGCGGGCGGCCGTGTGGGCGCGGTCGGCGTCCCGGTGCGCGGTGGTGGCGGTGTCCAGCATCCGGTCGGCGGTGTCCAGCGCGGTGAGCGCGCCGGGCTGCCGCCGGGCCAGCCGCCCCTCGCGGTAACGGGCCGCCGCCTCGGCCCGTACGGCGTCGAGGTGGACGCCGATGGTGTCCGCCACGTTCTGCCATGCCTCGCCGGTCGCCGCGGTGGTGTCGGTGAGCGAGCCGTCGGCGGCGAAGGGCCAGATCCGGAGCTCCTGGCCGGTGCGGATGACCAGCTCGACCGGCTTCCCGGTCCGGGCAGCCGTCAGGGAGCCGACGAACAGGGCGCGGGCCAGTCGGGTGCCGTCCGGGTCCGAGCCGAGCGTGAGCCACAGCTCCGCCGACGCGTCCTGCTCGTCGATGGCGTCCGCCAGCACGTCCGGCAGGTCGGTGACCGGGTGCTGGGCCCAGTCGCGCAGGTCGTCCGCGTCCTGGTCGGCGAGGATCGCGGGCAGGTCGTAGATCTGCGGGCCCGGTCGCGCCGGGGTGACGCCGAAGCCGAGGACGTCGCGTTCCCAGAGCCGGGTGGTGGAGCTGCCGGTGACGTACCGGACGCCGTCGGGGCCGTTGACCTCGATGACGGTGTCGACCAGGGTCTCGTAGGTGCGGGGGATGCGCCGGTCCGCCGGATCGCTGGTCGCCCCGGTCCGCAGCCGGCTGAAGGAGAAGGCGGAGGCGTTGCCCCCCGACGAGAGGGCGTGGGGCTGCTGCGCCGCCAGGGGGAAGGTCACCCCGAGCACCTGGCGGCTGCCGTTGGCCAGGCTGTAGGAGCCCTGCTGGTTGAGGACGAAGGAACCGGCGGCGGACGAGGCCACCGCCGCCGTGCGGTTCTGCCGGCGGACCCGGTCGATGGCGACGTCGCCCGCCTCCGTGACCGGTCGCGGGTTGTGCAGGGATATGCGCACGGACGGTGCGGTGCCGGGGCTCTCGACCGGCCAGCTGCCGGGCATCACGCCGGTCAGGCCCGCCGCCGTGCGGGAGGGGTCGAGGCTGATCTCGCCGGCCTGGATCAGCTCGCCGAGCCGCGCGGCGACGGCCTCCGCCGAGGCGTTCGCGGGCAGGCCCCACGAGGCGGCCATGCGCGGGTCGACGTCGTGCAGCGCCTGCGTCAGCTGCGGGGCGGCGTTGTAGTCGTACACGGGCGTCGGGCCGGTGGTCTCCAGCCGGACACCCTGCGGGAAGGGCGTGGTCCCCTGGGCCGCGGCGTCGGCCGCCGTGAGCAGCAGCGGGTCGCCGCCGAGCAGCGCGGGCCGGCGGGGACCCTCGTGCTGCCTGGGCTGGTCGGCCTCGGAGGCGACGAACCGCAGTGCCGTCGCCGCCGGTACGGAGACCCGGCTGACCGGGCGGCCGCGCAGCAGGCGCCCGACCCAGCCGCGGACCCGCTGCGCCGTGTCCCCGTCCAGGCCTGACAGGTTGAGCAGGCCGGCCTGGAAGAGGGCGCCGGGAATGTTGGCCGGCCACTGCCACACGACCTGGGAGCGGACGGAGGCGGTGTAGCGGTAGTCGACGGCGAAGTCGGCGACGCTGCCCGACCGCGTCCAGAAGCGGTCCTCCGTCGCCACTTCGGAGCGGGCCGTACGGGCCCGGGTCTCGGCCACCGCCAGGGACGGCCCCGCGCGGTCCGTCCACCCGGTCGCGCCGGGGCGCGGGTAGCGGGAGACCGGGTTGACCGTGCCCTGACGGATGGTGGTGGTCCCCGTTGTGGTCACCCTGGACTGCGGGGTGTGGGTGTCGACGTGTTCCAGGCCGGTGCCCGTGGCCGCCCTGCGGCCCCGCAGGCCGCGCAGGGCGGGCGTCTGGAGAATCGGTTCGGCGGTCAGGGCCACTTCGACCAGGCGCGCCCCGCCGAAGGCGACGTGGAGGAAGTGGAAGCGCACCTGCCCGCCGGGGCCCCGTCCGGGCAGGGCGCGCAGCGCGGCGGGCTCGGTGACCCGGGCGACCTCGGTCGCCACGCCCGACAGGTAGGAGGCGTGGGCGGGGCGGACGACGCCCGGCGCCTCGTTCTCCACCAGGTCGGTCAGCTCCTGGCGCATCCGGTCGCGGCGCTCGTGGCGGTTGGTCGTGTCGTCGAGCTGGGTGACCGACAGGACGGTCGCCTTGCCCAACTGGCGGGTCCGGGCGTACCGGTCGGGCAGCGGGACGTCGAGCGGGTTCGGCGTCAGGGCGGGGATGCCGGGCATGCCCTGGAACCAGGCCGCCAGTTGGGCCACGGCCTGGGCGGGGGCCAGGTAGGTGACGGCGCGCGGCAGATCGATGGCGACCGTGACCGGGGCGAAGGCCCCGAGGCCGACGGTGTTCCCCGCGATGTTGCGCACCCCCCAGCGGACGGTCATCAGCAGCGTCAGGTCGTTGCCGATCCACAACGTGTCGCCGCTGTGCTCCGTGGCGTGGGTGATCTTCGTGCCGGACCCCACGGTGGCGGTGCCGTCGGTGCGGCGGGACTGGGAGTAGCGACCGCCCGGGTTGGCTTGGTGGACCAGCAGCTCGGGCGGGGTCGGGGCCGCCTGCAACGCCGTGAGCTGGAGGTTGCCCTGGTGGGTGACGCCGACGCCGCGCTGCCGGCCGGCGGTGTCGCCGCTCAGGACGTCCTGCTCCGAGTAGAGCGATTCGGAACCGAGTTGGCGGGGGTTGGAGAGGTAGCCGGTGACCTCCAGCATCATCACCTGGTCGGCCGCCATGCCGGGCAGCGTCAGCCCCTCCACCACGTAGGCGCCGCCCAGGATCTGCGGGGCCCTGGAGATGAGCTGGCCGGGCCTGATCGCGTCCTGACGGGCCTCGGCCGCCAGGGTGCCCCGGTCGTTCAGGGAGGCGCCCGCCACGGCGACGGAGGTCCACTTGTAGGTCGCCGCCGCACCGTCCGTGGACGTCTTGGCCGCCCAGACCACCGGTGCGGCGGCCCAGTTGACAGCCGAGCCGGCCCGGTTGACTGCGCCGGACAGGCTCGCCGGGAGCGCCTCCTTCACCGCGGAGCCCCGTCTGGCGGTCTCCGTGGCCAGCCCGGACAGCGTCGCGGAGGCGCGCTGGACGGCGCGCCCGACACGGCCCCGGCCCGGACTGCCCGGGTAGGTGCCGGCGACGATCTGCCGCAGGGCCGTCATCAAAGCGGTGGTGCCTCGGAAGGTGTCGACGATGGCGCCTTCCGGGAGCCTGGTCAGGCCGGGCAGCGGACGGCCGCGGTCGTCGACCAGGGCGAGGCGCCGCCGGTCGTCCGTCGGCCCGCCGTCGGTGACAGGCTGCCGGATCACCTGTGCCGGGCGGGGCGCGGGAGCCGGGGCGGGCACGGAGGCCGGGGCGGGGACGCGGGTGCGGTAGTGCGGCACCAGCAGTCGGACGCTTCCCGCGACGGTGTGTGCGGCGGCGACCTGGAGCTGCATCTCCAGGTCGTCCTCCGCCTCGGCCCGCACCGGGTTCCCGTCGGCGTCGGTCTCGGCGAACCGGACGAACGGGTCCTCGTCGGTGCCCTCGTACAGGTCGAGGCCGAGCCTGGCGGGCACCTCGAACAGTTCGCTGCCGTTCCGGGTGGTCATCGTGAACTGGTCGTAGCCGACCTGGCCGGCGGTGGAGGAGGCGTCCGTGAGCTGCCGGGTGCCGAGGTAGTCGGGGGCCGTGTTCAGCCCCCAGGAGCCGCGGGCGATGGGGGCGTTGAGACCGCCGCCGCCTCCGAGGGCGCCGCTCAGCGCCGTGCCCCGCTGGCGGGCGCCGCCGGACTCGTACGAGCTGGAGCCGACGTGCAGCACGTCGGGCAGCCGGCGGGTGTGAACGGCGGGGCGCGAGGTGTCCCGTGCGGCGGAGAGGACCAGCTGCACCCGGCGGGTGCCCGAGACCGCGTTCGGCCGCTCGAACCAGACCGACTGCCCGCCGTCCACGGCGTCGGGCGCCGACGAGGCGAGACCGAAGGTCGAGCGCATCTGCCGCAGCCGTCGCAGGTTCTCCAACTGGGCCACGACGAGCGGCTCGTCCAGCCGGAACGCCGCAGCCCTGTTCCGGGGCCTGACGGGCGGCAGGAACCCCTCCCTGCGCAGCCATGCCTCGGCGGCGGTGAACAGCGGGTCCGCTCCGTCCACCTTCAGCGGCGTCTCGGTGTACCCGATGCTCTCCAGGTTCTCCAGGTGTTCGGGGAGTTCGCGCAGTTCCTCGGGGGTCGGGCGGTGGCCCGCCATCGTGGCGCGCTGGGCGATTCGCAGCCGCAGGCCGTCCGACCACGGCCCGAAGGTGCCGCTGACCCGGCCTCCGCCGGCCCGGTGCAGCGTCGCGGTGTAGGCGACCCGCCCGCTGGTCAGCAGATGGCTGCTCTTGGTGCGGAGCCCGTGCATGAGCGTGGCGCTGCTGACGTTGCTCAGCTGGTCGGTCAGCTGCCAGTTGACGGCGGCCTTGCCCATGAGGTTGCCGCCGAAGGACGAGGCGGCGGCGGGGTGGCCGGGGGTGTGGTCAGTGGTGAACGCCGGTCCGCCGGCCCCCTCGACGCCCACACCGCTGGTCAGCTTGGCCGACTTGTCCACGCTGGAGGCGTGCGAGAACCAGGTCTCCAGCGTGGACTTGCCGTCGGCGCTCTTGCGTATCGGCCGTCCCGGTTCGATCACCGCGGTCAGTTCCAGGACGCCGACCGCGTTGCCGTCGTCGTCCAGGAGAGTCGGCGAGAACACCCCGCCGTCGCGCTGGAGGTGCGGGGTGCCCTGGAGCATCCGCTGCGAGAGGAAGCTCTCCAGCGCCCGTTCCGAGTCCTCGTCCAGGTCCCGCAGCGCCGCGAACGTGTCGTCCTGGAGCAGTTCGGTCAGCAGGCGCCGCGGTTCGGCGACGCTGTCGCCGCCCCACAGCGGCAGGTCGTCGACATCGCCGGGCTCCGGCAGCGCGGTGGTGTCGTCGGCGTCGAAGGCTAGGTGCTCGTGGAACCAGATCGTGAGGGCGCCGTGCGACTGCTCGGGCTGCCAGTTGTCGGTCTCGCCCTCGCGGGGGGTGTCGAGCTGGATCTGCCACCGCCCGTCGACGTCCATCGGGTGCGCGGGCTCCTCGGCCTGCTGCTTGCTCGTGACCAGGAAGGTCTCGCCGACGGTCACGGACTGGGTGAGCTGGTTGTGCGTCGCGGACACGTTGACGGTGCTGTCCCACCACCGGAGCGCCCCGGCGCGGTCGTCCGGGAAGATCCCGCTCCACGGCACCGAGCCGGTACGGATGTTGCCCGCGCCCTCCACGTGCGAGGAGGACTGCCCGCCGCCCGCCCTGGCCTCGACCCCCATGTCCGGGACGGTCGGCGGGCGCCGGCCGGTGTTGCTGCCGTACTTCGTGGACCGCACGGGGTCGGCGTGGGAGAGGCGTACGTCCACCGCCCGGTCGCGGCCGCCGTGCCGGAGCGTGATCCGGTGCCCCTGGCGGCTGCGCAGGTACGGCCGGTTGAGCTCGATCTCCTCGGCGCTCAGCACGTCCTGGAGCTGGGTCAGCAGCCGCTGTCCGTCCGCGTCCTCCGGGGCGGCGCCGAGGGCCTGGACGATGCTCCGGTGCAGTCCGTCCAGGACGGTGGCGGGAGTCGGCTCGTGGAGGACGAGGCCGACGTGCCCGTCGTGGCGCCGGCCGTGGTCGCGTACGTACTGGGAGAGCACGGTGGGCGCGACGGCGGTGGACGTGGTCGCCACCGCCGGGGAGGATTCGGTCCCGGGCGCCCGCCCGGTGAACGTGTGGAGGGAGCCCTGCTGGGCGGAGGCTCCGGGCAGGGCGGCGGGCCGCCGGGTCTGCCAGTGGTCCGGCCGCGTGGTCGTCCCCTCCGTCAGGACGATCACGTTCCGACCGCTCGACGGGTGCGGGACGGGGGCGCTGGGCAGCTCGGACAACAGCGTCGTCCGGGCCGTTCCCGCACGCCCGGCGATGTGCTGCGCGAGCCCGCCGGGGTTGGTGTGGGCGCCGATCACGAGCAGCGGGGCGCGCAGGGCGATCTGCTGGTGCACCCGGTCGTGGCGGAGCAGGGCGGCGATCTCGCTGCCCGGCACCCAGCGGCTGGAGCCGTCGGGCCAGGGCATGGACACATGGCCGTTCGTGCTGTCCGCGTTGAGCACGTACGCCTTCGTGGCCGATCCCGGCGGGGCGTCGGGCCACGGCGCCGGGTGCGGGGTGGCGCCGTCCGGGCCACCGTCGGGCGAGACGAGGTACCCGTCTGTCGCGATGTCCCCGGTGACGGGCCGGCGGGTCCAGTCGCGGCCGGTCGGCACGCCGTCGGCCGTCAGCCGGGTGCTGTCGTCGAGGGCGCCGTGCCGTACGAGGTCCCAGGCGGCGAGGTCCGCCGGGTCGGCGGGATCGAACCCGGAGACGGTCGCGCCGGCCATCAGCCACAGCAGCCGGTCGCCCGCCTCGTCCGCCGTCGGGTCGGCGGAGACGGGAAGGTGCAGCGCCTTCTTCGCCAGGGCCACGAGGTCGGTCACCGACCGCAGGGCCTCGGCGCCCCTGACCGCACCCCACACCAGCCGGCTCACGTCCGCACGCGACACCGCGGCCGCGTCCGGCAGCCGCAGCACGTCGGCGGCGAGCGCGGCCAGATCCCGCCCGGCCAGGCGCTTCAGCGCCCAGTCCAGCGACGGCAGGGGCGTGTACTGGTGCAGCGTCAGCCGCCCGGCGGCGGCCTCGTCCTTCTTTCCGGCGGCGTCGATCAGGACCCGCCGGACGTCGTCCCGGGACGGCGGGTCGTTGCTGGTGCGCCGGTGGCGCGCGTGCGTGACCAGGTGCAGGTGGTGCAGCGTGAACGGCCCCATGACGCGCAGATGCGGATCGGCCCGGCGCATGTTCTCCAGGGCCCCGATGCCTCTCAGCAGCGCCCCGAACTGCCCGTCCGAGGCCACGTCGGCGCCGAACGACCGCCGCAGGGCCTTCACCAGCCTCAGCGTGGTGTCGAGGACGTCGGCGGGGACCGGCCCGTCCCCGGTGTGCAGCCCCGCCGTCCGTGCCAGGGCGGCCAGGGCGGCCGGGCCCGGTTCGGGAAGCAGCAGGCGGCGCTCGCCCTGCTCGCCCGAGGGGCTCGCCAGCGCACCCGCCTTCGGGGTCGCCGCGCGCATCAGCACATGGACGCGGTCCACCGCCATGACCCCGGCACCGCTGCCGTTCGCCACGCCCTGCGCGTACGAGGTGGCGCCGAGGACGTCGAACACGTACGGGGGCTCCCCCGCGTCCGACAGGTAGGGCAGGTCCTCGGCCGTGGCGTCGGCCCAGCACGATCCGAGGTCGATGACGGCGTTCGGGCCGAGCTTCCGCATGCTCGGCCGGCGGCGGATGTACCGGCCGCTCTCCTCCCCGTCCACCTGGACCGGTGGGCGGCCGTCGGCCACCTCCATCACGCCGCGCAGCGGCATGCCGTGCTGCGCGAAGTGGTAGACGGGCCGGCCGTTCTCCAGTAGCGGGGCCGGTTCGCCGATCACCCCCTCCGACACCGGGTCGAACGAGACGAACTCGGTGATCTCCGACATGGCTTCGAGCATGGGCTCGTTCGTGACCAGGTCCGGGTCGGACATGGTGACGCGGCCGAGGGACCGGCCGTCGTCGCCGATGGTCCGCGTCTTGATGGCGGCGTCGGGGAGGATCGTGCCGTCCAGCGTGGTCACGAAGCCTGCCTCGGCCACTCCGTCGGGACCGAGGTCGTCGGCGTCGCTGCTGAACCACCCGCCCAGGGGCCGGCCTTCGGACCGCCGGTTCTCGACGACGATCCGCTCGACGCCGGTGGTGGGGTCGGTGACCAGACCGACCTGGCCGCTGTGCGCCCAGACGCCGTCGCGGCCCGTCCGGAACGCCAGGGTGCGGGGCAGGGCCAGGCCCTGGTCGCCGCCGTGGGCGAGCACCAGGACGACGGGTGTGCCCGCCGGAAGTCCGGTGATCCCGGGGTCGCGGGCCACCAGCTCCGCGAACTCCTGCCAGGGGACGCGGATGTGCCCTTGTCCCCAGGGGAGCATGACGTGGTCGTGGCCGCCGTCGGCCACCACCACGTACGCGCCGGTGCTCGCGTCCCACAGCGGATCGAGCGGCCCCTGGAACTGGTCGTCGCGGCGCTGCCACACCTGGGTGGTGTCCACCGGCCCCACGGGCCGCCCGGTGAGGTTCAGCCCCTGGTAGGCCCCGTTCGCCGCCGTGATGTGGCGCGCGTGGTCCAGCGCCCCGCCGGTCGCCAGGTGATAGGCGCCGAGCGCGTCGACGCTCGACGACCACCCGGCGGCCATCGCGTTCTCCACCGTGACGAGGAGCCGGGCCCTCTGCCCGGCCGAGACCTCGGCGTCGGCGGGCAGGTGCAGCACGCGCCGGGTCAGGGCGTCGGTGTCCAGGGCGCTGCCGGGCTCCTCCCGCAGCGTCAGCCGCTCCAGTTCGGCGGTGGCGTACGCCTGCGCCGACGCGGGCGCACCGCCCGGCAGCCTCGTGGGGAGGCTCAGTTCACGTCGTACGCGGGCGGCCGTCTCCGTACCCGACACCGCGTCCGCACCGTGCGCGGCGAGGTGCTGGGCGACCTGCCGCACGGCGTCGAGATAGTCCCCGCGCGCGTGGCGCGAGTCGGCGAGCACGGGGTGCAGCTCGAACGGCAGCACCAGCGATGTCGCCCGCCGCCACGCCTCGGCCGGGTCGGTGCCGGCCGGTGCTCCGGCGGCCCGGAACGCGTCGAGCGCGAAGTCCTCGTAGGCTGCGTGCCAGGTACGACGGGAGGCGCGGGCCGCGATGCCGTCGAGCGCCTCGGACCAGGGGCCGGGCCGGTTCATCAGCAGGCGCACCTGCTGGACCGGGTCGGTGATCCCGCTGTCCTCGAAGCGCGCGGAGCCGTTGAGGGCGGCCTGGAGCGCGGGGCTCTGGTCCGGCGTGACACCGGCGGCGGCCAGCTCGTCCGCGGTGATGAGGTCGCCGGGCGCCGGGCCTGGCGGGTCGACGGGCAGGTCCTCGGCGGTGACCAGAGCGGCCGTGAGCCGCCGTTCGGCGTCCGTACGGTGCACGCGCGGCACGATCGCCGCGACCGCGGCGTCGTGGGCGGCGTCCGCGCCGAGGTCGCGCAGTCGGTCCAGGGCCGCGTCGAGCCGCCGCTGCGCCCGGTCGACGTCCTGCCACGCATCGTACAGCCGCGCGGTGTCGTCGGTGCCGCCCCGGCCGCTGGTCACCCGCTCGTCGAGCGTGCCGACGGTGCGGACGGCTCGGTCGAAGGCGGCTACGGCGTCGTCGTGCTCCCGGCGGGCCGCGTCGACGGCCTCGTCGACCGCCGCGGTGCCGGGGAAGGCCAGTAGGGCCGGATCGTCGGCGGGCGCGGTCTCCTGGTCCGTGCTCCGGCCCTTGCCCTTGCCCGCTTCCGGAGTGGGTCCCCGGCCGTCGCCCCGGCCCTCGGTGGTCAGGGGAACGGCGGCGGGCGGGGCATTCTCGGCGTCCTGCCGGACGGCTTCCTGTCCGGAGACCGGCCGGGCGTCCCGGTCCGCGTCGGCGGCCGTGGCAGGGGCGGACGCGGGCGCGGTGGTCTCCGACTGCGTGCCGCTCTCCGTCGGCGCGGAGGACGCAGTGCGGAAGGGGACGGCCGCCGCGACCGGCGCCTGGGGGTCCGCGGTGCCGGGTGCGGGCGTCCGCAGGGCCTGCGCCGGGTCGTCGATGCCGCTCGCGGGTCGGGTGCTTCTCGCGGTGAGCGGGTGGTCGACGACGGCGGCGCTCGTGACGACGGACTCGACCGCCGCCAGGAAGTGCGGCGGAACGGCGGGACCGGGCGTACGGGCGTCCGCGTCGCTCTGCCGCACCAGGCGGCGCAGCAGCGCCTCGGCCGCCGGGCCCCGGTCCGGTACGCCCGCGTAGTTCAGCAGGTGCTGGAGCACCGCGGCGTCGTCGCGGGTCCGACGCTCCGCCGCTTCCTCCGGCGAGGCGGCCGGATCGGTGCTGTTGAGACGCCAGTTGAGGTGGTCGGACCCCTCCGGCCGCGCGGTCCGGCTCAGCTCGACGGCCTCGGGGTGGTCCGGCGCGGCCGTGAGCGTGAGGTCGATGTGGAGCTGGTCGCCCGATCCCGGGAGCTGGAGACCGTGGTTCACGTGTGCGTCCAGGAGTGAGCGCATCCGCTCCTGGAGGGCGTCCAGTTCGGCGTGGGGGAACCCTTCCCCCGTCCGGATCGGCAGGTGGAGCGAGACGTTGCTCAGCCAGCGTCCGTCGTCGGCCTGGATGCGCTGGACCCAGGCCCGTACGGGGGTCTCCGGGCCGTCGAGCGGCGTCGGGTCGGCCGGGGTACGGCCGGGGTCGGACGGCGGGTCGATGCGCACGGCGGTGGCGGGCGCGTCGGTCCGCCCCGCCCGCCACTGCTCGGGCCGCACGGGATCGGCCACCGGCACGGCTGGCTCGGGTGCCGGGCCGGCGGGGAGGCCCGTCCCGGCCCCGGCTCCGAGATCACCGGTGACGCCGCCCGCGCGGTCGTCCGTCGCACCGTCGACCGGCAGGTCCGAGGAGGTGCGTACGGGCTCCGGCGCGGCCGGGGCGTTCTCGGGCCCGGTCGCGCTCCGTCCGCCTCCGGGTGCGTGAGCGGTGTCGTCCGTCCCGGTGCCACGGGGCCGCGGGGCGGCCGGGCTCTCCGTGCCGTCGGCCGGGACCGGCCGGCCCTCCGTGTCTGCCTGGTCCGTCTCCTGCTCGCCCGGCAGGCCGCCCGCATCGCCGGGATCGGCCGCACCGTTCCGGGTGGGCTGCTGCGAGGAGCTCCCCGTCCCGGAGGAGCCCTGCTGCGAGCCCTGCGGGGTGCCCTGCTGTGTGCCCTGGTTCCCGGCTGCCGGCGCCGGGGTGATCGGTCCGGCCGAGGTGGCGAGGGGCGTGGGAGGTGCCACGGCGTCCGCGTCGGCCGGGTTCGGGGCGCCGTCGGGCCGCTGGTGCGCGGTCTCGTCGAGGCCCGGCTGCCCGCCGGTGTTTCGGCCGCCCGTGCCGCGTCCGGGGGTCTCGTGCGCGTTCTCGTCCTGCTGCCGGCCCCCTGCGGTGTCCGCGTCCGCCAAGGCGTCGTCGGGGAGGCCGGCGCTGTCCGAGCCGTTCGAACCGCCGATCGGGCTCGGGCCCGGCGCGGTGGACGAACCCTTCGGCCCGGTGAGGTTGTCGGGGAGGTCGTTCGTCGCCCCCGACCCGTCCGGAGACGTACCGGGCAGCAGGTCGGGCGCCAGTTCCGGCGTCAGGTCGGGTGTGGTGTCCGGGGTCAGGTCGTACGAGGTGAGGTCGGTGCCCGTCCCGGGCCCGGAGGTGCGCCCCGACGTCGGCGGGGGCGTCAGCGGCGTGGTGTCGGGCAGGGACGAGGACGGCAGCGTGGAGGGCGTGGACGTCGAGGGTGAGGGCAGCGACGACGTGGGCGGCGGCAGCTGGGGCAGGGGCGATCCGCTCGTACCGGTGAGGCCGTTCGAGCCGGTGAGGCCGTTCGAGCCGGTGAGGCCGTTCGAGCCGGTGAGGCTGTTGGACCCGGTGACGCCGTTCGGACCGACCACACGGTTCGGACCGACGATGTCGCCGGGGTCGAAGACGCTGTTCGGGCCGGTGACGCCGTTCGTACCGTCGGTGTTGCGGGGGGTGAGGTCGGTGGGGCGGGTCAGCGCGTCGGGTCCCGCCTTCGGCAGGGTGTTCACGCCGACCGGGGGCGAGACGGCCGGCGGCGGCGTGTACGTGGGGGGCGGCAGGACGCCGATCCCGCTGCCCGGCCCGTTCGGCAGGTCGGCCGAGACCGTGTTGGGGAAGGGGGTCGCGGGGCCGGGGGTGAACGGGTTGGTCCTCGCCACCGAGGGGCCCTGGACGTCCGGGCCGCTCGCCGGGCCGCCGGGCTTCTCCGACCCCGACGGCCCTCCGTCGCCGCCGCCCAGGATGCTGTCGGGGCCCGGCAGGTCGTTGATGTCGGTGAACCGGTCGTTGTTGAAGTAGTTGTTGTAGATCGAGAAGGCGCCCGCGCCGACGGCCAGCCCCGCACCCATGTCGAACACGGTGCTGGTGCCGGAGCCGACGAACGTCTCCCACTTGAACTCCCACTTGTCGTAGAAGGCCCCGTTGATGATGACTTCGGCGGTGCTTTCGGCGGTGGCTCCGACGACGAAGACGGTGACCACGGTGGGAGGGCCGTTCACCAGTCCCTTGAACAGCAGACTGTTCGGGTCGATCTTGAACTTGCTGAAGATGTCCCCGAGGAGGTCCTTGAAGTAGTTCTTGATGGGCTTCAGGAACTTGTCGAAGATCTCCATGAAGCCGGCGGTGAGCGCGCCGAAGGCGGCGGCGACGCCGACGTCCTTCCAGTCCACTCCCCCGGGCTTCCGGCCTCCCGGGTTCAGCGCGATCTGCGCCAGCCGGACCGCCAGCGTCTGGATGGCCTCCTGGATGGCCTCGCCCAGGGTCGGCGCGATGTGCGACATCCGCAGCAGGCGGTCGATGATGATGAGGATCGCGAGCTTGCTCCGGGCCCGCGCCAGGAACATCTGCGAGACCGACGCGCCGCCGGTGAACGCGATCAGCGCCGCCAGGATCGCCAGTTCGGCGATCAGCATGATGATCTCGGCGATGATCTCCCACTTGGACGCCTGGATCTTCTGCGAGTAGTCCACCTGACCGTCGGCCAGTTCGTCGAGCTGGAGCAGCAACGCCTGGATGGGGTCGGTGCCGGTAGGTGCGTCGGTGAGCATCCGCACACTGTCGATGTACGGACGCGCCACCTCCGGCGGCAACGCCGCCTCCACCATCTGGATCGTCTCGCGCGAGGCCGCGCGCAGATCGATCAAACCCTTCTGGAGGGCCAGGTAGAGCTCACGACTTTCCCACGCCAGATTCTCCCTGGCCTGCAGGGGCATTTCGCCCAGCAGGATCCAGAGCATCGTCCGGACGTCCGGCGGAAAGTCGATCTCTTCCACTTAGTGCCGGCCGCCCTGGGAGGAGTCGCCCGGCGTGTCCATGCTGGACATCTGCCGGTCGATCTCGTCACGTGCGTAGCTCGAAACGCCTTCGATGTGCTGGCCGTTGGCCCAGACCGCCTGGCCCAGTGCCGTGAACGCGCTGCCGACGGCCCTGATGAGGTCCAGGCACGCCTGGTTGTTGGCGTCGTACTTGGGCAGCACTTCGAGGGCGAAGTCGTCGCTGTAACCGGCCCAGCCACGGTAGTTCTGGATGTCGGAGATGAAGTTGTCGCCGATCTTGGCCGCCTGCGCGGGCAGTTGCTCCATCATGTCGCTGGCCCGGCGCAGTTCGCCGGGGTTCGCGGTGAACTTCCCTACCGCCATGAGTGCCTCCCTCTCGTCCGGTGGTCCGTACGTCAGTCCTCGTGGATCTCGTCGTGCAGGCGGGCCGACGAACGCCTCCCGCCGCCGTGCGAGTCCTCCAGGGCCGAGCCGAAGGCCCGGTCCCAGTCGATGTCGATGCCTCTGATGCCCGTGGCCCGGCCCGTGGTCCGGGTCAGCGGCTCGAAGGCGTCCATCACCTTGCGGGCCATCTCCGAGCGGCCCTCCTGCACCGCCTCCATGATCGAGGCGGCGAGCTTAGGGCCCGTCATGGACCGGTGCCGGTTGTCCGGGAACTTCAGCCCCGTCAGCTCGCCCTGCGGGCCGACCGTCACCTCCACCGCGCGGTCCCGCGATCGGGCCGACGCCGAGGACTGGCCGAGTTCGCCCTCAGCCCGTGCCACGGCCTCCTGCACAGCCGTGAGTTCGGCCATGGCCTCGGCCAGCTTCTTCTCCATCGATTCGCTCAACAGTCGCCCTTCCACCTGCGCGTACACCATTCTGTCGTACGCGTGTGCGTGCTACGAACTCCCCTGCGCCTGAACGGTGTCCGAGGCGGCCGGAACCGTCTCCTACCGCTCCCGCGCGGTATCCGCCGTGACCGGCGCATCGCTCCCTAGCGTCCGATCACCGCCGGTGCGCCGCCTTCGTCGGTGCCCCAGACGTCATCGTCCTCCGGCACCCAGGAGTCGCGGGTCCGCTCGCCGCTCTGGGTCGCGGTCTGGCCCGGCGCGCCGCCCGCGCCCGGGGCGCCGCCGGCCATCGGCGGGAGGAAGGGCGAACTGCCGGCGGTCGGGCCGCCGGCCGCCACCCGCACCTCGTCGTCGGCGTAGCGCCCGCCCGAGCCGGGAACCGGGGCCCCCGGCCGCGCGCGGCGGTTCCGCGAGACCGAACCGTCGATGACGTTGCGGACGCGCTCACCGGAGTCCGACTGGCCTCCTCCGCCGCCCATGCCGCCACCCATGCCGCCACCCATTCCGCCACCCATGCCACCGCCCATTCCGCCCCCCATCGGGGCACCGCTGCCGCCGCCTTCGCCCCCGCCGTAGCTACTGGGACCGGGGAACGGCCCGCTGTTCAGGAGCGGGCGGTTGTGGCTCGGCGCGTTCGACCCGCCGGATGCCCCGTTGCCCGCCAGGGGCGACTCGTAAGGCTGGTCGTCGAACAGCTCCTCCTCGTAGGACATGGGGTCGTACGAGGGGGGCGTGTGGCTGGAGAGTCCGTCGCCGAAGGAACCGGGATGGAGGGAACCGTTGTTGAGCTGGCCGGATTCGAAGCGGGACGGGCCGGACTCGTCCAGGTAGCCGGAGACGGTCGAGCCGTCGGGCCGGGTGATGGTGGTGGTGCCGGTGTCCGGGTTGATCGTCTGCGTGGAGCCGTCCGGGAACTCCGTGACCACGTTGCCGCCGGGATCCAGGTGCGTGACGCTGCCGCCGGGGTTGGACAGCAGGTCCCCGGTGTTGAGCGGACCGGAGATGACGGAGCCGTCGGGCCGGGTGATGGTCGAGGAGTGCGTGTTCGGGTCGATCGTGACCTTGGAGCCGTCGGGGAATTCGGTGATCACGCGGCCGTCCGCGTCGAGCCGCGACTCACCACCGCCGGGGAGTTCGAGCGGGCCGTCGTTGACCGGTCCGGTGATGGGGGTGGATGACAGGTCGGGAATGTCGCCGCTCCCGAAGAGGTCCCGCCGGGAGCTGTCGAGCCTGGACTCCGCCTCGGCCTGCCGGCGCTCCTGCTCCTGCCGGACTTCCTCCTGCTTGGCCTCGGCCTCCTTCTGCCGGGCCTCCTGCTCGGCCCGGACCTCGTCCTGCTTGGCCTCGGCCTCCTGCTGCCGGGCTTCCTGCTCCGCCCGGACCTCGTCCTGCTTGGCTTCCTGCTCCTCGCGCAGCCGGTCCTGCTTGGCTTCCTGCTCCTCGCGGATGCGGTCCTGCTTCTGCTCGGCCTCGGCCTGCTTCTGCTCGGCCTCCTTCTGCCGGGCCTCCTGCTCGGCCCTGGCCTCGGCCTCCTTGGCCTCCTGCTTGGCCTCCTGCTCCGCCTGCTTCTGCTCCGCCTTCGCCTCGGCCTCGGCCTGCTTCTGCTCCTGCTCGGCCTGCTGCTGCTCCTGACGCTCTTCCTGCTCGGTGCGGATGCGGTCCTGCTTCTGCTCGGCCTCGGCCTGCTTCTGCTCCGCCTCCTTCTCCTTGGCCTCCTGCTCGGCCCTGGCCTCCGCCTCCTTGGCCTCCTGCTTGGCCTCCTGCTCGGCCTGCTTCTGCTCCGCCTCCTTCTCCCTGGCTTCCTGTTCGGCCCTGGCCTCCGCCTCCTTGGCCTCCTGTTCGGCCCTGGCCTGAGCCTCCTTGGCCTCCTGCTCCTTCTTCGCCTCCTCCTGCTGGGTCTTCGCCTGGTTCATCTGCATCATCTGCATGTTCTCCGCACGAGCCTGGGCCTCGTCCTGCTTGGCCTCCTGCTCCTTGCGGATCTGCTCCTGCTTGGCCTCCTGCTCGGCCCGGAGCTGTTCCTGCTTGGCCTCCTGCTCGGCCTGCTTCTGCTCGGCCTCCTTCTCCTTGGCCTCCTGCTCGGCCTTGGCCTCCGCCTCCTTGGCCTCCTGCTCGGCCTTGGCCTCTGCCTCCTTGGCCTCCGCCTTGGCCTCCTGCTCCGCCGCCTTGGCCTCGGCTTCCTTCTCCTTGGCCTCCTGCTTGGCCTCCTGCTCGGCCTCCTTGGCGGCTGCCTTGGCCTCGGCCTCCTCCTCCTTGGCCTCGGCTTCCGCCTTGGCTTCCTTCTCCTTGCGCTCCGCTTCCGCCTTGGCCTCGGCCTCCTTGCGCTCGGCCTCAGCCTTGGCCTCAGCCGCCTTGCGCTCGGCCTCTTCCTTCTCCTTCTTCCGCTCCGCCTCAGCCTTGGCGGCCTGGTCCTTCTGCCACTGGATGAACTCTTCCTGCTTCCGCGCGGCGTCCTCGGCTGCCGCCTTGGCCGCGGCGGCGTCCGCCTCCGCCTTCTCCTCGGCGAGCTCGGCCTTCTCCTCCTTGTACTCGGACTCCAGCGTGTCGCTCGTCCCCCGCGAGTTGATCGATCCGAAGTCCAGCTCGCTGTTGCTCCAGCTGTCGCGCACCTTCGTCATGGCCGCGATCGCCGCCTTGTCGAGGTTCTCCTCGACGGTCTGCTTCCACATGAGAAGGGCCTTGTTGCCGACCTTCACCCAGGTGTCGAGCTCCTTGAGCTCACCGAAGTCCTCGGCGCCGACGGTCAGCGCCATGTCGCCCGTGCCGGTGATCTCCTCGATCGCCGCCTGGTTGCTGAAGTGCTCTTCCGAGATGTAGTTCGTCGTGGTGGTGTAGCCGCCGCCGTACGACCCGTGGGTCTCGATCTCGTACGTGATCTTCGTGATGTTGCGGTCCCAGACGTACTCCATGATCGCGGAGAGGAGGGTGTGCAGCACCACGAGCGGGTTGCCGTACTTGTACTGCCACTCGCTCCAGACGCCGTGGAGATCATTGACCGCTTCCTGGAAGGCCTTCTTCGCAGCCCGGATCTCGTTGCCCTGCCTGGAACCCCCCTCATCGCCGTTGCCGCCGCCGATCGGTTTCATGTCGTCGGCGTAGTCGGAGTACTGCTTGTTGATCTTGTTGATGAGGTCCCAGAAGACACCGGCGGCCTTGCCCCGCCAGGCCTTGTCCTTCTCCGTGCCGAGCCGGCTCTGCCACTCCTCCACGATCTGCTGCTGGGACGAGAAGAACGTGGCGACCCGGTCGAACGCCGAGGCGACGGTGTCGAAATTGGCCGGGGTCACGGAGTCGGGGTCGTTGACGGGGAGGCTGTTGAAGCTGAACCCGTAGGTGCCCTGACCAGGTTCGAAGATCATTTTCTCCAGGGCGAGCCCGGTGCCGTAGGCGTAGCGTGCGGTAGGGGTGGTGTCCCAGGTCGGCTTGCCGTCCATCCCCAGGTGGCCGTCGATGCCGCTGGAGAACTGTCCGCCCTCCTGCCACCCCTGGCTCGGTATCCGTCCGTCCCCCTTGCTGCCGAGCAGGGTGATGCGTGCCCGGTACATCGACACGTCGGAGCCCGTCCCGCCCTTGGCGTGGTAGAAGGGGATGACGAAGTCGGTGTTCTTGATGTCGGAACCGGCGTTCTCGTAGAGCCAGTTCAGGTCTTCGGTGTCGACGTAGTCGACATAGCCCACGTCGGAGATCTCCACCTTCATCAGGGGGATGCCCTCATTGCCGACGAGCGAGTCGAACAGGTCGTTCCGGTTCGGCGCCTTGAAGCCCGTGAAGAAGCCGACCGCCTCGGCCCACTGGTCGTTGGAACCGCCGAGGTCGTCGGTGACCTTGCTGGAGTCGAGCGCCATGCCGAATGCCTTTTCGTCAGGGGAGACAGGGGTGCGGGCGGGGGACGGCCCGCCGGACCGGGGGCGTGCGGAGGGGCGTCGGCCGGGTCACCGGCCGACGGCGACGAAGGTCAGTCGTCCTCGTCGTTGTCCGAGCCGCCACCGGCGGATTCGGAGAGCACCTCGTCCACACCCTCGAAGAAGTCGACCATGTCCTTGCCGTCGATCTTCTCCAGGTTGCCGTCCTGGGTCTTGAACAGCTCCGCGATGGTCTCCTCCAGGTCCTCCTCGATCTGCTCGAAGAGTTCGACCTGGAGCTTGAGGATGTCGTCGAGCTGGTCGACCAGTCCGTTCAGGCACTTGACCAGGTAACCGCCGTTGGTGCGGCCGTTCTCGTCACCCGCCATCGTCCCGATCGCGAGCGGCCTCGCCTGCCCGTCGAAGAACCCTGCCGCGGTCTTCGACCCGTCGTCGCCGCCCTGCAGCGAGGGAATCGCCGGCACGCCGTCCGTGCTGTCCTCGCGCATCTTCTTGATCTCGGCGAGGAACGGGACGAGGTCGTCGTCGAGGAAGCTCTGCAGCCACGCCTTGTTGAGATTGAGTGCGGGTGCTTCCGCCATGTCGCGCTTCTCCAGTCTTCCGGGATGTCCAGGGGCTCTCGGGGCCGGTGCGCCCTCCGCCGACGACCCGCTGGGACCGCGGCGGACGGCGCGCCCCGACTACGGCGGGGCGGCCGTGCGCGCGAGGACGCACGCGAACGGCCGCCCGGGAAGGACCAGGGGCGCGCCGCCCCGGGTCAGCTGCCGATGCGCACGCTCTCCCAGAGCGACTTCAGTGAGTTCTCGCTGTACTGGTAGCTGCCCGAGACATCGTTCAGCAGGGCCGAGTGCTCGGCGAGTATGCGCTTCATCTCCTCGACCGCGTTGTTCCAGGACGCCTGCTTCTGGGCGTACGCGGCCTTGTCCTCACCTTCCCAGCTGCGCTGGAGCTCCTGGAGTTCGGCTTCCAGGTTGGTGAGGATGCTGTCGATCGCCTTGGTCTGCTGGACCATGTCGTCGGCGGCGTTCTCCATGTGGGAGTAGTCGACGTAGATCTGGCCGTCGGTGAAGTCAAGCGGGGGGGTCATGGTCTTCCTCGTCTCGCGGCAGGTGCGTCAGGGACAGTGGTGTGCGGAGCCCGGTCACCCGTCAGGGCTCCGGGTACGCGAGGAGTGGTCAGCGGCCCCCGGTGGAACCGGCGAGCGCGTTGAAGATCTCCTCGGAGCGGTTGAACGCCTGCTGGATCGAGTCGTTCGAGTTGTTCTGCTGGATGCCCTGCGCGCGCATGGTCTCCTCCAGCGTCGTGATCATGTCGCGGAGGTTGCTGGAGATGATCTCCGCCTGCTGGTCCCACCGGTCGAGCAGCTTCTGGAACGCGCCACCGTCGCTGCCGGCGTAGCCGGAGGCGAGGTTGTGCTTCATGTTCTCCACGTCCTGGCGGCTGCTCTGCACGCCGGTGAAAGCCATCTCCAGTGCGGTGACACCGTTCTGAGTGGCTGACGCCAGTGACTGCTGTGCGCCCGTACCTGCCATGTTGCTGCGCCTCCTGATGTGTCGCGCCGCGGGGTTCCGGTTCCCGCGTGGCGCGGTGCCTGGCCGGACGCGGCCGGAAGACCGGCATCCGAATGGTCTGGACGAACGGAGCCTAAAGAAAAGGGCGTTGAGGATTCAATGCCTTGCGTCATCTCCTCGGCCCCGGCCCCGCTTTTGGGGTGATTCGTGAAGGAGATTTGATCTGGATCTGAGGTGGGCACCTTGTGGAATCACCTTCCGAATGGATCGGC
This sequence comes from Streptomyces sp. NPDC017520, assembly GCF_044329855.1. NCBI lineage: Bacteria > Bacillati > Actinomycetota > Actinomycetes > Kitasatosporales > Streptomycetaceae > Streptomyces > Streptomyces sp. NPDC017520. Next base: position 721,309 of record NZ_JBIRKB010000002.1, read on the forward strand.
CCCCGTGCCCGAACGGGCAATGCCCGTTCGGGCACGGGGAATTGCCGGATCCCTTCGGGGAGGAAGACGGCGGATCCCCGCCCCCCGTTGTCACGACACACGCATTTATCAGCCGCGCCACAGGAAATTCACCTCCTCCGGTACGAGCCCCCGCCGGGCACTCATGTCCGCGTACAGCGGGGGGCCGTGTTCGTGTTCCGCCCCACGGCCGCAGCCTCCTTGGTGAGGTCCGGCCCGGTCGGCAGCATGGCCAGCAGCGGCGCGGGCAGGCCCCGTGCCTGGCCCTCGCTGTAACCGAGGGCGGCGAGTCCGTCCGCCGTGCCGACCCGGTACTTCATTCCCGTGTCCGTCACCAGGTAGACCGTGGTGCCGAGCGTGCTCCCGCTCGCCCCGAGCGCGCGCACCAGGGACCCGCCGCCCGGCCGCACGCTGATCGTGCCGACCGGCATGCAGGCCGGGGTGAGGCCCTCGGGCGGCGCCTGTGCGGCGGGGCCCAGAGTGCCCGTCCCGGTCAGCGCCACGCTGACGCGCGGTCCGCGCTCGCTCGGCTGGACCCGGATGCATACGGTTCGGTCCTCGCCGAGTGCCACCGCCTCCGGCGGCTCCGAGGGCAGGTTCGTCTCCTCCGCGCCGCCCTCCGCGCCGGGGGCCAGCCGGCCGCTCAGCGCATCCGCGCCCAGCGTCACGACGTTCGCCGCGCCTCCCCCGTACACCTTCTCGCGGGTCTCCGGGTCGCCGAGCACCAGCGCGGCCCCGGTCGCCGTGAGCGGCGTCAGGCCCTGCTGGCGCAGCAGGTAGTAGCGGTCGGCGGAGCCCGGCACGGTGACCCGGAAGACCTGGCCGATCCGGGACTGCGCACCGCCCAGCGAGGGGCCCTTCCTGCCCTTGCCCAGTACGTTCGGCGGGCGCAGGTCGGGCCCTGAGGGCAGAGCGTTCAGGAAGGCGGCGGAGACGGGCAGCTGGGGCGTGGAGCCGTAGCCGAGGGCCTCGCGGGCGCGGGTGTCGTCGTCGAGCAGCAGCTTGCTGCCGCGCCAGACCAGGTAGTCGGCCTTGTCCGGCCCCTTGACCAGCATGGCCTGGTCGGTGGGCAGCCCGGCGGCGTCCGCCGGCAGGCCCACCGCGACGGTGGTGCCCGTCTTTGCGGTCCCGCTGCCCGAACAGACCTGCCAGGGGCCCGTATCCAGGTCCGCGCTGCCGGGCAGGGCGTCCGGGGCGCCGCTGATGCCGACGGGCGCCCCGTGCGGCGTACCGCTCAGGGACTTGGAACCGACCGTCACCGCCTTCATGTCGGCGCCCGCGAGCAGCCGCGCCGACGCGTAGTTGCGCACCGGGCGCAGCCGCCCCTCCAGGTAGAGATAGCGGGACCCCGTGTCCTTGTTCACGACGAGGGTCCCGGCTGCCTTCCAGGAGTCCTTGGTTCCAGGCTTGAGGAGGCCGAGGACGAAGGAGCCGGCCGACAGCAGGACGGCGATGACGATGCCGATCACCACGCCCCGGTTGGTCCGCCCCTGCGGGCTCTCCGGGGCGTCGGGGTCGGCGCGGAGCAGGCCGGAGGTCAGCCGGCCCATGACGAACATGTGAGCCTGGACCTGGTCGCGTTTGGACTGCATGACAGTGGGTCTCCCTTCCGGTCAGCCGTTGAGGGACCGCAGGGCGCCGTACACGCCGAGCACCCACAGGGCGAGCGGAAGCACGGCGATCGCCAGGGCCGAGTGGAGCACTTCGCCCGCGCGGCCCCAGTACGGGACGAGCCGGCGCCCGGGCACGGTCCAGGCGACGATGGCGACCGCGGCAGCCGCCGCGAGCAAGCCCGCGGCCGTGACAAGGCGGTTCCCCGGGGTCGCGGCGGGAGCGGCGACCAGCACCAGCAGGAGCAGCCCGAGCACCCCCGGGACCACCAGGGACATGCGCTGCCAGATGTTGCCGAGGCCACGGGCGTGCAGGACGAGCAGCAGGCACAACGCCACCGTCATGATGATCTCGGCCAGTTCGCGCTCCCATGCCAGGACGACCACGCACGCGGCGCCGACCAGGCCCACCGCTCCGTAGAGCGACGTCATCCAGCCGTCGGCGAGGATGGCGCGGGCCGAGACCGCGGAGGCGGCGTGCGGCTCGATGCCCTCCTGCAGTTGCTGGGCGTTGGTCGGCAGGGGAGGCATCCGCATCCCGGACATCCGGAAGGCCAGCGAGGGTACGAACGCCCCCAGGACCACCGAGAGGACGGCGAGGATCCCGGCGGCGTGCACCGGCGCCAGGTCCGTCGTGAGGAGCAGGACGGCGGCGATCGCGGCGAACAGCGAGACGACGGCGACGCTCAGAAAGAGCGCGGCGAACGCGGCCACGACGGCGAGCGTGAGCACCGCCCCGCCGGCCATCGCCGCACTGGCCGCGAGCAGCCGCGCCCCCAGCGTCTCGTAGGCGTGCGGCCCGCTGAGCTCCCCGCCGGGCAGCAGCCAGCCGGCCAGCGCCAGATAGGGCCCGACCATGAACCCGAGCGCGGCTCCGGCACCGGCGTCCCCGACCGCCCGGCTCGCCGCGCCGGCGCCCGCGAGCAGGAGGAGGCCGGCCGCGGTCCCGAAGACGGACCGGGACAGCGAGGATCCGCCGGGCCAGGCGATCACCAGGACACCGCCGATGAGCACCGCGACAACGATGCCGAGCAGCACCCAGCGGCTCACCTTGGGGGTCCAGCCGAAGGGGTGGTCGCGCATCGTGGTGGCGATGCCGTCGACCAGATCGTCGAGGTGCACCTCGGGCAGAGCCTCGTCGCGCGGCCGGAGGTAGAGGGTGTCGCCGTCGCGCAGACCGTAGGAGTCGAGGGTGAGTTCCTCGTCCAGCGGTTCGCCGCCGAGCCGCTGGAGCACCCAGCCGCCGTGGTCGATACCGGCTTCTTCGAGGTTGTCGCCCGCGTAGCCGAGCACGGCGGGCAGCAGGTCCGCCACGGGGACGTCGGCGGGTACGGCGAGATCGATGCTCTTGGCAGGAGCTCGTACCGTCAGACGGCACAGCTCGGCCACCTGAGTGTCAGTCATCGAGATAGCTCACGCTTCTCCGGTTGCGGCTGAGAACGGACGGGGGAACAGGGGCCGGCGGACCGGTGAACACTCCTGCTTCGGTGGGGGGTTCCAAACCATTGGACAGCGACGGTTGTTGACGACCAATACAGCGATCGTAATATCAGCGGCCTAGTCTGGATCACGTGGCCCGCACAGTGGAATACGAAACGGTCGTCCGTGTCCGGTGAATTGCGGCGTGGCGGGCCGTGCGGCACGAAGGGCGGTTCGGCATGCGCGGTTTCGGCCGGGAAGACGGTTCCACATGCGCTGTCCCGGCCGGGAATACGTCCGCGCGGACCATGAGCCGAAGCCGTGATGTAGCGGAACTGTGACACAGCGGTTCGGCGCCCACTCCCGTCCGGCGCGGGTGCCCCGGGCGGACTTCAGACCCCGGCCGGGGCGCGGCGTAGGGTGCGTGCACGGCGAAGGCCCGTCCGCGTCCCGGCCCGGCCGACGGCGGCGCGTGGCGCGTGGCGCGCCCTGCGACGCCGTTCGGCCCGCTCTCCCCCCATGTCCCTGAAGGAGACGGTTCCTTGAGTGTGATCCTGTTCCGCCGCCCGGCCCGACGCCGGGGCCCGGAGATGCCCGACGGGGAGCTGAATCTCCAGGAACCGCCGATCCTCCCCGAGACGGTGCCCGACACCTCCGCCGTGTGGACGTACCTGCCCATGGCACTGATGTCGGTCTCGATGATGTTCATGTTCATGCGCCCCGGTATGACCCGGGGCTCCGGCGGGTTCATCTACATCGCCCTGGGCCTGATGGTCCTCGGCGCCGCCGCGATGTTCATCGGCCAGTTCATGCGCCGGGCCGCGGAGCGCAAGCAGAAGCTCAAGGGCGAGCGCCGGGACTACCTGCGCTACCTCACCCAGATCCGGCGCAAGGTGCGCGGCGCGGTCGTGGACCAGCAGCAGGCCCTGGCCTGGCGGCACCCCGAGCCCGCCGCCCTGTGGTCGATGACCGGCACCACCCGGCTGTGGGAGCGCCGCCCCCGGGACGAGGACTTCGGCGAGATCCGGATGGCCGTCGGCGAGCAGAAGCTGAGCCTGAAGCTGACGTCGAGCTCGACGAACCCCGTGGAGGACCTGGAGCCGCTCAGCGCGCACGCGTTGCGCAGCTTCGTCCGCGCCTACTCGACGGTGCCGGAACAGCCCATCGCGATATACCTGCGCGCCTGGGCCCGGGTGCTGTTCCAGGGCGACGAGGAGCGGATACGTTCTCTGGCGCGGGCGCTGCTCGCCCAGTTGGCCACCTTCCACTCGCCGGACGACGTATGGATCGCCTTCTGCGTCTCCGACGAGCGGCGCGCGCACTGGGAGTGGACGAAGTGGCTCCCCCACAGCCTCCACCCGCACGACACCGACGGCGCGGGTCCGACCCGGATGACCGTCTCCGCCTGGGGCGAGCTGGAGAACCTCCTCGGCGCCGAGTTCATGGAGCGGCCGCAGTTCGACCCGGACGCGGTGCCCGGACGCGAGGAGCCGTTCACCGTGATCGTCGTGGACGGCGGGGTCGTCCCGGCGGGCCACCGCCTGGACGGTCCCGGCTTCCGCAACACGGTCGTCCTGGACCTCAGCGGTGCGCTCTCCTGGCGGCCCGGCCGTATCACCCTGCGCTTCAAGGTCGACGAGGACGAACTCGGCCTGGTGCGCACCGACCGCGAGCGCAAGGAGCAGCTCACCCGGCTCGGCAGGCCCGACGGCTTCGGACTGACCGGCGCGGTGTCGCTCGCCCGGCGGCTCGCCCCGTACCGCATGGGCCTGGGCTCGGCTTCGGACTCCTCCGAGCCGCTCTCCTCCAACGTGGAACTGACCACGCTGCTAGGCATTCCCGACCTGCACCGCCATGACCCGAACACGCTGTGGCAGCAGCACACCGGCCCCAACCGGCTCAAGGTGCCGATCGCGGTCGGCGCGGACGGCGAGCCGGTCGAGCTGGACATCAAGGAGTCGGCCCAGGGCGGCACCGGGCCGCACGGGATGCTGATCGGCGCCACCGGTTCCGGCAAGAGCGAGCTCCTGCGGACCCTGGTCCTCTCGCTCGCCCTGACGAACTCCTCGGAGACGCTCAACTTCGTCCTGGTCGACTTCAAGGGCGGTGCCACCTTCCTGGGTCTTGAGGACCTCCCGCACACCTCCGCCGTCATCACCAACCTGGCGGGCGAGGCGGCGCTGGTCGGCCGCATGCAGGACGCCCTGCACGGCGAGCTGATGCGGCGGCAGGAGCTGCTGCGCTCGGCGGGCAACTACACCTCCGCGCTGGACTACGAGAAGGCTCGCGCATCGGGCGTCCCGCTGGAGCCGTTGCCCAGTCTGTTCGTCGTCGTCGACGAGTTCAGCGAGCTGTTGGCGGCCCATCGCGAGTTCATGGAGCTGTTCGTGATGATCGGCCGCCTCGGCCGGTCCCTCGGCGTGCACTTGCTGCTCGCCTCGCAGCGCCTGGACGAGGGCCGCATGCACCAGTTGGAGAGCCACCTCTCCTACCGGATCGGTCTGCGAACGTTCTCCGCGATGGAGAGCCGCGGCGTGCTCGGCGTGCCCGATGCCTACCAACTGCCGTCGGCCCCCGGCAGCGGCTTCCTCAAGTCGGGTGTGGAGGCGCTGACCCGGTTCCGCGCCGCCTACGTCTCCGGCCCGTACCAGCAGCGCCGCGGCAGTGCCAACCAGGCGCGGGTGGCGAGCCAGACCGTGCCGTGGACCAGCAGTTACGTCGTACCGCGCCAGCTCCCCGACACACCGGAGCCCGAGCCCGAGCAGCAGGAGGAGACCGGCGAGACCCTGCTCTCGGTCGCCGTGGACCGGCTGCTCACCGCCGGCCCGCCGGCCCACCAGGTGTGGCTGCCGCCTCTGGACCTCCCCGCCACGCTCGACCAGGTGCTGCCGCCGCTCACCCCGCACCCCGAGTACGGGCTGACGACCGACGCGGCGCACCGCGGGCGGCTCACCATCCCCCTCGGCATCATCGACCGCCCCTTCGACCAGCTCCGCGACCTGCTGACCGTCGACCTCTCGGGCGCGGGCGGGCACATCGCCATCGCGGGCGGCCCGCAGAGCGGCAAGAGCACGATGGTCCGGACGATCATCACCGCGCTGGCGCTCACCCACACCCCCCGGGAGGTCCAGTTCTACTGCCTCGACTTCGGCGGCGGCGCGCTCGCCGGGCTGGCCGGACTGCCGCACGTCAGCGGGGTCGCGGCGCGACTGGACGCCGAGCGGGTGGGCCGTACGATAGCCGAGGTCACGACGCTGCTGGCGGAGCGCGAGCGGTTCTTCCTGGACAACGGCATCGACTCGATGGCGACCTTCCGCCGTCGGCTGGCCGCCGGGGAGTTCCCCGAGCACCACCACGGCGACGTGTTCCTGGTGATCGACGGTTGGTCGACGGTGCGCCAGGACTTCGACCGGCACATCCAGACGTTCGGCGCGATCGCCGCGCGCGGTCTGAACTACGGCATCCACCTGATCGTCACCACCGCCCGCTGGGTGGAGGTGACCTCCGCGATCCGGGACCAGGCCGCGACCCACCTGGAGCTGCGGATGGGTGACCCGATGGACTCCGAGATCGACAACCGGCGCGCCGCGACCGTGCCCCGGCTCCCTGGGCGCGGCCTGACCCGGGACGCCAAGCTGCACTACCTCACGGCGCTGCCGCGCATCGACGGCGTCGAGTCCGTCGACGATCTCTCCGACGGGGTGGCCGGCCTGGTGGCGGCGGTCCGCGAGAGCTGGCAGGGCCCGCCCGCCCCGCAGGTGCGGATGCTGCCGACTCGCCTCAAGCTGTCCGAACTCCCGCCACCCAAGGGCGACTTCAAGATGCCCATCGGCCTGGAGGAGGAGCGCCTGTCGACCGTGTGGCACGACTTCTCCGAGACTCCCCACATGATCGTGGTCGGGGACACGGAGAGCGGCAAGACCAACATGCTGCGGATGACGGCCAAGGCCATCATGGACCGGTACACCCCGGCCGAGGCGCGGATCATGGTCGTGGACTACCGCCGTGCCCTGGTGGAGGCCATCCCGGACGCCTACCGGCTCGGCCACGCGGTGTCGATGGACGCCCTCAAGGAGCTGATCGGCGGGGCGGCACGGGCGGTCGCCGCGCGCGTACCGGGTCCGGAGATCACCCCGGCCCGGATGCGCACCTGCGACTGGTGGGACGGGCCGCGGCTGTTCATCCTCGTGGACGACTACGACATGCTCGGCACCAGTGCGATGAACGCGCCGTTCGACCCGCTGCTGAACCACCTCGCGCTCGGTTACGAGGTCGGTCTGCACATGGTCGTCGCCCGCTCCGCCGCCGGTGCCGGCCGCGGCCTGGGCGAGCCCATGCTGCGGCGCATGCAGGAGGTCAACACCCCGACGCTGCTGCTGTCGTGCCCGCCCTCGGAGGGCTTCATCCTGGGCAGCGTCAAGGGCCGCAACCTGCCACCGGGCCGGGGTACGCGGGTGACGCGCCGCAAACAGATCCAGGTGCAGACGGCCGTGCTGGAGGACGAGGAGTCCTGAGCGGCGGGCCCGGGTCTCCCGGCCCGTGACGGGGACGGGGGGCCCGGGCCCGCCCACGGGCCGGGACGCGCGGATGATCCCCGGCGCAGGGACGCCCGGGTCCGGGGGCGTACCGGACGACCAGGGACGGCCAGGGACGGCCAGGGACGGCCAGGGACGGCCAGAGCCCGCGAAGTCCCGCCGAACGCACGGGAGTTCCGAAGCCGCCCGCGCCCCGCCCGCAGCGCCCTGCGCCCCCTCAGCGCCCCGCAGGGCGCCAGTTGCGGGCCCGGCCGCGCGGGATCACCGCCGCGCCCGCCGCGACCAGCAGCACCACGCCGCCGCCCACACCCGCCACGATCAGCGCACGGTTACGGGGCTCCGCCGCGGGCGGCTGCGGGACCTCGGCCCGCTCCGGCCGGGGCGCCGCCCTCTTCTCGTCCGTGAGAACGGCCGTCAGGGCGGCGTACGGGTCGAGTCGCGGCGGGCTCGCCGGGTAGGCCGCCTCGGTCAGGCGGCGCGCCGTCCCGGCGGCCGAGAGCTTCGGGTGGCGCGCCCGTACCTGCGCCGCCGCTCCCGCGACGTGCGCGGCGGCGAACGAGGCTCCGTAGCCGATGAAGTGGCCCGAGCCCTCGGGGCCGATGCTCACCACCGCGTCACCGGGCGCCGCCAGGTCCGCCCCGCCCACCACGGGCGCGTTGGCGGGGCGCTGCCCGTCCGGACCGTAGTCCGTCACGCCGATCGCCCCCGGGGCGGCGGCGGGCCAGTACCAGGGCGCGGGCTTCGCGTTCCTCGGCAGGGCGTCCGGGGCGAGGGGGGCCACGACCAGCGCGTCCCTGTCGCTCGCGTAGGCGACGGCCTTCGTCAGCTCGGCCTTGCCGTCGGCCAGGGCGGCGGCGACGTAGATGACAGAGGCGCCCTCGTCGGCCGCCTCGCGGATGGCGGCGGCGACCTGGCCCACCGTGGCCCCGCCGCGCTCGTCCGTGCCCCGCACGGCCAGGATGCGGGCCTCGGGGGCCAGTCCGGCCGGCCCTGCGGCGGCGCCCGGGGCCGCCGCGATCAGACCGGCCGCGAACGTGCCGTGCCCGACGCAGTCCTTGCCCGCGTCCCCGATCGCGGTCACCCGGCCGGAGAGAGCCGGGGCCGACTCCCCGACCCCCGTGTCCACGACCGCGACCGTCTGTCCGGCGCCCTGGGAAAGCGGCCGTGCGCGGGCCGCCCCGAGCGCGCCCATGGTCCAGGGATCGGACCGGGCCTTCACCTTCGAGGCCTCGACGCAGGTGTCGTCCTCAGCCATGACGGAGCGTACGACGGGGAGTCCCACGGAATCGGCCACCGCGGGCACGGCGCCCGCGGCGACCAGCGCGGCCGGGATCACCATGAGCGACAGGGCGGCGGCGACGGCCGTGGCCCGTGGGCGGCGGGAGCGAACTCGGGCAGGGGGCATGGCGCGCATGATAGGCCGAACGGATGGCGGCGCGTCGTGCGGGATCCGGCACCCCGCTCATCGGATCCGGCCCGAACTGTCCTGTCCCACCTGGAACATCGCGGTACCGGTCCCGTAGCCTTCGTCGCGTGCGCACAGCTGCACGTTCCCGACGCGACCCGGTTTCCTTCCGGCGCCCGGCGGGAGAGGCAGGCAGCGGCACCACAAGGAGGAGGATCGGGCGTGTCACGGCAATTGCTCAGGGTCGGGTCGGACCAACCGGACAGCTTCCGGACGATCAGCGAGGCCCTGGACAAGGCACGCACGGGTGCGGTGATCCGGGTGCACCCCGGCCGCTATCCGGAGAACCTCACGGTCCGGACACGGGTAACCATCGTCGCCGACGGGGAGCCGGGCAGCGTCGAGATCTGCCCGCGCCGGGGCACCGCCGTCATCCTGGTGGCCGACGCCGTCATGCTCACCGACCTCACCCTGCGCGGCGGGAGCGAGGACCTGCCGGTCGTCGACGCCCCGCGCGGCCAAGTCGCCATGGACGGCTGCACGGTCGTCGGCTCCGGCTGGACGGCCGTGCTGGCCCGGGAGTCGGGCTCGGTCGCCATGCGCGACTGCCAGGTCAGCAACCCCAAGGGCGCCGGGCTCGTGGACTCCGCCCCCACGGGCAGCGTCATAGCGGGCTGCCGCATATCGAACCTCGGTACCTCCGGCGTCGTCATCGGCGCGGAGGCCCGGACGACGGTGCGGGACTGCCGCATCCTCGACGCGCGCGCCAACGGCGTGCTGGCCTCGGACGAGGCCCAGGGCCTGGTGGAGGACTGCGACATCTCCGGGACGGACAAGCCGTCCATCGCCCTGGAGGGCCGCAGCGGTACCCGGGTCCTGCGCACCACGGTGCACGACACGTCCGTCGGCGTCTACATCACCAGCTCCGCCCGCCCGTCCCTGGAAAACGTCTCCGTCAGCGACACCTCGGGCCCCGGCATCATGCTGGCCGTGAACGCCGACCCCGAGTTCCTCGGCTGCCGGACCTCCCGCACCAAGGGCAGCGGCCTGGTGGTCAGCGAACGCTCCCGGGGCACTTTCCAGCACTGCGAGTTCGACACAGCGGCCGCCCCGGCGATACGGGTGATCGACTCCAGCTCGCCCACGCTGATCGGCTGCGCGGTCCGCGACTGCGCGGACGCGAACGGCGCCGTCCTGCTGGAGGAGGACTCGACCGCCGAGTTCGACGAACTGCTGGTCAGCGACGCGGCCGGGGTCGCCGTCCGTATCCGCACCGGAGCCGACCCGCTGCTGCGCCGGGTACGGATCACCTCGCCGGGTGGCAACGGTGTCGAGGTGGCCGAGGACGGGCGCGGCCGGCTGGAGCACTGCGAGATCGACCGCGCGGGCGCCTCGGCGGTACGGATCGCCTCGGGCGGCAACCCCGACATCCGCGACACGGTCATGAGAGCGGCCGAGGACACCACCATCTCCGTCGGCACAGAGGGGCGGGGCACCGTCCGGGACTGCGCGGTCGAGTTCGCCGCGGCGGGCGGCATCACGGTGGACAACGGCGGTGAACTCTCCGTCCTGCGCGTCCACATCACCGACTCCGGCGCCCACGGCGTCCTGCTCGCCAACGGCTCCCGCGCCACCCTCGCTTCCTCGCAGGTCATCGGCAGCGTCGGCGACGGCATCCGGATCGACAGCGCCGAGCCCGTCACCGTCGCCGACTGCACCGTCCGCGACAACCGCGGTGCGGGCCTGCGGCAGACCCGGGTCAACGAACGCCTCACGATCGAGGGCCTCAACAGCGCCGGCAACGCGGTCCCGGACGCCTGGGGCGACACGCTGCCGCCGGACGTCGCCAACGGCGGCCCCGACGCGGCGAAGAAGGAGCCCGAGGGGCCGCTGGAGGAGCTGGAATCCCTCGTCGGCCTCGCCGAGGTCAAGAGCCAGGTGCGCATTCTGGTCAACCTGAACCAGCTGAACCAGCGCCGCACCCAGCTCGGCATGCCCGTCGCCCAGGTCAGCCGCCACCTCGTCTTCTCCGGGCCGCCCGGCACCGGCAAGACCACCGTGGCCCGGCTGTACGGCGGCATCCTGGCCGATCTCGGCGTCCTCAGGTCGGGGCACCTCGTGGAGGTCTCCCGCGCCGACCTGGTCGCTCAGGTGATCGGCGGTACGGCCATCAAGACCACCGAGGCGTTCAACGAGGCGCTGGGCGGGGTGCTGTTCATCGACGAGGCGTACACCCTGCTCTCCGACAGCAAGGGCTCCGGCGCCGACTTCGGCCGGGAAGCGGTTGACACGCTGCTGAAGCTGATGGAGGACCACCGCGACGACGTCGCCGTGATCGCCGCCGGGTACACCGGCGAGATGGCGAGCTTCCTCTCTTCCAACCCGGGCCTGTCCTCCCGGTTCACCCGGACCATCGACTTCGCCAACTACTCGGTGGACGAGCTGGTGACCATCACCGAGAACATGTGCCTGGGCCACCGCTACGAGCTCGCGCCCCAGACCCGCGAGGCGCTCGCCGGGCACTACCAGCGCATGCCGCGCGACGCCACGTTCGGCAACGGCCGTGCGGCCCGCCGGGTGTTCGAGGAGATGGTGGACCGCCAGGCGTCCCGGTTCGCCTCCATGAAGAATCCCGCCGAGAGCGACCTGGCCCTCCTGCTCCCCGAGGACGTGGCGCCCGACGCGGGCACGTCGGCGGACGACGGCCCCGGCTCCGAGGAACTCCTCGCCCAGCTGCACTCCATGATCGGCCTCACAGCGGTCAAGAACGAGGTGACCGCACTGGTCAACCTCCTCACCGCGACGAAGCAGCGCAAGGCCGCCGGGCTGCCCACCCCGAAGATCAGCAACCACCTCATCTTCTCCGGGCCTCCCGGTACGGGCAAGACCACCATCGCGCGACTGTACGCGGACCTGCTGCGCTCCCTCGGGGTACTGCCAAAGGGCCAGTTGGTCGAGGTGGCGCGGGCCGATCTGGTCGGCCGATACGTGGGCCACACCGCACAGTTGACCAAGGACGCCTTCGAACGCGCCATAGGCGGCGTGCTGTTCGTCGACGAGGCATACACGCTCACGCCGGAGGGCGCGACCTCCGACTTCGGCCGGGAGGCGGTCGACACGCTGCTGAAGCTGATGGAGGACCACCGCGACGAGGTCGTGGTCATCGCCGCCGGCTACACCCGCGAGATGCGCCGCTTCCTCGACTCCAACCCGGGCCTGGCCTCGCGGTTCTCGCGCACCGTGGAGTTCGAGAGCTACTCCACGGACGACCTGTTGCAGATCCTCTCCCAGCAGGCCGCCGGCTACGGGTACGACTGCTCGCCGGAGACGATCGCCGCGCTGCACGCCTACGTGGACTCCCTGCCGCGCGACCACTCCTTCGGCAACGCACGGACGGCCCGCCAGATCATGGAGGCGATGATGACGCGCCAGGCGGGCCGCCTCGGCGCGATGTCCGCCCCGAGCCTGGACGATCTGCGTCTGCTGCTCCCGGACGACCTGCCGCCGGAGGTGGCGGCGGTGCGGCACTGACCGGCCCGCTCGCTATTTCGCTCGCGGAGGCCGGGCCCGGCCGCTACCGTCCTCCGGACGCCGTGGACCGCCCGGCGCGTGACGAGGAGGAGCTGCGGATGAGCGGCCAGGGTCCGCGGACCGACCGACTGAGCATCCTGATCGAGCAGTTCGACCAGGCGCGGGAGATGGCCCAGGTCCGGCTGAAGGGGCTCGGGGACGAGGAGTACCTCTGGGAGCCCGCGCCGGGCAGCTGGTCGATCCGACGCCGGGAGGACGCGGTGACGCCCCGGGCGTACGGGCCCGGCGCGTGGGTCATCGACAAGGGGGCACCGGAGATTCCGGCGAGCGAGTACGCGGAGGTGGCACGGCAGGCGGCGGGCGGGATGTCCGTGGCGAGGATCGCCGAGGACTGGAGCGTGAGCGCCGAACGGGTCGAGGACGTCCTCGCGTTCACCGGTGAGCCGGAGCCCGATGTCGTGCCGGTCACCACCATCGCGTGGCGGCTGGGTCATCTGCACTCCGACTTCGCGGGCCGGTGGGAGTGGACCTTCGGCGAGAGGCGGCGGGATCCGCATCTGCTGGTCGACTTCGCGCCGTCCGCCTCCCTGGCGCTGGAACGGCTCTGGGAGACGCTCGACCGGCACCGCGCGAGCATCGACGCACTCACCGAGGAGCAGCTCGACACGGTGGGCTTCTCGCAGTATCCGTACGGCTCCGACCCCGATGACCCGTACATCGGCGTGCTGGCCAACGCCAATCTGGAACTCATCCACCACATGGCCGAGATCGCTCTGCTCCGCGACCTCTGGCGGGCCCGCCGCTCCCCGTGACACACCACCGGGCCGGAAAAGGCCGACAGCGCGACTCCGCCACTCCTGCCGAGTGGAATCGACGGGAGGGACGTCACTCTCGGGAAGTACATTATTTCCGTCGACGGCAAGCGAGACGGGGTACACGAAGTAGTTGTACCTCAGGGCCACCGCATCCAGTTCGGCCAGGTTGACCTCACCTCGCCCTACGGCTTCCTCAAGCCCCGGAGGCGCGTCCCGACCAAGACGCTCAGCGAATTCAATCTTCACCATTGAGTACCTGACCATAGATTTCGGGATGAGACATCATCAGTCTTTCCATGTACCACTTACAGATCATCGCCTGCGCAACCACCCGACCGGACTCCGTGAGTCCGCACTCCGTCGGCACAGCGCCTCAACCCGCCAGCTCCCACACCAGCAGCTCCGCCGCCCCCGCCACCGCGACCGCCTCCAGCCCCTCCGCTCCGGTGATCCGGGCGGCGTCGCCCGGGCCCAGCTCCTCGCCGCCCAGGGCGACCCGCCCGCGCACCACGTGGACGTACACGCGCACCGCGTCCGGGACCGCCGTGCGCTCGCCCATGGTCAGGCGGCGGACATGGAGCATCGCGCCCGCGCCGGGCAGGGCGTACGGGGTGGAGTCGGCGATGCCGGGGACCACCGAGTACGAGGGTTCGCCGCCCGGCTCCCGGGGGGCCAGCCACATCTGGAGGAAGGTCAACGGGTCGGTGCCGTCGTTGCGTTCGACGTGGCGGACCCCGGAGGCGGCGCTCAGGTGGGCCACGTCCCCGGCGCGGACGACGGTGGAGTGGCCGGCCGAGTCGCGGTGGGTCAGCTCGCCCTCGACGACCCAGGTGACGATCTCCGTATGGCTGTGCGGGTGCTCCTCGAAGCCCGCGCCCGGGGCGAGGCGCTCCTCGTTGCAGGCCAGGATCGGGCCGAAGCGGAGGTTGTCGGGGTCGTAGTGGGGACCGAAGGAGAGGGCGTGCCGGGTGACGATCCCGGCGGCCTCGTCCCCGCCCCGGTAGCGGTCATCGGACCGGTGCACGGAAATCACCCGGCCACGGTAGCCCGGCCGCGCCCGCCGCAGGGGCCGGGGGAACAGGACCGGCCGCACCCGCCGCAGGGGCCGGGGGAACAGGACCGGGCCGCACCCGCCGCAGGGCCGGGGGAACGGGACCGGCCGCACCCCTCGTACGGCCGCCGGAGCGGAACGGTCGCGTCAGGTGTTCGTCTACCCGCCGGTACGGGGGCACCGTCGCCCCGGCCCACCGATCCACCGGCCCGATAAGGCAGTCTTGTCCTCGTGCCCCGACCCGATCCTGAGCTGCCCCCCGCCCACGACGCCCACCTGCACGCCGCGACCCTCAAACGGCTGGAGCAGTCCTCCGGCCGGCTGGCCGCGAACGCGATTGCCCGCATGGACGAATCGCTGCCGTGGTACCGGGCGATGCCTCCGGAGAACCGGTCCTGGATCGGCCTGGTCGCCCAGGCCGGCATCGCCGCGTTCACCGAGTGGTTCCGGCATCCCGAGACCCCGCAGGCCATCTCGACCGATGTGTTCGGCACCGCGCCACGCGAACTGACCCGGGCCATCACCCTGCGGCAGACCGTGGAGATGGTGCGCACCACGATCGAGGTCATGGAGACCGCGATCGAGGAGGTGGCCGCCCCGGGCGACGAGTCGCTGCTGCGGGAGGCGCTCCTCGTCTACGCGCGCGAGATCGCCTTCGCCACCGCCCAGGTCTACGCCCAGGCCGCCGAGGCCCGGGGTGCCTGGGACGCCCGGCTGGAATCCCTCGTGGTGAACGCGGTGCTCTCCGGCGAGGCCGACGAGGGGGCCGTGTCCCGGGCCTCCGCGCTCGGCTGGAACTCGCCCGAGCACGTGTGCGTGATCCTCGGCACCGCGCCCGACGGGGACAGCGAGCTGACCGTGGAGGCGATCCGGCGCGCCGCCCGGCACGCCAAGCTCCAGGTCCTCACCGGCGTCCTGGGCAACCGCCTCGTCGTCATCGCCGGCGGCAGCGACAACCCGCTCCAGGTCGCGAAAGGCCTGATCGGGCCGTACGCCGCCGGGCCGGTCGTCGCGGGTCCCGTGGTGCCGGACCTGCTGGCGGCGACCCGGTCCGCGCAGGCGGCGGCGGCCGGGCTGAAGGCGTGCCTGGCATGGCAGGACGCGCCCCGGCCGGTCCTGGCGGACGATCTCCTTCCGGAGCGGGCGATGGCCGGAGACCCGGCCGCGCGGGACCAGTTGGTGGAGGAGATCTACAGACCGCTGGAAGAGGCCGGTTCGGCGCTGCTGGAAACGCTCAGCGTCTATCTGGAACAGGCGAGCAGTCTCGAAGGCGCCGCCCGGATGCTTTTCGTACACCCCAACACCGTGCGCTACCGGCTGCGACGTGTGACCGACGTCACCGGATGGTCTCCTTCCGATGTGCGCTCCGCATTCACTCTGCGGATCGCCCTGATCCTGGGGCGCTTGGCGGCAGCGGATCCTCAGTCCTAGACTTTTGTTGGACTTCAACAATTCCCCCGACGGTTCTTCGTCCCTGTCCCCACGGGCGTGCGGAGCCGTCCACAAGAGAGAGTGTGAGGGTGCTCGTACTCGTCGCTCCCGGCCAAGGCGCTCAGACGCCCGGCTTCCTGACTCCCTGGCTCGACCTCCCCGGTGCCGCCGACCGCATCGCTGCCTGGTCCGACGCCATCGGGCTCGACCTTGCCCACTACGGCACGCGCGCCGACGCGGACGAGATCCGCGACACCGCCGTGGCCCAGCCGCTCCTGGTCGCCGCCGGACTGCTCTCGGCAGCCGCCCTGGACGCCTCGCCGTCCGTCGTCGCGGGTCACAGCGTCGGTGAGATCACCGCCGCCGCGCTCGCGGGCGTCATCGACGACGAGGCCGCACTGCGCTTCGTCCGCGTCCGGGGGCTCGGCATGGCCGAGGCCGCCGCGGTGTCCGAGACCGGCATGGCGGCCCTCCTCGGCGGTGACCCCGACGTCACGGTCCCGCACCTGGAGAAGCTCGGCCTGACCCCGGCCAACGTCAACGGCGGCGGCCAGATCGTCGCCGCGGGCACCGCCGCCCAGATCGCGGCCCTGGAGGCCGACAAGCCCGAGGGCGTGCGCCGGGTCGTGGCGCTGAAGGTGGCCGGCGCGTTCCACACGCACCACATGGCTCCGGCCGTGGAGAAGCTGCGCGCGGCGGTCGGCGACCTCACGGTCTCCGACCCGGCCGTGCGCTACGTTTCCAACGCCGACGGCCACACCGTGGCCACCGGCACCGAGGTCATCGCCCGGCTGGTCGGGCAGGTCGCCAACCCGGTCCGCTGGGACCTGTGCATGGAGACCTTCCAGTCGCTGGGCGTCACCGCACTCGTCGAGCTGTGCCCCGGTGGCACGCTGACCGGGCTCGCCAAGCGCGCGCTGCCCGGTGTGAAGACGCTCGCGCTCAAGACCCCCGACGACCTCGACACGGCCCGCGCGCTCATCTCCGAGCACGCAGGCGCCTAAGGAGCGAGCATGTCGAAGATCAAGCCCAGTAAGGGCGCCCCGTACGCACGGATCCTCGGGGTCGGCGGCTACCGTCCGACCAGGGTCGTGCCGAACGAGGTGATCCTCGAGACGATCGACTCGTCCGACGAGTGGATCCGCTCCCGCTCCGGCATCGTCACCCGCCACTGGGCCTCCGAGGAGGAGACCGTGGCCGCGATGTCCATCGAGGCGTCCGGCAAGGCCATCGCGGACGCGGGCATCGATCCCGAGCAGATCGGCGCGGTCGTCGTCTCGACCGTCTCGCACTTCAAGCAGACCCCTGCCGTCGCCACCGAGATCGCCCACAAGATCGGCGCGGGCAAGCCCGCCGCCTTCGACATCTCGGCCGGCTGCGCGGGCTTCGGTTACGGCCTCACGCTCGCCAAGGGCATGGTCGTCGAGGGCTCCGCGGAGTACGTCCTCGTGATCGGCGTGGAGCGGCTCAGCGACCTGACCGACCTGGAGGACCGGGCGACGGCCTTCCTGTTCGGTGACGGCGCGGGCGCGGTCGTCGTCGGCCCCTCCCAGGAACCGGCCATCGGCCCGACCGTGTGGGGCTCCGAGGGCGACAAGTCCGAGACCATC
Organism: Streptomyces sp. NPDC017520; assembly: GCF_044329855.1. Lineage (NCBI taxonomy): Bacteria > Bacillati > Actinomycetota > Actinomycetes > Kitasatosporales > Streptomycetaceae > Streptomyces > Streptomyces sp. NPDC017520. The sequence goes on from NZ_JBIRKB010000002.1 coordinate 738,734, forward strand.
AAGCAGACGGTGGCCTGGAACGACCTGCACGTCGGTGACGTCTCCAAGCTGCCGCTCGACTCGAAGGGCGAGATCAAGTTCCCGGCCATCACGCAGGAGGGCCAGGCGGTCTTCCGCTGGGCCGTCTTCGAGATGGCGAAGGTCGCCCAGCAGGCGCTGGACGCGGCCGGGATCGCCCCGGAGGACCTGGACGTCTTCATTCCGCACCAGGCCAACATGCGGATCATCGACTCGATGGTGAAGACCCTGAAGCTGCCGGAGCACGTCACGGTCGCCCGTGACGTCGAGTCCACCGGCAACACATCCGCCGCCTCGATCCCGCTCGCGATGGAGCGGCTCCTGGCGACCGGTCAGGCGAAGAGCGGCGACACCGCGCTCGTCATCGGCTTCGGGGCGGGTCTCGTCTACGCCGCGACGGTCGTTACCCTCCCCTAGGCACACCGGACCTTCCGGTCCGTACGCACGAACACCGAGAAAACCCACCGAAGGAGCGCCAAGATGGCCGCCGCCACGCAGGAAGAGATCGTCAAGGGTCTCGCCGAGATCGTCAACGAGATCGCCGGTATCCCGGTCGAGGACGTCCAGCTGGACAAGTCCTTCACCGACGACCTGGACGTCGACTCGCTGTCCATGGTCGAGGTCGTCGTCGCCGCCGAGGAGCGCTTCGACGTCAAGATCCCCGACGAGGACGTCAAGGACCTCAAGACGGTCGGCGACGCCGCCGGCTACATCCTGAAGCACCAGGGCTGACCCCAGCCCGGCTGTGTCGCCACCCGGCGGTGGCGCCGCTGATTCACGACCCTCTACACGTGGAGAAGATTTTCCAGTGAACTCGACCAATCGCACCGTGGTCGTCACCGGTATCGGCGCAACCACTCCGCTGGGTGGCGACTCCGCATCGACCTGGGAAGGTCTGATGGCCGGCCGGTCCGGCGTCAAGCCTCTCGAAGGCGAGCGCTTCGCCGAACTGCCCGTCCGGATCGCCGCCCTCGCGGCCGTCGACCCGGGCGACGTACTCCCCCGCCCGCTGGCCCGCAAGCTGGACCGCTCGGCGCAGTTCGCGCTGATCGCGGCCCGTGAGGCCTGGGCGGACGCCGGCTTCACCGGCAAGGCCGGTGAGGACGAGAGCATCGCCCCCGAGCGCCTGGGCTCGGTCATCGCCTCCGGCATCGGCGGCGTGACCACCCTGCTCGACCAGTACGACGTGCTGAAGGAGAAGGGCGTACGCCGCGTCTCCCCGCACACCGTTCCCATGCTCATGCCCAACGGCCCGGCGGCCAACGTCGGCCTGGAGGTCAACGCCCAGGCCGGTGTCCACACGCCCGTCTCCGCCTGCGCCTCGGGCGCGGAGGCGATCGGGTACGCCGTCGAGATGATCCGTACCGGCCGTGCCGACGTGGTCGTCGCCGGTGGCACCGAGGCGGCGATCCACCCGCTGCCGATCGCCGCGTTCGCCAACATGATGGCGATGTCCAAGAACAACGACGAGCCCGAGACGGCCTCGCGCCCGTACGACACCGGCCGGGACGGCTTCGTCCTCGGCGAGGGTGCGGGCGTCGTCGTCCTGGAGTCCGCCGAGCACGCCGCCAAGCGGGGCACGCGGGTCTACTGCGAGGTGCTGGGCCAGGGCCTGTCGGCCGACGCCCACCACATCGCGCAGCCCGAGCCCACCGGGCGGGGCATCGCCGCCGCGATGCAGAACCTGCTGGACTCCAGCGACCTCAAGCCGTCCGAGGTGGTCCACCTCAACGCGCACGCCACGTCGACGCCGCAGGGCGACCTCGCGGAGATCAAGGCGCTGCGCAAGGTGCTGGGCGACGACCTCGACCATGTCGCGATCTCCGCGACGAAGTCGATGACGGGTCACCTGCTGGGGGGCGCGGGCGGCATCGAGACCGTGGCGACGGTTCTGGCGCTGCACCACCGCATCGCTCCGCCGACCATCAACATCGACGAGCTCGACGAGGCGATCGACGCGGACATCGTGCGCGGTGAGCCACGGGTGCTGCCCGAGGGGCCGATCGCGGCGATCAACAACTCGTTCGGGTTCGGTGGGCACAACGTGGTGCTGGCGTTCCGGTCCGTGTGAGCCTGCCTTTACGGCTGAAGCCCGCTTCCCGTTCGTCCGGGAGGCGGGCTTCCGCATGCAGCCCCTCCGGCGATTGAGGAGCGAGGTCCGGGGCAGAGCCCCGGGTCACACCACCTGGTGGAGCCAGCGGACCGGGGCTCCCTCGCCCGCGTGCCGGAAGGACTCCAGCTCGTCGTCCCAGGGCTTGCCGAGCAGGGCGGCGATCTCGGTCTCCAGGTCGCTCTCGCCGCGCACCGACCGGGCCAGCGCGGCCCGCAGCCGGTCCTCGGGGACCAGGATGTCGCCGTGCATGCCGGTGACGGCGTGGAAGATGCCGAGGCCGGGGGTGGAGCTGTAGCGCTCGCCCTCGGCGGTGGGGCACGGCTCGGCGGTCACCTCGAAGCGCAGCAGGTCCCAGCCGCGCAGGGCGGAGGCGAGCTGCGAGGCGGTGCCGGCGCGGCCCTTCCAGGAGAATTCGGACCGCCAGGTGCCGGGCGAGGCCGGCTGTCTGATCCAGTCCAGCTGGACCCGTACCCCGAGGACGCCCGCCACTGCCCACTCGACATGTGGGCACAGCGCGCGCGGTGCGGAGTGAACGTACAGGACTCCACGTGTCGTCACCGGAACCTCCCGTGTGGGACGAGGTACGCCTTCCCCAGCTGCCTCGCGCCCGTACCGCCTCTTTCCGGCCGGTTCCCGAGGTTGTCATCAGTAAACAGCATCGGGAGTTAATCTCCTGAAAAGGGACAGTATGTGACGTGACGTAATGTACCGGAGCCGCCCGCGTGTGCGCGGGCGGGCGGGACGCCACTGGTTCGACGGGGAAAAGCTACCGTGCGCCGGGGCCGTCCGTGTGACGTACCGTCGGTCTCGGGCCCCTGATTCGCCGGCTTTCACCCGGCAGGGCGCGCAGAGCCCCGACCTGGGGATCGTGTGCTTGCCGGGGGCATGTCCAGAGGCATAGGCCAGGGTTGGACCGGAGGGGATCCGAGTGATGCCGGAGCGTGCGACACGCCCACGAATGCGTACCACTGCCGCCGCGCTGACGGCGCTCGCCTGCGTCGGCGTCGCCGCGTTGGCCGGGTGCGGCTCCGACGAGGCGGAGGGCGGCGTGTCGCGGAACGCGCCGGCGGCCACGCGCGGTGCCTCGCCGTCCCCCTCCCCCACCCCGGACTGGAACCCCCGGCCCGGGTCGGTCGCGGCGGTCGGGGACTCGATCACCCGGGGCTTCGACGCGTGTTCGGTGCTGGCCGACTGTCCCGAGGTGTCATGGGCGACCGGTTCGGACGACGCGGTGCGCAGTCTCGCGGTCCGGCTGCTCGGCCCGTCCCGGGCGGCGGACCGCAGCTGGAACCACGCGGTGTCGGGGTCGCGGATGGTGCAGTTGCCCGAGCAGATGGCGCGGGCGGCGAAGGAGCGGCCGGAGCTGGTGACGGTGATGACGGGCGCGAACGACGCGTGCCGGGACTCGGTGCGGCTGATGACGCCGGTCGCGGACTTCCGGGCGTCGTTCGAGGCGTCGATGCGGCAGTTGCGGGACGGGGCCCCGAAGGCGCAGGTGTACGTCTCCAGCGTGCCGGACCTGAAGCGGCTCTGGTCGACGGGGCGGGAGAACGAGCTGGGCAAGAAGATCTGGCAGCTCGGGATCTGTCGGTCGATGCTGGCCGACGCGGACGATCTGGGACCGGCGGCCGTGGCCCGGCGGGACGCGGTGCGGGAGCGGGTGGTCGCGTACAACGGGGTGCTGCGGGACGTGTGCGCGAAGGACCGGTACTGCCGGTACGACGGCGGGGCGGTGTTCGACTTCCGTTTCACCGGGACGCAGCTGAGCCAGTGGGACTGGTTCCATCCGAGCCGCGACGGCCAGGCCCGGCTGGCGGAGATCGCCTACCGCAACATCACGGCCGCCGGGGGGTGACCGGCGGATCAGGGCCGGTCAGGCCGCGGCGTCCGGTGCGGTGCGTCGCAAGGCGCGGGAACGTCCTCATCGCGGAGCGATTCGGGCGTTTCGGCAACGCCGCGAGGTGCCGTGCCGGACGTCGCGGACCCGGCCCTGATCCGCTGGTCACCCCCTTGCCGCCCGCGTAGGGTCGGTGACCATGACGACCAGCGCGGATACGGCCACGTACACGGAAGATTTCGGCGCTCTCGCGGACGGGTCGCCGGTCCGCCGGTGGACGCTGGAGCGGGACGGGGTCCGGGTGCGGGTCCTGACCTACGGGGCGATCGTGCAGTCGGTTCAGGCGCCGGGCCGGGACGGGTCCCGGGCCCCGGTGGCGCTCGGGCTGCCGGACGTCGCGGGCTACGAGGAGTTCCCGGCCCCCTACTTCGGCGCGGTGGTCGGGCGGTACGCGAACCGGATCGGGGGCGCTTCGTTCGTCCTGGACGGGCGCACGCACCGCCTGACGCCCAACGAGGGCGGGACCCATCTGCACGGCGGGGCCAGGGGCTTCGACAAGCGGGTGTGGGACGCGGTGGCGGTCCCGGACGGGGTGCGGCTCTCCCTGGTCTCGGCCGACGGGGAGGAGGGGTACCCGGGGCGGCTCGACTTCTCGGTGACGTACACCCTGGGGCCCGGAGGGGCGCTGCGGCTCGGCTACCGGGCGGTGACCGACGCCCCGACCGTCCTGAACCCGACGAGCCACCTGTACTGGAACCTGGCGGGCGCGGACAGCGGGAGCGCGCTCGGGCAGCAGTTGCGGATCGCGGCGGAACACGTGACCCGGGTGGACGCGGCGTCGGTGCCGACGGGTGAGCTGCTGCCGGTGGCCGGGACCCGGTTCGACTTCCGGGGGATGCGGGCGGTGGGCGCGGGCTACGACCAGAACTTCGTGCTGGCAGAGCCGGAGGAGGGGGCCGAGGAGCCGGACGGGGTCGCCGCCGAGCTGTACGACGCGGCGTCCGGGCGGGTGTTGACGGTGCGGACGAGCGAGCCGGGGCTCCAGCTGTACACGGCCGACCACTTCGACGGGCGGCCGTTTCGGCCGTGTGCCGGGATCGCGCTGGAGACCCAGCACTTCCCGGACTCGCCGAACCGGCCGGAGTTCCCTTCCACGGTGCTCCGGCCGGGCGAGGAGTTCGTCTCGCGCACCGAGTACGCGTTCTCGGTGCGCTGAGGCCTCCGCGTCGTCGGTACGCCGAGACCTCGGCTTCGTCGGTGCGTCGAGACCTTCTCCTCCTTCGGTGCTCCGCTCAGCGGGCCAGGCCCAGGGTGACGCCGAGGCCGACCAGGACCGAGCCGATCGAGCGGTTGAGGGCCTTCTGGCGGCGCAGCATCGCACCGCGCAGCCGGGAGTGCGAGAAGAACAGCGCGACGAGGGCGAACCAGCCGAGGTGGGCGGCCGACATGAACAGGCCGTAACCCGCCTGCTGCCACAGGGCGGTGTCGGGCCCGACGACCTGGGTGAAGGTCGCGACGACGAACAGGGTCGTCTTCGGGTTGAGGGCGTTGGTCAGGAAGCCGCTGCGCAACGCCCCGAACGGGGAGAGGCCCGGCCGGTCCGTCAGGTCGACGTCGAGGTCGGCGCGGGCCAGGAAGGTGCGCACCCCGATGTAGATCAGATAGGCGGCGCCCGCCAGCTTGACCGCCGTGAACAGGGCGGTCGAGGAGGCGATGAGCAGCCCGACGCCGAGCATCGTGTACGTGACGTGGACCAGGACGCCCGCCGCGACGCCGGTGGCCGCGAGGACGCCGGTGGTGCGGCCGTACAGATAGCTGTTGCGCACGACCATGGCGAAGTCGGCGCCCGGCGAGATGACCGCGAGGACGGTGATGGCGGCGACCGCCAGCAGTTCGGTCACGCGGACCACGCCCGGGGAGCCGGTGCGTCGCCGCTGTCGGCGGTGCCGGGCCCGGGGCCCGGGTCCGCCGCCGCGTCCGGGTCCACCAGGTCGCGGGCGAGGAGGGTGGCCCCGGCGACGGCTCCCGGCATCAGGAACACCGCGACGACGGGGATGAGGAAGGCCAGGGTCAGCGGGACGCCGAAGCCGAGCACGAGCATCCGGCGTCCGCGCAGCAGGACGAGGCGGTCCTTGAGGACCATGCCCCGGCGCTGGAGGGCGACGGACGTCAGCTCCTCGGCCAGGAAGTAGCCGGAGACGCAGAAGCCGATCGCGGGGACGACCGTCTGCCCGATGACGGGGATGAAACCGCAGGCGAAGAGGGCGATCCCGTACAGGGCGACGCGCAGCAGGATGCGCACGGAGTCGCGGGCGGAGATCCACAGTTCCCGCCAGAGCGGCAGTCCGGACTCGGGGACGTCGCCGCCCTCGCTGCGGTCGACCTCCTCGGAGAGCGACTCGTAGAAGGGCTGGCCGACCAGGAGGGTGACGGCGGTGAAGGTGATGACCGCGAGGAACAGGCCGAGGACGAAGACGAGAGCGGTCAGCCCGGTGCGCAGGATTCCCTGCCAGGGCGAGGACCAGTCGTCGGCGAACGGGGTCGCCCAGCCGACGAGGTCGTCGGCTCCGTAACCGAGTCCGATCAGTGCTCCGGCGTAGATGACGAGGGTGACGAGTCCGGGCAGCAGCCCGAAGCCGAACCATCGTCCGTGTTGGGCAACCCAGCGTTGCCCCTTCATCAAGTAGCCGAAACCCGCCCCGAGATCACTCATGGGCGTCAGCGTACTGGCGGGGGAAGGCGGTGAGGACCGCACCCGGGGCGGGGTGCGGTCCTCACGCGGTGCCGCCTTCGACGACGGCGGCGGCGCTGTGGTCAGCGACTCCGTGGTCGGCGGCTCCGTGGTCAGGTGACTCCGTGGTCGGCGACTACGTGGTCGGCGACTACGTGGTCAGGCGACCGAGAGCGCGACGTTGATGTTGCCGCGGGTGGCGTTCGAGTACGGGCAGACCTGGTGGGCCTTCTCGATGAGCGCCTGCGCGGTGGCGGCGTCGACGTTCGGGATGGAGGCGCTGATCGCGACCTCCAGGCCGAAGCCGCCGGCCTCGGTCTTGCCGATCGAGACCGAGGCGGTCACGGTCGAGCCGGAGATGTCGGCCTTCTCCTGGCGGGCGACGACGCCCAGCGCGCCCTGGAAGCAGGCGCTGTAGCCGGCCGCGAAGAGCTGCTCGGGGTTGGTGCCCGCGCCGCTGCCGCCCATGGCCTTCGGCGGGTTGACGACGACGTCGAGCTGACCGTCGTCGGAGGAGACCCGTCCGTCGCGGCCGTTCTCGGCGGTGGCGACGGCGGTGTAGGCGACGTCGATCTTCTGGATGGTCATGGTGTGAGGATTCCTCCTGTTGGTGCGCCGCGACTCGCGCCCACGGATCGCGACGGCCTGCGGACGAGCCTAACGCGTGACCGCGACCGGCAGGGAGCGGGTCAGGCCAGGGAGACGATCATCTTCCCGGTGTTCTCACCGCGCAGCAGCCCGACGAACGCGTCGTAGCCCTTCTCGATGCCCTCGACCTTCGTCTCCTGGTACTTCAGCTCGCCCGAGGCCAGCCAGCCGGCGACGTCCTGGACGAACTGGGGCTGGAGGTCGGCGTGGTCGCCGACGAGCATGCCGGTCAGGCGCAGCCGCTTGCCGATGATCAGCGCCATGTTGCTCGGGCCGGGGGTCGGCTCGGTCGCGTTGTACTGGGCGATCATTCCGCAGATGGTGGCGCGGCCGTGCACGTTGAACGAGGAGATCGCGGCTTCCAGGTGCTCGCCGCCGACGTTGTCGAAGTAGACGTCGATGCCGTCGGGGGCGGCTTCCCTGAGCTGGTCGCGGACGGGCCCGTTCTTGTAGTTGAACGCGGCGTCGAAGCCGTACTCCTCGGTGAGGAGCTTGACCTTCTCGTCGGAGCCGGCGGAGCCGATGACCCGGGAGGCGCCCTTGAGCTTCGCCATCTGGCCGACCTGGCTGCCGACGGCGCCGGCCGCGCCGGAGACGAAGACCGCGTCGCCCTCCTTGAAGGAGGCGACGTCGAACAGGCCCGCGTAGGCGGTGAGTCCGGTCATGCCGAGCACGCCGAGGTAGGCGGAGAGCGGGGCGAGGTCGGGGTCGACCTTGACCGCGTGCTTCGCGGGCACGTCGGCGATCTCGCGCCAGCCGAGGCCGTGCAGGACGTGGTCGCCGACGGCGAAGCCCTCGGCATTGGAGGCGATGACCTCGCCGACCGCGCCGCCGTCCATGGGGCGGTCGAGCTGGAAGGGCGGGGTGTAGGACTTCACGTCGTTCATCCGGCCGCGCATGTACGGGTCGACCGAGAAGTACTTGTTGCGGACGAGGACGCGGCCCTCGGCCGGAGCGGCGACCTCGGCCTCGCGCAGCGCGAAGTCCTCGGCCTCGGGCCAGCCGTGCGGGCGGGCGACCAGGTGCCATTCACGGCTGGACGTGGGAAGTGCTGCAGACATGGGCTCGGGTTCTCCTCAATGTCATACGAGGGGGTGTGCTTCCGCACCCGGTGGCGCGAAAAGCTTCATGACATGAAACAACCATGCTCCTGAATATTTCATGATGTCAAGTAAATCGGTACGCTGTGCCCCATGGCCACTCGCACAGACCACCTGACCCTCGAGGTCGTCGAGCTCATCGGCGCCGTCGTGGCGCGCTACCACGAGGAGTACGACCGGGCCGCCACCGAGCACTCCCTCACCGGAGCGCAGGCGCGGGTGCTCGGGCTGCTCTCGCTGGAGCCCCTGCCGATGCGGAAGATCGCCCTCAGGCTGAAGTGCGAGCCGTCCAACATCACCGGGATCGTCGACCGGCTGGAGGCCCGGGAGCTGGTCGAGCGCAGGCCCGATCCGGCCGACCGGCGGATCAAGCTGGCCGCCGCGACGGAGAAGGGCAGGCGCACGGCCCGTGAGCTGCGGGACGCGCTGGACTTCGCCCGGGAACCGCTGGCCGGCCTCTCCGACGCCGAGCGCACGGTCCTGCGGGACCTGCTGCGCCGGATGCTGGGCGAGGACGCTCTGTAGGGCGAGTTTCGAAAGTCCCGCCTACGTGCACCACCACAGGAAGCGGGTGCAGGTCGGGGACGGCGTCGGGGCGGGTGTCGGTTCCGCCGGGGGCGACGGGGGTGCGGGCGCGGTGGTCGGCTCCCGCGGATCGTCCGGTTCCGGCGGATCGGCGGGCGGGCGGTCGGGGGCGTCGGACGGGTCCGCGCCGTCGGGGCCCGCGTCGCCGGGGTCCGGGGAGGCGGCGTCCGCGTCGCCGGGGTCCGGGGAGGCGGTGGGCCCGTCGGTGCGCGAGGCATCGGGGCTCGGCGGGCGTGAGGGGTTCCCTCGGCGCGTGCCGGCCGGTGAGGCGTCCGTCGCGGAGCCCGTGGCCGCCCCGGGCCGGGACCCGGCCGGGCCGGGATCGCGGGGCTCGTCGGCGGACGACTCCTCGGGCGCGGCCCCGGACGGGCCGGACGGCGACTCGCGTACGTAGTCGGCGGCGGTGTCGTCCCGCCCGGGCTCCCTGGCCAGTTCCGCCAGGCTCAGGGCGCCCGCCGCGAGGAGCAGCCCGAGCGCGCCGAGCAGGACGGCCCGGCCGCGCCGACGATGACCACCGCGGGCCCGCCGCCGCGACGCGGGGCGGCCGTCGGGGCGGCCGTCGGGGCGACCTCCGGCATAGCGTCGGGCGTCCAGCCGGGCATCGCGTCGGGCGGCGCGTCGGGCATCTCGTCGGGCATCGCGTCGGGGGCTTCCCTCGCCGGCAGGCGCGGCCGTCCCGTCCGGCGGTGCGGCCCCGCCGGACGCGTCACGCACGTCCGGGGTGGGCACGGCGAAGGGACCCAGTGCCTCGGCGGGCGTACCGCACCCGGCGCAGGCCAGGGCTCCGTTGAGATGCCGTCGGCACGGGTGGCAGTAATCCATGGCGCCCGCAGGTTAGGCGGGTGCGGAAGAACCAGGGAAGCCGCACAGGTGAGGATCGTGTGAGGAAGCGCTGATTCGGGTGACGGCCGGTCCGATACGCCTGACACGCGGGAGGATGGGCGGCATGACCGCTCCCGCCCCCTTCGGCCCCCTCCAGTTCCAGCTCGTCCTGCTGCGCCGGATGGCCGACCACCAGCCCGACCTGGTCGACCAGGCCCGGCAGGAACTGAGCGCCTCGCTCGCCGACATGCGGGAGGCCAACCGCCGCTGGCAGGCCATGGTCCGGGCGCCCCGGGGGCGAGGGTCACTGCGGCGCTACCGCTCGGTGCTCGGCGAACCGGAGGCGATTCTGCCGCGCCGGGTCGGGGAGCTGGAGTGCGAGGCGCTGCTGTGGCCGGTGCCGCTCTGGCCCGACCTGCGGTTCGAGGTGATGGCCGGGCCCGGCGGGGCCGTGTGGAACGAGTGGCTGGTGCGGGCCCCGGGCGCGGCCGGACCGGAGCTGACCTCTCCGGACGCGCTGCTCCCGTGGTCGTGCACCGTGGACGAGGCGGCCCGCGCCTTCCCCCCGGCCCGGCCGATGGAGGGCAGCGCCCCGACCCGGTGGTCGCTGGCCGTCACCGACCCGGCCACCGGCGGGGAGCGGGTCGCGGAGTTCACCTGGGGCCTGTTCCAGCGGCTGCTACCGGGCCGTTGAGCTGAGGTGTCGTCAGCTCCTCCCCCCCTTCCGGCTCATCCCAACGCGCGCGACGGGCCGGACAGCGCCAAAGTTGTGAAGAGAGATACCGGCTGCCGCCGGTGCCCCCCTCCATCCGCGCGCTCGGGAGAATCGCCGTGACCGTCAGCCTTGAGCAGTTGCAGCGTTGCCACGTCGCCGTCGATCTCGGGGCCGCGAGGACCCGGGTGTACGTCAAGGGGCTCGGCCTCGTCGTCGACGAACCGAGCGTCGCCGCCGTCAACACCCGTACCGGCTCCCTCATCGCCGTCGGTGCGCTCGCCGAGCAGATGACCGGTCGCACCCCCGATTACATCCGGGTGGCCCGCCCGGTCTCCGGCGGCACCGTCGTCGACATCGAGATGGCCCAGCGGATGCTGCGCCATCTGCTGGGCGACAAGCTCCGCCGTCAACTGCGCCGCAAGCCCCGGCTGCGCGCCGCCGCCTGCACCCCGCACGAGGCCGACCCGCTGGCCCAGCGCGCCACGGTGGAGACCCTGGTCGGGCTCGGCGCCCGCCGGGTCGAGCTGGTGGACACCCTGATCGCGGCGGCCGTGGGCTGCGGGCTGCCGGTCGAGCAGCCGACCGCGACCATGATCATGGTGTGCGGGGCCGCCACCACCCAGATCGCGGTGCTCTCGCTCGGCTCGATCGTGACCGCCGTCCGGATCCCGGTGGGCGGCAACGCGATCGACGAGGCGATCATCCAACACCTGCGCCAGCACCACGAGCTGGTGCTCCCGAGCCAGTCCGTGCGCCCGCTCCAACTGGCGCTGCACGGCAACGGCCTCCAGCTGACCGGCCCCGCCCTCACCGAGATCCACGGTCGCGACGTGGCGACCGGGCTGGCCCGCTCTGTGCAGGTCGACACCGCCGCCGTACGGCAGGCCATCCACACGCCGCTCACCGCGGTGCTCGACGGGGTGGGCAAGGTGCTCCGCGACTGCCCGCCGGACCTGGTGGCCGACCTCGCGGACCGGGGCATCATGATGGTGGGCGGCAGCGCGCTGCTCCCGGGCCTCGACCAGATGCTGCGCGACGCGACCGGGATGCCGGTGCACATCGCGGAGCGTCCCGACGTCTGCTCGGTGCTCGGTCTGGGCGCGATGCTGGACGGCAAGATCCAGCCGATGGTCCTCAACCCGCTGGCGGGGTGAGCGCGTCGGCAGGGACGGGGTGGTGGAACGGCCGACGCGGGCGGAGCCTGTGAAGGGGCCCGTGGAGCCCGGCCCGGCCGACGCCGGGCGGCTGCCGATGCTCCTGGAGGCGCTCCTCGACGTCGGCAGCGACCTGGAGCTGGGCTCCACCCTCCAGCAGATCGTGGACACCTCCACCGCCCTCACCGGGGCCCGCCACGGTGCGCTCGGTGTGCTGGACCCGGACCGCGACCGGGTCGAGGAGCTCTACACCGCCGGGATGACGGAGGCGGAGCGGCAGCACCTCGACCTCTTGCCGGACGACTCCTCCGGGGGGCCGGCCGCCCTGGTCGAGGCCGCTCTGGTCGAGGAGGACCGGCAGGAGCGTCCCCCCGGCGGTCCCCCGGCGCGCGGCTTCCTGCGGGCGCCGATCCTGGTCCATACCGAGGTCTTCGGGCATCTCTGTCTCGCCGAGAAGCCGTCGGGGCCGTTCAGTGACACGGACCGGGCCCTGCTGCGGGTCCTCGCCGCCCAGGCGGGCATCGCGATCGGCAACGCCCGGCTGTACGGGACGGCCCGGCAGCGCGAGCGCTGGATCGCGGGGGCGGCGGCCGTCACCACGGCCCTGCTGACCGGTACCGACGCGGCCGACGCGCTGATGACGGTGGCCGAGCGGGCCCGGGTGCTGGCGGGTGCGTCGGCCGGGGTGATCCTCCAGCCGACGGAGGAGGGCGGGATGGAGATCGTCACCGCGTCCACCCTGGACGATCCGGCGGGCATCGTCGGCACGGTGATCGAGCCCGGCTCCGCGGTGCTGGTGCAGCTGCTCGGCGGCGAACCGGTCTTCGTCGAGGACTCGGCCACCGACCCCCGGATGACCACCGGCGTACGCTCCCGCTTCGGACCGAGCATGATGCTGCCGCTCCAGAGCGGCGGGCGGCTCATCGGCACGCTCGCCCTGCCCCGGCGGCGCGGCGAGCGGCCGTACACGGAGATGGACCGGCTGCTGGCGACCCAGTTCGCCTCGCAGGCGGCGCTGGCCCTGGTGCTGGCGGACGCGCAGGCCGACCGGGAGCAGCTCGCGGTGTACGAGGACCGTGACCGGATCGCCCGTGACCTGCACGATCTGGTGGTCCAGCGGCTCTTCGCCACCGAGATGATGCTGGAGTCGACCCGCCGCCGGGCGGCGTCGGAGGAGGCCGGCGGCTCAGAGGCGGAGACCGGCGGCAGCGTAGAGACGCAGACCGATGAGCTGCTGGGGCGGGCCGTGGACGAGCTGGACTCCACCATCCAGGAGGTCCGCACCGCGATCTTCGCGCTCCAGCAGCCGCCGGCCGGGGCCCCGAGCACCTTCCGGGGCCGGGTGCTGCGCGAGACCGGGGGCGCGGCGGCCCTGCTGGGTTTCCCGCCGTCGGTGCGGTTCGCCGGGGCGGTGGACGCGCTGGTGGACGAGGAGACGGGGCGGCAGCTGCTGGCCGCCCTGCGCGGGGCGCTGGCCGCCGCGCACCGCAGGCCCGGGGTGTCGGCCATCGAGGTGGAGGTGGACGCCACGGTCCGGCTGCCGGACGGGCGGACCGGGGTGCGGCTGGTGGTCGCGGACGACGGGCGCGGCGAGGACGGCCGTCCGACGACGGTGACCTGGCAGACCCCGGCCTGACCCGGCGGCCCCGGTGGCCCGGCGGCCCCGGTGGCTCCGGTGGCTCCGGCGGCTCCGGCGGCTCCGGCGGCTCCGGCGGCTCCGGCGGCTCCGGCGGCTCCGGCGGCTCCGGTGGCTCCGGTGGTTCCGGCGGCCCGGCGGCCCGGCGGCCCCGGTGGCTCCGGTGGTTCCGGCGGCCCGGCGGCCCGGCGGCCCCGGTGGCTCCGGCGGCTCCGGCGGCTCAGTGCTTCGGGGCCGCCCGCAGGGCGATCCGGGTGTTGGAGTGGGCGATGCCCGCCTCCCGTTTCAGCCGGCGCAGCAGGGTGTCCAGCGCCCCGGGGTCGGCGACGGTGGCCCGTACGAGGTAGTCGTGGCCGCCCGTCACGTGTACCACCTCCGTGATTCCGGGCAGCATCAGCACCGAGCGTTCGAACTCCTCGTTCGTCGTGTCGAGCCGCAACGTCACATCGATGAAGACAACCAGGCCCGAACGGGTGTCGGCGGCCGGGTCGACGATGACGGTGAAGCCCCGGATGACCCCGTCGCGGCGCATCCGGCGGACGCGGTCGCCCGCCGCGTTGGCGCTGAGCCCCACGCGTACGCCCAGATCCCGGTACGAGATCCGCGCGTCCTCCTGGAGAATGCCGAGGATTTCCCTGTCCAGCCGATCCATACCGTGATTGTCCCAGTTCATGGCAGTATCGGCTGGTGGAGACCGCCGGAGACCGCCGGAGACCGCCGGGTGCCCCGGGCCCCGCTGTCCCCCCGGTCGGCGCAGCCCAGCGGGCCGTGCGGCGTCCCGCGCCCTTGACTGGTCGGGTGGACACCTCCGCCAAGCAGTCTCCCGAGCCGCCCGTCCCGGCGGCAGCCGCACCTCCGTCGGCCGCGTACCGCAATCTCGTCCTGGCGACGGTCGGCTTCGCGCTGACCTTCTGGGCGTGGAATCTGATCGCGCCGATGTCCGGGGAGTACAAGGACCGGCTGGGGCTCAGCTCGTTCCAGCAGTCCTTCCTGGTGGCCGTGCCGGTGCTCGTGGGGTCGCTGGGCCGGATCCCGGTGGGGGCGCTGACGGACAAGTACGGCGCGAAGCTGATGTTCCCGCTCGTGTCGGCGCTGACGATCGTGCCGGTGCTGCTGCTGATCCCGGCGAAGAACTCCTACGGGGCGATGCTCGCGGTCGGCTTTCTCCTGGGGCTCGGCGGGACGACGTTCGCGATCGGCGTTCCGCTGGTCAACTCCTGGTTCCCGCCGGCCAAACGGGGCTTCGCCCTGGGGGTGTTCGGGATGGGCATGGGCGGGGTGGCGCTGTCGGGCTACTTCACGCCGCGCATCGCGAAGCACGGCGACGATCTGCCGTTCCTCGTGGTCGCGGGGGCACTGGTGGTGTACGCGCTGGTGGCGGCCGTCCTGGTCAGCGACCACCCCGGCCGGAAGGTCCCCACGGACACGCTGGCGCACCGGCTCGGCGAGGCCGGGAAGCTGCGGGTGACCTGGGAGCTGTCGGCCCTGTACGCGATCGGCTTCGGCGGCATCGTGGCGTTCGGGGTGTATCTGCCGACGTATCTGAAGACCTGGTACGAGATGTCGCCGACCGAGGCGGGCACCAAGGCGGCCGGGTTCGCCCTGGTCACGGTGGTCTTCCGGCCGATCGGCGGCTGGCTCTCGGACCGGGCGCACCCGGCGCTGGTGACCTCGGTCGCCCTGCTGCTGGCCGCGCTGATGGCGATCGTGCAGGCCTTCGAGCCGCCGCTGAACCCGGTCGGCACGATCGCGCTGCTGGCCATGGCGGCCGGGCTCGGCACCGCGAGCGGCAGTGTGTTCGCCCTGGTCTCGCAGGTGACGCCGCAGCCGAAGGTGGGCAGCGTGACGGGCATCGTCGGGGCGATGGGCGGGCTGGGCGGCTTCGTGCCGCCGCTGGTGATGGGCGCGATCTACAGCGCCAAGGACAGTTACGCGATCGGCTTCATGCTGCTGTCCGATCTGGCGCTGGCGGGGTGCGTGTACGCGTACGGGCGGATGCGGACCGTCCAGCGCGAGGAGTGAGGCCTCGCAACGGAGAGACCCGGTCGCGGCAGGAGCCGGTCAGGGAGAGAGCATCGGAACGGCCGCGTTCCCGCCGGAACGCGGCCGTCCGCGCGAGGGCTCCGGTGCGGTCAGCCGCGCTGCCGGAGCTGCTGTTCGAACCGGTCCGCCCAGTACGCGGTCCGGTCGAGGTAGGCCGTCTCGGCGGCCTCACCGGTCTTGCCGTACGCCCCCTCGTAGGTCTCGTAGCCGTGGCCCGGGGGCGGGCTGGAGGAGGCCGGTTCGATGGAACTTCCCTCGTGCCACTCGTTGAACGAGGTGACGGAGACCCAGGTGGGGTTCCCGCCGATGGCCGGGTCGAGGGCGTTGTTCCACTCCAGGTCGTAGGAGGCGCCGTCCGCGCGGCCCAGGGTGGGGGTGGTGTTGCCGGGCACGGCCCGGTCGTCGAGGTAGCCGGGGGCGACCGAGGGGGCCCAGACCAGGCCGTTGGCCTTGGCGTAGTCGCCGGCGTTCTTCCAGCCGGGCGCGGTGGCCCCGGCGATGCCGTCGTAGGTGTAGATCCCGCCGAAGTGGTCGACCTTGCTGGTGTCGGTGGTCTGGGCGAGGACGATGGCGGTGTCCTTGACGGCGTCCAGCGCCGACCAGTCCTGGATCCTCAGGCTCTCGAAGACGTAGTAGGCGTTGCGGTCGCCGTTCGCCGCGTCCCGGTAGAAGGCGGGGTGGTCGCCGAACTTCCCTTCCAGATAAGCGATGTCGTCGACGACGGATTCGGCGGTACGGCCGCTGTAGGGCTCGATGTGCCAGGCGACCTCGATGCCGTGGCGGGCGGCGGCGTCCATGACGTCACCGGCGAGGGAGTCCTCGTATCCCCCTTGCCCCCACCAGCTGTAGACGATGACGCCCGCGCCGGACCGCTGGATCCACTTCATGTGCTGGTCGACGGCTCCGGTGATGTCCCCGGAGTCGTACGGGCCGAGCTTCGGGTAGAGGTCGGCTCCGATGGAGTCCGGCGGGGTGTGGCCGCCCTGCTGCCAGTGCCGCCAGCTCCCCGAGCCCTCGGGGGTGCCGTACCAGGCGTAGTAGAAGAGGTGCACGTTGGACGAGCCCTCGTCCTCGGTGGCCGGGGCGCGGGTCAGGGTGAGGCGGTCGATGTCGAAGAGGGCGCCGGCTCCCCCGGTGAACCGCAGGAACAGCGGGCCTGTTCCGGCGGTCAGGGTGGTGGTGACCTCGGTGAAGGTCTCCCAGCCGCCGGTCGGGGCGACGTACGCCGAGCCGAGGAGCGGCCCGGTGGCGGAGCCGGAGCGGACCTCGATGGTGCCGCCCGCGCCGGCCGAGGAGACCCGGGCGGTGAAGGCGGTGGCCCCGGCGGTGTCGAGTGCGGAGTAGCCCGCCCAGTCGCCGTGGTCGATGTAGCCGAGGGTGGCTCCCCCGCTCGCCGAGCCGTGGGCGGCGCTCTGGACGCCGGAGGAGGAGGTGTACGCCTCCGCCTCCGCGCTGTCGCCGCCCGGGCCCGGTCCGCCCGCACCGCAGTCGGCCTCCACGGCTCCGGCCGCGTACTGGACGCCGCCGAGGAGCAGTTGGCGGAAGTCGGGGTCGGCGAAGGACTCGATGGTGTGGCCGAGTCCGGTGTAGAAGGAGCGGCCCTCCTGCTGCTGGTGGCACCAGGTGATGGGGTGGTCGCCGCCCATCTCGCCGCCGCTGTAGCTGGATTCGTCCAGGGACTGGAGGACGTGGACGTCGGAGCGGGGGTTGGAGCGGTAGTTGTACCACTCGTCGGTCCGCGTCCAGGTGTCGTCCAGGTGCGCGGTCGCCGGGTGGACGTGGTCCTCGGTGGTGAGGCGGGCCTCATGGATCGCGGGGTGACTACGGAACCAGGCGCCGACGAGGTCCTCGTACTCCGGCCAGTCGTACTCGGTGTCGGCCGCCGCGTGGACGCCGACGAATCCGCCGCCGCCGTCCACATACCCCTTGAGGGCGCTCTGCTGGGTGCCGTTCAGGACGTCGCCGGTGGTGGAGAGGAAGACGACGGCCTCGTACCCGGCGAGGTTCGCCGGGGTGAAGGCGGTCGCGTCCTCGGTGGCGGTCACGGTGAACGCGTTGGCCGCGCCGAGCTGTTGAAGGGCGGTGATGCCCGCCGGGATGGAGTCGTGCCGGAATCCGGCAGTCTTGGAGAAGACGAGGACCTGGTAGGGGTCGGCTGCTGCCGCGCTCTGCACTCCGGGGCTCAGGAAGGCCGCCCCGAGGGTGAGGGCCACTGCGCAGGCGAGGCGGCGTACGCGGGATCGTCTCATCGGTGGTCCACCTGCGCTCCCTGCGTGTTGAACGTGAAGGCGTCCAGGTCGAAGAGGCTGCCCCGGCCTGTCGGGCCCTTGAAGACGAAGAACAGCTCGGTTGTCCCGGCGGGGGCGTTGTTCACGTCCGCCGTGACGTTCACGAAGTTCTCCCAGCCGCCCGTCGGGGCGACGGCGAGCGAGGAGAGCAGCGTCCCGGTGGCGGAGCCGGCCCGCACCTCCAGGGTGCCGCCCGCGCCGCCGGAGGAGACCCGCGCGGTGATGGAGGTGGCGTTGGACAGGACGTACGGCGTGAAGGAGACCCAGTCGCCGTCGTCCGTGTAGCCGACGGTCGCACCGCCCTCGGCGGGGCCGTGCGGGGCGACCTGGATGCCGTTGTGGGCGGCGAAGTGCTCGCCCTGGCGGTGGCGCGGCTGGAGGACGGAGTCGCTGTGCGTGGTGAGCCCGCTCGTGTCGGTGTACTCGGCATCGAAGACCCCGTAGATGTTGGCGGCGGTGTCGTGCTCCCCGTCGACGGGGACGTCGATGGTGCCGGAGCAGCCGTTCTTCGAGGTGATCTGGTGGCGGTGGCTGTCATGGCCGAGGAGGTAGGTGACCTTGACCTTGGAGCAGTCGATCGTGCCGTCCTCGGGGTCGCTGACGCTCACGGTGAAGGGAACGGAGTCGCCGAAGGAGAAGAGCGAGCCGTCCGCGGGGGTGTTGAGCGTGACGGTGGGAGCGCTGTTGCCCGCCGTCACGACCAGGCTCGCGGAGCCGGTGAGCCCTGCGGGGTCGGTGACGGTCAACGTCGGGCGGAAGGTCCCGGCGGTGGTGTAGGTGTGGGTGGGGTTGGCGGCGGTGGAGGTGGTCCCGTCGCCGAAGTCCCAGGCGTAGCTGAGGTTTCCGCCCTCGGGGTCGGCGCTGCCGGCCGAGGAGAAGGAGACCGCGAGCGGGGTGGGTCCGGTGGTCCTGTCGGCGGCGGCCCTGGCGACCGGGGAGCGGTTGTTGCCCGCGAGGTACTCGACGCGGTACAGGGCCTGGTTGTTCGCGCCGGTGCCGTAGTCGAGGACGTACAGCGCGCCGTCGGGTCCGAACGCGGAGTCCATGACCTGGGTGCCGGTCCACGGGAAGGTGTCGATGGTTCCGGGCGATCCGTCAGCCTCGATCTCGACCGGCTTGATCCACTTGCGGCCGTACTCGGTGGCGAAGAAGCGGCCGTCGAGGGAGGCGGGGAATTTCACGGCCGAGTCGAGGTCCGGGTCGAAGTTGTACACGGGTCCGGCCATCGGGGACTCCGAGCCGCCGCCGAACTCCGGCGGGGAGCCCGCGTCACCGGCGTACCGGATCCAGGCGGGCCGGGCCGGAGGCAGCGTGGCCTGGCCGGTGTTCCGGAAGGAGTTGTTGGCGGGGCCGGAGGCACAGGTGTACTTGCCGGCGGACGGGCCGCTGGGGAAGGCGTACTCGCCGTACGTCTCCGTGGGCGTGTTGGTGCCCGTGCAGTACGGCCAGCCGAAGTTGCCGGGCTGGGTGACCCGGTTGAACTCGACCTGGCCGCTGGGTCCCCGGGCCGGGTCGGTGCCGCCGGCGTCGGGGCCGTAGTCGCCGATGTAGACGGCTCCGGACTTCTTGTCGACGGACATCCGGAACGGGTTGCGGAAGCCCATCGCGTAGATCTCGGGGCGGGTCTTCGCGGTGCCGGGGGCGAAGAGGTTGCCCGCCGGGATCGTGTAGCCGCCGTCCGCGGTGGGCTTGATCCGCAGCAGCTTGCCGCGCAGGTCGTTGGTGTTGCCGGAGGAGCGCTGGGCGTCGAACTGCGGGTTGCGGTTGGTGCGTTCGTCGATGGGGGCGTAGCCGGCCGACTCGAAGGGGTTGGTGTCGTCGCCGGTGGTGAGGTAGAGGTTCCCGGCGGCGTCGAAGTCGATGTCGCCGCCGACGTGGCAGCACTGGCCCCGGTCGCTCGCGACTTCCAGTACGACCTTCTCGCTGGCGGTGTCGAGGGTGCCGTCCGCCCTGAGGACGAAGCGGGAGAGGTTCAGATGCCCTTTCCACGCCTCGAAGTCGGCGGCGGATCCGGTGGTGGGGGCGTCGCCCGGCGGGGTGTTCAGGACCGGCGAGTAGTAGAGGTAGACGAAGCGGTTCGCCGAGAAGCCCGGGTCGACGGCGATGCCCTGGAGGCCCTCCTCGTCGTGGGTGTAGACGTCGAGTTTCCCGGCGGTCTTCGTCGCCCCGGCGGCGTTGGTCAGCCGGACCGTGCCGTCGCGGGCGGTGTGCAGCACGGACCGGTCCGGCAGCACGGCGAGCGACATCGCCTCGCCCAGTTCGGCGCCGCCGAGGGCCAGTTGGACCTGCTGGTAGTCGGCGGCGGGGATGTCGGCCGCGACGCGCGGGGCGCGGGCCTCGGGGTCGGCGGCGACGGCCGGCCCCGCCGCGGGGACGGCGAGCGTGGCCGCGAGCAGTGCGGCGAGCGCGGTGGCGCGTCTGGACCACCGTGGGGGTGCGGGTGACATGGTCGTTCCTTCCTGACGGTACGTGGGGCCCCTCAGGCAAGGCGCTGTCGCGCTTTGCGGCGTACGGTTCCCGGCGCACGGGACGTACGACATGCGATGTGCAGACGTGTGATGTGCAGGCGTGCGTGTGCAGACGTGCGTGTGCAGACGTGCGATGTGCAGACGTACGACGACTGCGCCGATGCAGGCCGCAGGCAGCTTTTTTCTTGGAGAGAGCGCTCCAACTCTCCCTACTGGGAGGCTTTTTGCATGCTGGCAACGCAAAATTAATTTGTCAAGGTCGTGTCAAAATTGCGATTGGGTGCTCCGTGCAGCAATGCGGAGGGCGGCACGGGCTGTCCGGAAACCAAGCCGGGCGACGCCGCCCTCGTCGCCATCCGGGTCCGGGCGGGGACAGCCCTTAGGCTTCCGGGCGTGACCCTCCTTCTTCCCGCGCTCCAGTCCTCCACCGGCCCGGCGGCCTCCCGGGAGGCCGTCCGCTTCGGTGACCTGTCCCTGACCTACGGCCGGCTGGCCGGAACCGCCGACGCGCTCGCCGCCCGCATCGCGGACGCGGGCCGGGTCGCCGTCTGGGCCACCCCGACACCGGAGACGGTGATCGCGGTGGTGGCGGCGCTGCGGGCCGGAGTCCCGGCCGTGCCGCTCAACCCCCGTACCGGAGAGCGCGAGTTGGCGCACATCCTGGCCGACAGCGCACCCACGGCCGTACTCGCGGGACCGGACGACGCGCTGCCGCCCGCGCTGGCGAAGCTGCGGCGCGTGACCGTGGACGCGCGGGCGGCAGGCGCTCTCGTGGAGGACACGGCGGGCGAGGGCCCTCCGGCCGAAGAGGAGCCGACGGCCACGGCGGGCGGGGGCCCTCCGGCCGAGGAGGACCCCGAGTCCCCCGCCCTGATCGTCTACACCTCCGGCACCACCGGCCCGCCCAAGGGCGCCGTCCTGTCCCGACGGGCCGTCGCCGCGTCGCTGGACGCTCTGGAGGACGCCTGGGGGTGGACCGGCGACGACGTCCTGGTCCACGCGCTGCCGCTGTTCCATGTGCACGGGCTGATCCTGGGCGTCCTCGGGCCGCTGCGGCGCGGCGGCTCCGTCCGCCACCTGGGGAGGTTCTCACCCGAGGGCGTGGCCCGTGAGCTGGCCTCCGGCGGCACCATGCTGTTCGGGGTGCCGACGATGTACCACCGGCTGGCGGAGGTGCTGGACGGCCCGGCGGGCGGGGGCGGACACGGCTCCCCGGCGGACGGCGGCGGACGGGACGCCCTGGCCGGGGCGCTGGCCGGGGCGCTGGCCGGGGCCCGGCTGCTGGTCTCCGGCTCGGCGGCGCTGCCCGTGCACGACCACGAACGCATCGCGGCGGCGACCGGGCGGCGGGTGATCGAGCGGTACGGGATGACGGAGACCCTGATGAATACGGGGATCCGGGCGGACGACGCCCCGCGCCCCGGCACGGTGGGCCCGCCGCTCGCCGGGGTGGAGCTGCGCCTGGCGGAGGAGGACGGCACGGTGCTCGGCGAGCCCGGGGCGATCGGTGAGATCCAGGTCCGGGGCCCGAACCTGTTCACCGGCTACCTCAACCGGCCCGACGCCACCGCCGCAGCGCACACGGCGGACGGCTGGTTCCGTACGGGGGACGTCGGCACGGTCGACGAGGACGGCTACGTCACGATCGTCGGGCGCAAGGCCACCGACCTGATCAAGAGCGGCGGCTACAAGATCGGCGCGGGCGAGATCGAGAACGTGCTGCTCGCGCACCCCGGCGTCCGGGAAGCCGCCGTGACCGGCGAGGAGGACCCGGACCTGGGCGAACGGGTCGTGGCCTGGGTGGTCGCGGCCGACCCCGGCTCCCCGCCCGCCGCCGAGGAGCTGGCGGACCATGTGGCGGCCCAGCTGGCCCCGCACAAACGCCCGCGCACCGTGCACTACCTGGACACCCTGCCCCGCAACGACCTGGGCAAGATCATGAAGAGGTCGCTCCATGCCCGCTGACTCCCCCGCCCGGGCTACGGCCCGGGAGACGATCGCGCTGCTCACCGGAGCGGCGGGCTTCACCGAGCACCGCCCGTCGTCGCACCCCCTGCCGCCGGACGGTCCGCTCGGCTGGGCGGGGTACGACGCGGCGCGGGAGCGGGCCGCGACGCGGACCGGCGAGGAGGAGTCCGTGGTGTACGGCACCGGGGTCGTCGGCGACCGCGCGTGCGTGCTGCTCGCCTTCGAATTCGGTTTCCTGGGTGGCTCGTTGGGCCGGTCTACGGGCGACCGGCTGGCCGCCGCGTACGAGCTGGCCCTGACCCGGCGGCTGCCCCTGCTCGCACTCGTCGCGACCGGCGGCAGCCGGATGCAGGAGGGCATGGTCGCGTTGACCCAGCTCCAGCGGGTGGCCGCCGCCTCCACCCGGCTGCGGGCGGCCGGGCTCCCGCAGATCGCGGTGGTCCGCGACCCGACGACCGGCGGCGGCTGGGCCACGGTGGGGGCGGGCGCCGATGTGGTGCTGGCGCTGCCGGGCGCGCAGGTCGGCTTCGCCGGTTCCCGGGTGCGGCCGGCGGACGCGGATCCCCATGCGTACAGCGCGGAGGGGCAGTTCGCTGCGGGCCAGGTGGACGCGGTCGTCCCGCCCGGCGAGCTGGCCCGGGCGGTGACGCACTGGCTGCGCGCGCTCGGCCCGCACGCGGTGGCCGACATGCCCCGGCCCGACCCGCACGCGGTGACCGGCGCGCCCCGGGCCGACGCACCCGACGCGCTCCCCGCCGCCCCGTTGCCCCGCGCACGGTCGGCGGCCCGGCTTCCGGAGACCGGGCGGGAGGCGGTGGCGGCGGCCCGCGATCCGCTGCGGCCCCGCGCTGAGGCCTATCTGGCCGACTACTTCGCCGTACGGCTTCCGCTCCACGGGGACCGGTGCGGCGGTACGGACCCGGGGCTGCTGTGCGGCTTCGGGCTGCGCGCGGACGGGCTGCCCGTCGCGTACGTCGCCCAGTGCGGGACGCCGACCCGCCCGGCCGGGTACCGCGCGGCGGCCCGGACCATCCGGCTGGCGGACCGGCTCGGCGTCCCCGTCCTCACCCTCGTCGACACCCCGGGCGCGGCCAACGACGCCGAGGCGGAGCGGGCGGGCGCGGGCGCGGCCATCGCGGACGCCTTCGCGGCCGTCGCGGCGGCCCGGGTGCCGGTGACGACGCTGGTGATCGGCGAGGGCGGCTCGGGCGGGGCGCTGGCCCTCGCGGCGCCGGACAACACCCATGTCACGGCGGACAGTTACTTCTCCGTCATCGCCCCGGAACTGGCCGCCGCGATCCTCAAGCGGCCGCCGTCGGAGACCGGCGCCACCGCCGACCAGTTGCGGCTGCGCCCGCAGGACCTGCTGGAGCTCGGGTTCGCCCGCTCGATCGTGAGCTGAGCGGGCGGCGCCCGGTCGGGCCGGGGCCGCTCACCGCTGCGGCCTACGGCTGCGGGTCGTGGGCGTCGTAGCGGGCGAAGGCGCGCCACTTCAGCGCGAGCAGGGCCACGCCGGTCACGCACAGGACGCCGCCGCCGGTGACGGCGACGGCCGGGGTGGCGAGGTCGGCCACCGAGCCTGCCAGGAAGTCCCCGAGGCGGGGGCCGCCCGCCACGACGACGATGAAGACGCCCTGGAGCCGGCCGCGCATCTCGTCGGGCACGGCTGCCTGGAGCATGGTGTTGCGGAAGACCATGGAGATGGTGTCCGCGCATCCGGCGAGCGCCAGGAACAGCAGCCCCAGCCAGAGGTTGCGGGTGAGCCCGAAGACGGCGATGGCGACGCCCCAGGAGCCGACGGCCAGCAGGATCGCGAGCCCGTGCCGCCGGATCCGGCCGAGCCAGCCGGAGAACACGCCGCCGAGCAGCGCGCCGAGGGCCGGGGCGGCGACGAGCAGGCCGGCGGTCCGGGCGTCACCCCCGTACCAGAGGACGGCGACGACCGGGAAGAGGGCGCGGGGGTGGGCGAGGACCATCGCGCACAGGTCGGTGAAGAAGGTCATCCGCAGGTTCGGCCGGGTCCCGAGAAAACGCAGCCCGTCCAGGACGGAGGCCCGCTTCCCCGTGCCGCCGTCCTGCCGCTCGGGCAGCATGGAGGGCAGCCGCCACATCGCGTACAGGGAGGCGGTGAAACAGACGGCGTCCACGGTGTACGCGGAGCGGTAGCCCCACCAGCCGACGATCAGGCCTCCCAGCATCGGCCCGACGAGCATGCCCGTCGTGCTGGTGATGGAGTTCAGCGCGTTGGCGGCGGGCAGTTGCTCGGCCGGGAGCAGCCGGGCGATCATCGAGGAGCGGGCCGGTGCGTTGAGGGCGAAGCAGACGGCCTGGAGGGCGACGACCGCGTACAGCAGCCCGACCCGTTCGATGCCCACGGCCGTCGCCGCCACCAGGACGACGGACAGGAGAAACGACCCGGCGGCGCTGAACAGGCCGAGCTTGCGCCGGTCGACGGTGTCCGCGACGGCCCCGCCGTAGAGCCCGAAGACGACCAGCGGCACCAGTGAGCAGAACCCGATGAGCCCCACGGAGAACGCGGACCCGGTGATGTCGTAGACCTGGAGCGAGACCGCCAGCGACGTCATGCCCTGGCCGATCCAGGAGACGGTGTTCCCGAACCAGAGCCGTCGGTAGTCGGGCGAGAGCCGCAGCGGGGTGAGGTCGGCGAATATGGGGGCGCGGCGCCCGGGCGGTTCGGTCGTTTCGGTCACACGGGATGTTAGCCGCGCCCGCCGCGGGGCCACCCACCTGGCCTGCCGCCGGGTGATGGAGCGGACCGGGATGTCCTGGGCGAGAACCGTACGGCTGCCGCACGAGGAGGCGGCCCTCCACGTATGCCCCCGGTCCGGGGTCCTGCCCGCGTCCGCGCCCGAGTGGCCGGGCGTCGCGGCACCTCGCGGCGGACGGCGGTCGGCGGCCCGGCACCCGGCCGCCTGAAGTCCGTAGGCCCGCTCGCGTGGCCCGCCGGGGCGTACCAGCGGGCCACGCAGGGCGCGGACGCAAACCCATCACGTGATCCCGGGACATCGGACAGCGCTGGCCCCCGACGTCTCCACGAGATGGTCACAACCACGGCCCGAGGATCGGGCTTCCCCCGCTCGGCCACCCGGTCGAGTTGCTAGCTTGGCCTGAGACAGAGACGCCCACCGGGCGCGACGGAAAGCAGCGGAACACGCGGGGGAAGGGTTTTCCATGGCATGGGACGAGTGGGAACAGCTGAAGGCGGACGCCGCCCATCGGCAGTCCACCGGGATGCAGTTGAACCAGCTCGACCCCGGGGGCGGCGGCTCGGCGGCCCTGCCCGGACAGACCGGTGACCTCAAGGTGACCAACGGCGATCTGGTGAAGATCGGCAGCCAGGCACACGGCCTCTACGACGAGCTGTGGGGCAAGGCCCGGGTAGCCGTTCCCAGCAGTGACAAAGCGGCCGGCGACCTGAGTGGCCAGGGTTTCGCGTTGGGCGGCGGACTCAAGCACGTATCGAAGCGGTGGGACGAGCAGCTGAAGTCGCTCATGGACGCCTGCGCCCATATCGCCAACCACATGCAGGTCACCAAGAAGGTGCACGCCGGCGACGACCACTACATCCAGCGGCAGATGAGCAGCATCGACGCCCTGGATGCCGGATTCGACGAGCGGGCCGGCGGGCCAGGGAAGAAGAACCCGGCGTACGAGCAGAAGAAGTAGCAGCGCGACCAGGACGCACAGGGAGAAACGACCACTCATGGATCTTGACGCGCTGCGCTTCGGCAACTTCGCGACGCTCGACGAAGCCGTCTCCGACTGGGGCCTGCTCGTACGCAACCTCGTGCAACTGAAGAAGCAGGCAGAGAGCGGATTGCGCAAAGCCGCCAACTCTGCCGACTGGGCCGGCCTGAACGCCCAGGTCACCAAGGAGTTCGTCGGTAAGACCGCCGGTGAGTTCGCCGACGCCCACACCCAGGCCAACACCATTCACAAGATCCTCACCGACACCCGCGACGAGCTGCGGCAGCACAAGAAGGACGTCGAGGAGGCCATCAGCCGCGGAGCCCGGAAGAATCTGACCGTCGTCGACAACGGCGGCGGCGGTTTCACCGTCACGATGAACATCCACCCGGATCGAGCGGCGAAAGGCACCTCCGTCCCGGAGCACGACCAGAGCGATGTCACCGCGCTGCGCGACGAAGTGCAGGGGATTCTCAAGAAGGCCACGGAGAGCGACACCTCGGCGAGCAAGGTACTGACCGCGATTGCCAACCAGTCCACGATGGGCTTCTCGGACGCCTCCTACAAGGACCGTGACTCCGCGGTCGAGGCCGTCCAGGCGGCCGAGGACCTCGCCAAGATCGCGGCGAAGAACCCCGAGGACCTCACCCCCGCCGACTTCGACAAGATCAACAACGGTCTGGACAAGTACAAGAACGATCCGCTGTTCGCCGAGCGGTTCGCCACACAGCTCGGGCCCAAGAAGACCCTGGAATTCTGGCAGGGCATCAACGACCCGGCCGTCAACCCGCACGTGGGCAGCGAACGGCTCGACAAGCTCGACGACCTCCAGCGCAATCTCGGCCTCACGCTCGCCACCGCCACCCAGAGCGACTCCGCCGACATGACGAGCTGGAAGGGCAACATGATCAAGCTGGGCGAGCAGCCCATCGGCCGGGACGGCGGCGGCCCCATGGGCTTCCAGGTCATGAGCAACCTGATGCGGACCGGCGACTACGACGACCAGTTCCTCAAGAGCTACGGCAACAAGCTCATGGAGACGGAACGCAGGCTCACCGGCAACGGCGAGCACGAGAACATGGCGTGGCAGCACCGGGGCCCGGACCCGTGGCTCAACCGGATCGGCGAGGACAGCGGCGACGACCCGCTGACCGGCTACCTCAAGGGCCTCTCCAACAGCCCGGACGCGGCGACCGACTTCTTCAACCAGGAGTACATCTCCAAGGAGAACTCCCCCTTCGAGCGTGATACCGACGGCAACGGCAAGAACGGGAAGATTCCGCTCTCCAACT
Organism: Streptomyces sp. NPDC017520; assembly: GCF_044329855.1. Classification (NCBI taxonomy): domain Bacteria; kingdom Bacillati; phylum Actinomycetota; class Actinomycetes; order Kitasatosporales; family Streptomycetaceae; genus Streptomyces; species Streptomyces sp. NPDC017520. The sequence continues at coordinate 765,860 of NZ_JBIRKB010000002.1, forward strand.
TCCAGTACCTCTTCGAGGAGCGGGAGTGGCCGCAGGAGACCAACTTCAAGGGCGACGACGACAACACCGGCCGCAACACCCTCGCCCACGCCCTGGAGGCCGCCACGACCGGGCACCCGGCAGGCGAGCTGCCGACGGTGGACACTCCGGCCCACAACGAGGGGCAGACCAAGCTCTTCGAGTCGCTCGTGGCCTCCGTCGCGGACGACAACGAACGGCTCACCAAGCACAACTACATGACCGACAGCATCGGGCAGATCACCTCGGAGTACCTGCCGGACATCAACCGGGCCATGACGAACGACTCGGACGGCGAAACGGACAAGCTGTTCCCCGTCGCCGGCAGCTCCGCCACGCTCAACCACCGCGATGTCAACGCCCTGTTGTTGACCGTGGGCCAGAACGCCGAGGGGTACGCGGCCGTGGAGGTGGCCAACAAGCAGTACATGGCGAACCTCATGGACTACCACATGAACCCGGATCTGCCGGCCGACAAGGTCTACTCGAAGGACACGGAGTTCGCCGTCCGTGAGATCGCCCACGGTTCGGGCGAGGTGTCCGGCACGCTGGCCATCGGCCGCCAGGAGGCGGTCGCCGGCGAAGCCGAGGAAAAGGACAAGAAGTACGAGCAGTCCGTGGCGCAGTGGAAGAATGCCATCTCCGGGGGCATCGGTACGGGTATTGGCGTGGGTACGTCGTTCGTCGCCAGCCCGGTCGGCGGCGCGGTGGCCGGTGGCTTGGCGGAGACGGCGAGCAGCATGGTCCTGGAATCCTTCTTCAAGGACGCCGAGGGGAAGGCCAAGGACGACGCCGGCCCTGTCATGGGCGAACTGTGGGAGAACGGCGTCGAGAAGAACTCGGAATACACCGAGCAAGCCGTAGAGGAAGCGGCGAAGGCGCACGGCCGCGACGACCTGATGGACAACAGCATCGACGAGAAGGCCCGCAGGGCCACCCAGGACGGGTTCCTGGCCGCCGGTACAAGCACCGAGCAGATGAACCCCCATTTGAAGACGGACATCTGACCGCATTCCCGGGGACAGCGCCTGCCGCGTCTTCCCCGCCCCCACATCGAAAGGCTTCTCGCGTTGTCTGTCAGTGGAACTCCTCGCCGTCGCCGGTTCATCGGCAGGATCGTCTCCGTGTCAGCCACCGTCGCTCTCGCCGCTACCTTGTCGGCGTGCTCCGGCGACGCCCCGCCCAAGAAGGCGTACACCGTGCCCGCCTCCCTGTGCGGGATCACCGTGGACCCCGCACAGGTGAAGGCCGTACTGCCCGGCGGCGACTCTCTCACCACTGCCACCCAGAAACCGAACGGCGGAACGATCCGCTGCAACCTGTCCGTGGACGGCAAGCTGGTCCTCAGCCTCGCGCAGGCCTGGTGGAGTGAGGGGCACACCACGGCGGCGGTCTCGCAGGCGTACCCCGGCACGGACGACGGGACTATGTCGGAAAACGAACGCTTCGTCCACACCGGGCAAGCCGGCGTAGGCAAGACCGTCCCTTCCTGCAAGGCTTCGGAGCATCCGGAGCAGGACCTCTACATCACAGTCGAGACCCGCGACTCGGGCGTCGACGACCCGGCCGCCATCGAGAAACTGCTCGTCGCCTACACCAAGGCGGTCGAGGGGACAGCCGCCTGCGGGTGACCCCGCCCGGCGTACAAGGGGGCGTCCGGCCCTGATACAGCCGGGCGCCCCCTCACCGCTGTCCGGCCGGCTGTCGCACCAGGGAGTCCCACAGGGCCACGGCGTGGTCCACGGTGGAGCGGAGCCGTTCCAGGGGCACGCCGTCCCGGGCCTCTATCGACAGCCCGTGCAGGACGGTCGCGTAGAAGGCGGCGATCGCGCGGACGTCCGTCCCCGGCTCCAGCTCGCCCTCCTCCACGGCCCGCCCCAGCCGCTTCTCCAGCTCCGCTACCGAGGTCCGCCGCCACTGGGCCAGGTGGTCGGCGACTTGCTTGTTCTGGTGCGAGCAGTTCGTGGCCGCCAGCACGATCATGCAGCCGCTCGGGGTCTCCGGCTCGGTGAAGGTGTCGAGGTTGCCGCGCAGCATGGCCTCCACCGCGGCCCGCGCCGTCGGTGCCTCGCGCAGCGCGCGGTTGGTCGCCGAGCCCGCGGTGCGGTCGTAGAGCTCGACGGCCTCGCGGAACAACTGCTCCTTCGAGCCGAAGGTGTTGTACAGGCTGGCGGAGTTGATGCCCATGACGGCGGTCAGGTCCGTGAGCTTCGTGCCCTCGTAACCGAGCTCCCAGAACGTCACCATCGCGCGCCGCAGCGCCGCGGCCCGGTCGAACGCGCGCGGTCGGCCTCTTTCGGCCATGTCTGCCTCCTCGGGGATGGGTTGACCCTCGGTCATCCTGCCTGTTTAGTATTTCTGGATCGTTCGACCCAGAACTCAACCCTAGCGTGAATGGAGCGAGATGGCTCAGCTTGCGGGCAAGGTGGCACTGGTGACCGGGGGAAGCCGCGGCATCGGTGCCGCGACCGCCCTCCGACTGGCGGAGGAGGGCGCGGACGTCTCCCTGACGTATGTGAGCGCGGCCGACAAGGCCCGGGAGGTCGTGAAGGCGATCGAGGCGCTCGGACGCAGGGGCCTGGCCATCCGGGCCGACAGCGCGGACCCGGCGGCCGTCGTCCGGTCCGTCGAGCAGACCGCGGTGGAGCTCGGCCGGCTCGACATCCTGGTGAACAACGCCGGCGTCTTCCCCTACGGCCCGATCGAGGGCGTGACGCCGGAGGAGATCGACCGCACGCTGGCCGTCCACGTGCGCGCCGTCTTCCTGGCCACCCAGGCGGCCATCCCCCACCTGGGACACGGCGGCCGCGTCATCAGCATCGGCAGCTGCTGGGCCAACCGCGTGCCGGTCCCCGGCGTGACGCTGTACGCCATGAGCAAGTCGGCGCTGATCGGCTTCACCAAGGGCCTGGCCCACGACGTGGCGTCCAAGGGGATCACCGCGAACATCGTGGACCCCGGGCCCACCGTCACCGACATGAACCCGGACGGCACCGAGGAGGCGGAGGAGGAGCGGCTGAGGACCGCGGCGAAGGTGCTGGGCGCGGCGGCCGACACCGCGAAGGCCGTGGCCTTCCTCGCCGGCCCGGACGCCCAGTGGATCACCGGTACCTCACTGGCGGTCGACGGCGGCTACACCGCCTGACCGCGAACGGTTCGCCGGTCGGCGACGAAGAGGAGGCGACGGGGCCGTCGCCCTGCCCGCCTGGCCGGGACAGCCCTTTCCGGCCCACGTCACCGATCGGCGCCCCGTACGGGGTCACGCACGGAGGCCCCCGGGGGTGCCGCCCGTCCAGTTCCTACGATGCCCGTATGAAGTATCGAATCGCCCAGGACCAGTGGGAACAGCGCACACGGACCCCCTTGCTCGCGCTGGCCGTGGTGTTCGCCGTCGCCTACGCCGTCCCCGTCCTCGCTCCTGACGCACCGGGCTGGACGCACACGGCGTGCCGGGCGGCCGAGTGGGCGGTGTGGGCGGCGTTCGCCGGTGACTACGTGACGCGGCTGCTGCTCGCTCCCCGGAGGTGGGCTTTCGTCCGCAGCCACCCGCTGGATCTGCTGGCGGTGGTCCTGCCGCTGGTGCAGCCGCTGCGTCTGCTGCGGCTGGTGTCCACCCTTCTGCTGGTGGGCCGGCGGGCCCGGCACGCCCCGCAGATCACGATGACCGTCTACGTCGCCGGGGCCGTCGTCGGCCTCATGATGTTCGGTTCGCTGGCGGTGCTCCAGGTCGAGCGGGACGCGCCGAGCGGCAACATCCGCACGATCGGGGACGCGGTGTGGTGGTCCTTCACCACCATGACGACGGTGGGATACGGAGACCTGGCGCCCGCCACCGGACTCGGCCGTCTGCTCGCCGTGGGGCTGATGCTCTCCGGCATCGCGCTGCTCGGCGTCGTAACGGCGAACATCGCGGCCTGGTTCATCTCGCGATTCGAGCGGGACAACGCCGAGGGGCGGAAGCAGACGGCCCTCCTGGAAGCCCTGACGGCGGAGGTCACCGCGCTGCGGGCAGAGGTCGCGGGCCTGGCGGGCGCCTCCGGGCTCGAAGCGCCGAGGGTGCCCGGCCCGTCCTCTGCCGGGCCGTGTGCGCACGGACCGGCAGAGGGCCCCGGGTGAGCGGGGCGACGCTACCGCCGGGGCCCGGTCATTCGGCCGGGTGGGAGCCGGACGGCAGGGGATCCGGGGCGTCCGGGTGCTTTCTCAGCCGGAGGATGGCGGCGATCAGCCCACCCCAGACGATGAGAATGGCGATGATCATCATGACGATGGCGCTGGTGGACATCAGCGGTCCTTCCGGTCGGCTGGCGACTCCATGTCCAGGTCGACGTCCTCACCACCGGCCGGCCATGGCATCAGCGTGAGGATCACCCCGACCAGCAGTGCTCCGATGGCGACGCTCCACCCCGCGGCGAGCAGGAACCCGGTCGAGTAGCCCTCGTAGTTCTCTTCGAACTCGGTCCGCAGGCTGTCGACCATCATCCAGCCCAGCACGAGCGGTGTGATGACGCCGAGGCAGATGCGCCACCAGCGGCCGAGCCGGACGGCGGAGGTGGCGTCGGCGTTCTGCTGGAGGCCGGGCAACTGCCGCAGCACCCAGACGACGACGATCAGCGCGACCAGGGCGGCCAGCGCGATGCCGTACTGGTTGATGAAGTGGTCGGACGCGTCGAGCAGGTAGATGCCGGACTTGCTCGGGAAGAGCAGGACCGACACCAGCGCGATCAGACCGCCGATGCTCAGAACCGCCGGCATACGGCGCATGCCGGTCCGGTCCTGCACGGCGGAGACGACCACCTGCACGATGGAGATCAGCGACGAAAGCCCCGCGATCACCAGGGAGCCGAAGAACAGCACACCGAAGAGGCCGCCGAGCGGCATCTCCGAGATCACCGCGGGGAAGGCGACGAACGCCAGGCCGATGCCCGCGCCGGCGACTTCGTCGACGCCGACCCCCGAAGCGGTCGCCAGATAGCCCAGGGTCGCGAAGACCCCGATGCCCGCGAGGATCTCGAACGAGCTGTTGGCGAAGCCCGCCACCATCGCGGAGCCCGTCAGGTCGGCCCGGCGGCCCAGGTACGACGCGTAGGTGACCATGATGCCGAAGCCGATGGACAGCGAGAAGAAGATCTGCCCGTAGGCCGCGACCCAGACGCTGCCGTTGGCGAGTTCCGACCAGTCCGGCGTGAAGAGGGCGTCAAGTCCGAGGGCCGCCCCGTCCAGCATGAGCGCGCGGACCACCAGCGCGGCGAACAGGACGAAGAGCAGGGGAATGAAGATCTTGTTGGCTCGCTCGATGCCTCGCCGGACACCGAACGCCAGGATGACCAGCACGACCGCCCACACGATGATGAGCGGCCAGAACACCCCGGGGACGAAGCCGTCCATGAAGCCCGGTGTCTCCGGTGCCCGCAGGAAGTCGCCGAAGAGGAACGCCTCCGGCTCGTCACCCCACTGCCGGCCGACGGAGAAGCCCACATAACGGACGGCCCAGGCGATGATGACGGCGTAGTAGGTCGCGATCACGAAGGAGATCACGACCTGCCACCATCCGATGGCCTCCGCCGGCCGCGCCATCCTGCGCAGCGCGGCGGGCGGCGAAAGCCGGTACTTCCGCCCGATGGTGTACTCCATGATCAGCAGCGGGATGCCCGCTGTGAGGAGAGCGATGAGATACGGCAGCAGGAAGGCGCCGCCGCCGTTCTCGTAGGCGATGGCGGGGAACCGCCAGATATTGCCGAGCCCGACGGCCGAACCGATGGCCGCCAGCAGGAATCCCGTGCGGGTGGACCATTGCTCACGTGGCTGCACTGTCATCTGCGGTCCTCGGGTCATATGCGGTCCTCGGGTCTCCTCATGCCGCTGGGGATCGAGCTGATGGCACGTTAGCGCGGAGAGGGGCCCGAAGGCGGGGTGACCGGGCCCGGGAGATGGCGGCCGCAGGGCCGGGGCCCGTCGTCGAACAGTTGTCGTCACCCGAAGCGCGGTCGCGCAGAATCGCCGGCGCGGCCGGGTGCGGATGCGGGACGGTGTTCGGCGCGGGAGGCTCCGCGTGCTTGCCTGTGGCGGATCGCGCGGGCCGCCAGGAGCGACAGGGCCAGGAACCCGGCCGGAGCTGCGGGGCCGGGAGGCCGGTGGGCGAAGATGGGGTGCCCCGTCCTCAGCCCGCAAGGAGTGTCCGTCGATGCCAACCTCCGGTCCCGGCTCGCGGCCACCGACGATCGCCGATGTCGCGCGGCTCGCCGAGGTGTCGCGTACGACGGTCTCCCACGCCCTCAACGGGATCGGCAAGGTCGATCCGCGGACCAGGGAACGTATCAAGCGGGTCGCCGCCGAGCTCGGCTACCGGCCCAACCTCCGGGCCCAGCGGCTGCGCCGGGGGGAGGCGAAGGCCATCGCGCTCGCCTCCTCGATGCCGTTCGCGGTGGTCGGCGGGCCGTCGCGGCTCGGGTTCTACATGGAGATCGCCGCCGCCGCCGCGGAGAGCGCCTTGCTGCACGGTTACGCGCTGGTGCTCGTACCGCCCGTGCAGTCGGGGGCCGCGCTGTACTCCGTCGACATCGACGGCGCCATCGTCGTCGAGCCGGACGTGAACGACGCCGCCGCGGCGCAGTTGAGGGAGCGGGGCCTGCCCTATGTGTCACTCGGCCGGCCGGTGTCGCCGGACGACACGTCGCCGTACGTCGATCTGCGCGGCGGGCCGGTCGCCGAGTTGCTGTTCGCGCATCTGCGCGAGCAGGGCGCCCGGCGGCCCGCGCTGATCGTCGGCTCCGGATCACGCCACTCGTCGGTCGACGCGCTCGCCGCGTACGAGCGGGTCGCCGAGCGGTACGGCTGGGAGCCCGTCGTGGCGAGTGCCCCCGAGGCGGGCGGCGAGCAGGCCGGGTACGAGAGCTGTGCCGCCCTGCTGGCCGAGCACCCCGGGACCGACGCGGTCTGCGCGCTGGTGGACGCGTTCGCGGTGGGCGCGGTGCGGGCGATCCGGGACAGCGGGCGGACCGTACCGGGCGACGTCATGGTGGTCACCCGCTACGACGGGCTGCGGGCGCGCACCTGCGAGCCGCCGCTGACCGCCGTGGACCTTCATCTGGACCGTGCGGCGGCAGCCGCGGTGGAGCTGCTGCTCGGCCGGCTGCGCGGTGAGGGCGCCGCCGCCACGGTGGCGACGGCGCCCGAGCCGCGGGTCGTTCCGCGCGCCTCGTCGCTGCGGGTCACAGCCCGAGCATGAGCACCAGACCGGAGACCAGGGCGAAGACGAGGACGCACAGCCTCATGCGGCGGGCGTCCAGCCGGTGGTGCACCAGCCGGCTCAGCCACGCGCCCACGGCGATCACCGGCAGCAGCGCCACCGCGAGACCCAGGTGTCCGGGCTCGCCCTCCCCGGTCGCGAACAGCAGGCCCAGCGAGGCCACTTCCCCGACGAGGAAGCAGGCGGCGACGGTCGAGCGCAGCTCCGCGGGCGGCCGGTGCTGGTAGACGAGGGCGAGCGGGGGGCCACCGACGCCGGTCGCGGTCTCCGTGAGTCCGGTCACCACGCCCGCCCCGAGGTAGGCCGCCCGGCCGGGGGTGAAGGCGGGGGCGACCAGGCTCACGACCGCGGCCAGCACGGTGGCGATGCCGACGAACAGGCCGATGCTGCGGTCCGGGATCAGCCAGAGCAGCGCGAGCCCGGCGGGCGTGGCGGCCAGCCGGGCCCCGGTGATCCAGCCCGCGCCGCGCAGGTCGATCGAGGCGCGTTCGCGCCAGGCGACGTACAGGTTGAGCGGGATCATGGCCGCGAGGACGAACACCGGGAGCAGACCCGGGTCGAGGATCCCGGCCACGGGCGCGACGATCAGGGCGAAGCCGAGACCGCTGCTGCCCTGGACGAACGCGGCGACGGCCACCGTGACGGCGAGGACCACCAGTGCTTCCGTACTCACCGTGCGGTACTCCCCTGCCGTGCCGCCGTGGACGCGGTACCCCCCTGCCGTGCCGCCGTGGACGCGATACTCCCCTGCCGTGCCGCCGAGGACGCGATACTCCCCTGCCGTGCCGCCGAGGACGTGGGGTGTACGCGGGTGATGGGCGCCCTTTCGACGGCGGCACGGGCCAGTTCGGCCGCCTGCCGCACGAAGGCCGGGCCGTCCCAGCCGGTGGGCAGGCCGTGCCACAGCCGTAGCTCTCCGGCGACGAACACGGCGGTGATCTGGTCGCGGTTGCCCCGGCGTACCAGCTCCCACGGCACGTCCCGGGAGAGGGCGAGCTCGGGGGTGGTGATGTCGACGAGGAGGAAGTCGGCGGCCAGCCCCTCGGCGACCGTGCCGGTGCGGGCGCCGAGGCCGACCGCGTCGGCGCCGCCGGCGGTGGCGTGTTCGAGCCAGGTCCAGCCGGCGCCGCACGACGAGTCCCCGGTGGCCAGCCCGTAGGCGATCCGCTGGGCGAACTCGGCCGCGTCCGCGAGCCGGAACCCGTCGCCACGGGTGCCGTCGGTGCCGAGCCCGAAGCGGATGCCGCGCTCGGCCATCGCGGTGGCCGGGGCGACGGCGTTGCCCTTCCAGGCGCTGGCCACCGGGTTGTAGCTGACGGCGGTCCCGGTGTCGGCGAGCAGGGACAGTTCGCGGGGGGTGAGCAAGGTGGCGTGGGCGGCGAGCAGTTGGGGGCCGAGCGCGCCGATCCTGTGCAGGTGTTCGAGCGGACGCAGTCCGTGCCGTACGAGGGAGCGTTCGACACCGGCCAGGTGCTCGTTGACGTGGATCTGCACGATCGCGCCGGCTTCCGCCGCGAGACGTGCGGTGCGGTGGAGGGTCGTCGAGGTGGCCGCCTCGGGGATCGAGACGGCGAGGGAGGCGTGGATCAGCGGATCGCCGTCGTACCGGGCGAGGTGCTTCTCGGCGCCTTCGAGGACGGCGGTACTCGCGGAGTCCTCGGCGGCGGTCGCGGGGCCGTCGGCGACGTCGTTGCAGACGAGGCCGAGTACGCAGCGGATTCCGGCGTCACGAGCGGCCGACGCGACGATGTCGACGTCCACATCGGCGCGCGTACCGGCATCGGTGACGGTGGTGAAGCCGCCGCGCAGGGCCTCCAGCGCCGCCAGTTTGGCCGCGGCATAGGCCGATTCCTCGTCCAGCGCCCCCTCCAGCGGGACCCAGACCCTGCGGAAGATCTCCGACGGCTCACCGAACGCGAGCGCGGAGCCGAAGCTCTGGGTCAGATGGTGGTGGGCGTCGACGAAGCCGGGCATGAGGAGATGGCCGGGCAGCGTGACGGCGTCGAGGTGCGGGTGTGTACGCGCCAGTTCATCGGCGGGTCCGACGGCGCGGAAGGAGCCGTCGGCGACGACGACGGCGTATCCGTCGATGGGCCCTTCCGGCAGCAGCACGGCGTCGGGTACGAGGAGGAGCGGGCCGGAGGAGTCGAGGTGGTCGCGGGTGAGCTGGTTCATCGGTCGCTTTCCGTGCGTGAGGCGGTCAGCCGGGCGGTGACGCGCGGCCTGAGGTGGTGGAACAGGATGTTGAGTACGGCGGCGACGAACGCGCCGACGGCTACGCCGCTTTCGAGGAGGATGCGGACGTTCGGCGGGAAGCCGGCGTAGACGCCGGGGATCAGGATCGGCAGCAGGCCCAGCGCCAGGGCGACGGCGCAGATGAACGTGGAGGTGTGCTGGTCGAGGTCGGAACGGCCGAGCATCTGCACGCCGAGCACGGTGATCACCGCGAAGACGACCATCGCCGTGCCGCCGACCACGGCGGACGGGACGACACTGATCGCGCGGGTCACCGGCGCGAGGAACCCGATGACGATGAGGACCACCCCGGCGGCGGCGGTCACGTAGCGGCTGCGGACGCCGGTGACCCGGACGATCCCGATGTTCTCGCCGCTGGTCACCATCAGCGGCAGCCCGAAGAACCCGCCGAAGAGGGAGGTCACCGCGTCACCGCGGACGGTCCTGGGGACGTCGGTTCGGGTGTCGATCTCCTTGCCGACGGCCTCCGCGTTGATGACCGTCTGGCCGGTGGCCTCCGCCATGGAGGCGAGGCTGTAGAGCATCAGCGGCAGGGCGGCGATCAGGCTGAACTGGGGCGAGCCGAACGGCATCAGCTCCGGCACGCTGACCAGACCGCCTTCGGCCGCGCCACCGAGGTCGATGCGGCCGAGGAACCCGGCCAGCACCGTGCCGGCGACCAGTCCGAGCATGACCGCGAGTTGCCGCAGTATGCCGGTGAACAGCAGGTAGAAGACGACGGTGAATCCGATCGTCGCCATGCCGAGCGCGAGGTTCGTCGTGTTCGCGAATCCGGGCTCGCCGGGCCGGCCGGTGACGAGGACCGCCCCGACCTTCACCAGGTTGACCCCGACGATGACGATCATGGTGCCGATGACCAGGGCCGGGAAGAACCTGAGCAGCCGCGAGAAGACCGGCAGGACGACGAAGTAGAAGGCCGCGGTGAGAATGACCGCGCCGGTGGCGGTGCGCAGACCGTGCTGCTCGGCGATGGCGATGAACAGGATGAGCGGCGCGCCGCCGGGCAGCATCACGAACGGCAGCCGGGGACCGAACTTCCACGGCCCCAGCGACTGGATCAGCGACCCGACGCCGGAGAGCACGAAGGCCGCCGAGAGCAGGTTCACGGTCAGGCCGGCGTCGAGCCGGAGGGTGGCGCTCATCAGGAAGATCGCCGAGATGGGGGTGGCGGCCATGACGAGGACGTGCTGAAGCCCGAAGAGGACGATCCGCCCCAGGGGGCGCGACTCGTCGACGGGGTGCACGGCGGGGCGCGACTCGTCGACGGGGTGCACGGCGGGGCGCGACTCGTCGGCCGAGTGCGGGGCGGGGCGTGACTCGTCGGCCGAGTGCGGGGCGTCGGCGGGACGCGGGGCGTCGTGCGTGACCGGCTCCGGCGTCGGTGGTTGTTGTTCCGCTCCGGGTGCGGGCTGGCGATGACTGGACACGTTGGAGCTCCATTCGGGCGTGACGAACGCTCGGACATCAGCCGCGATCCAGCCCCGAACGGAGGGCCAAATCGATTTGGCCAAATCGATTTGGCCGTCAGTATGGGGAGCCCTCACGACCATCGTCAAGAGTTGCGACGACGGCCCGCAGGATGGACGGGTCCGCCGGGCCAGACCATGAGGACGAAGAGCAACCCGACCGGAATCCAGGGTTCGGGGACAGAGACCCCCATGCTCGTTCCTGGAGGCGCTCACGCGAGGTGCGGCGCCGGACGGCCTCTTGACCTCCCTGACGGGAGCAACTACGTTGCCGTGAACCGCCGACCGCCGACCGCCGACCCCCGGCCCTCGGCCCTCGGCCCCCGGCCCTCGAAAGGAGGCGACCAGCTGATGTTCACCTACTCCGACCTCGGTCGCCTCGCCGAGTGCACCGCCTGGGTCCCGGGGCGTATCGCGCACGGCTGCTGAGCGCGCCCCCTTCTCCTGCGCCCTTCCGTGGCACCTTTCGGCTGCCCCGCTTCGCCGCTCTGCCCCCTTTTCCGTCACTTCTTCAGCGGCGCACCACTGTCGTGCGCCGCTTCGCGCCCGCTCCTCTCCCGTGGCGCGTCCGAATCAAGAGAGCTGTCCGACATTGACGAAGATATCGACGAAAATGATGAACCGGCCCACCGCGCAACGGAACGAGGGCCTGTCGTGACGGCGCCACGCATCACGGTCAACGGGACCGAAGCCCCGATCTCGCCGGCCTCGCCCCACACCACGGTGCTGGACTTCCTGCGCGAGCGCGGCCTCACCGGCACCAAGGAGGGCTGCGCCGAGGGCGAGTGCGGCGCCTGCGCGGTCCTGGTCGCCCGCCCCGGGACGGACGAGCCCACCGACTGGGTGGCGGTCAACGCCTGCCTCCTCCCGGCCGCGGCGCTCGACGGACAGGAGGTGGTCACCTCCGAGGGGCTCGCCACCGTCGGCGCGGCCGGCCCGCCGGGCACGCTTCACCCGGTGCAGGAGGAGATGGCGGTCCGCGGCGGCTCCCAATGCGGTTACTGCACACCGGGGTTCGTCTGCAGCATGGCCGCCGAGTACTACCGGCCCGACCGCTGCGCCCACGCCGAACCGGCCCAAGGCGCAGACCCCGAGCACGGGCCGAACGGCTTCGATCTGCACGCGCTGAGCGGAAACCTGTGCCGCTGCACCGGATACCGTCCGATTCGCGATGCCGCGTTCGCCGTCGGCGCGCCCACCGACGAGGACCCGCTCGCCCGGCGTCGTGCGCAGTCCCCTCCCGCGCCCGTCGCCACCGAGTACGTCCGGGACGGCAGCACGTTCCTGCGGAGGGACACCCTGGGCGAGACCCTGCGGCTGTTGCGCGAGCGCCCCGACGCGGTGGTGGTCGCCGGCTCCACCGACTGGGGCGTCGAGGTGAACATCCGTGCCCGCAGGGCGGATTGCGTGATCGCCGTCGACCGGCTGCCCGAACTGCGGGAGCTGCGCGTCGAGCCCGGCGCCGTCGAGATCGGGGCGGCTCTGACGCTCACCGAGATCGAACGCCGTCTGGACGGCCAAGTCCCGCTGCTGGCAGAGCTGTTCCCGCAGTTCGCGTCGCGGCTCATCCGCAACGGCGCGACGCTGGGCGGCAATCTGGGGACCGGCTCCCCCATCGGGGACAGCCCGCCCGTGCTGCTCGCACTGGAGGCGTCGGTGGTGCTCGCCGACGCCGACGGAGAACGACGGGTTCCCCTCGCGGAGTACTTCACCGGCTACCGGCAGAGCGTGCGCCGTCCCGGCGAGCTGATCCGCGCGGTGCGCGTCCCGCTGCCGCTGTCGCCGGTCGTGGCCTTCCACAAGATCGCCAAGCGCCGCTTCGACGACATCTCCAGCGTGGCGGTCGCCTTCGCGCTCGACGTCGAGGGCGGGATCGTCCGGAAGGCCCGCATCGGTCTGGGCGGCGTCGCCGCCACTCCGATCCGCGCCCTGACCACCGAGAAGGCCCTGGAGGGCAGGCCGTGGGCGGCGGAGACCGTCGAGGCCGCGGCCCGGTTGCTGCGGGCGGAGGGCACACCGATGAACGACCAACGCGCCAGCGCCGCCTACCGCTCCGCGATGCTGGGCCAGAGCCTGCTGAAGCTGTACGCGCAGACCACCGAGGCGGTTTCCTCATGAGCCAGCTGTCCCAGCGCCCCGAGAAGCCGGTCGTCGGCGTGTCGATGCCGCACGAGAGTGCCGTCCAGCACGTCACCGGCAGCGCGCTCTACACCGACGACCTGGTCCATCGCACGAAGGACGTACTGCACGCCTACCCGGTCCAGGTCATGAAGGCCCACGGCAGGATCAGCCGGCTGGACACCGGGCCCGCGCTCGCCGTGCCCGGTGTGGTCCGTGTGCTGACCGGCGCCGATGTGCCCGGTGTCAACGACGCCGGCATGAAGCACGACGAACCGCTGTTCCCCGACACGGTGATGTTCTACGGCCACGCGGTCGCCTGGGTGCTCGGCGAGACGCTGGAGGCGGCCCGGCTCGGGGCGGCGGCCGTCGAGGTCGACCTCGACGAACAGCCCTCCCTGATCGCGCTGCGGGACGCGATCGCGGCCGGAAGCTTCCACGGCGCCCGGCCAGTGATGCTCACCGGCGACGTCGACGCCGGCTTCGCCGATTCCGCGCACGTGTTCTCGGGCGAATTCCACTTCTCCGACCAGGAACACTTCTATCTGGAGACGCACGCGGCGCTGGCCCTGGTCGACGAGAGCGGGCAGCTGTTCGTCCAGAGCAGCACCCAACATCCCTCCGAGACCCAGGAGATCGTCGCGCACGTGCTCGGCCTGCACAGTCACGAGGTGACCGTGCAGTGCCTGCGGATGGGCGGCGGCTTCGGCGGCAAGGAGATGCAGCCGCACGGCTTCGCGGCCGTCGCCGCGCTCGGCGCCCGGCTGACCGGCCGGCCGGTCCGGGTCCGGCTCAACCGCACCCAGGACCTGACCATGTCGGGCAAGCGCCACGGGTTCCACGCCCAGTGGCGGATCGGCTTCGACGCCGAAGGCCGTATCCAGGCCCTGGACGCCACCCTGACCGCGGACGGCGGCTGGAGCCTGGACCTGTCCGAGCCGGTGGTCGCCCGTGCGCTGTGCCACATCGACAACACCTACTGGATCCCCAACGCCCGGGTCGCGGGCCGTATCGCCAGGACCAACAAGGTCTCCAACACCGCCTTCCGCGGCTTCGGCGGACCTCAGGGCATGCTGGTGATCGAGGACATCATGGGCAGGTGCGCGCCGCTGCTCGGCCTGGACCCGATGGAGCTGCGGGAGCGCAACTTCTACCGGCCGGGGCAGGGGCAGACGACGCCGTACGGGCAGGTGGTCACGCACCCCGAACGGATCTCCACCGTCTGGCAGCAGGTGTGCGCCGACGGCCACGTGGCCGACCGACGGCGGGAGATCGCGGCGTTCAACGCCGCACACCCGAACACCAAGCGGGGGCTCGCGGTCACCGGGATCAAGTTCGGCATCTCGTTCAACCTCACCGCCTTCAACCAGGGCGGCGCACTGGTCCTGGTCTACAAGGACGGCTCGGTCCTGATCAACCACGGCGGCACCGAGATGGGCCAGGGCCTGCACACCAAGATGCTCCAGGTGGCCGCGACGACGCTGGGCATCCCCCTGCACAAGGTGCGGCTCGCCCCGACGCGGACCGACAAGGTGCCCAACACCTCCGCCACCGCGGCCAGCGCGGGGGCGGACCTCAACGGCGCGGCGGTGAAGAACGCCTGCGAGCAGATCCGCGAGCGGCTGCTCCAGGTGGCCGGTGGCCGGCTGGGGGCGAACGCCTCGGACGTGCGCATCGTCGAGGGCGTCGCGCGTGCCCTCGGCAGCGACGACGAGCTGGCCTGGGACGACCTGGTGCGTACCGCGTACCTCCAGCGCGTGCAGCTGTCGGCGGCGGGCTTCTACCGGACCGAGGGGTTGCACTGGGACGCGAAGGCGTTCCAGGGCTCACCGTTCAAGTACTTCTCCTACGGCGCCGCCGCGGCCGAGGTGGAGGTGGACGGCTTCACCGGCGCCTACCGCGTCCGGCGGGTGGACATCGTGCACGACGTCGGCGACAGCCTCTCCCCGATGATCGACATCGGTCAGGTCGAGGGCGGTTTCGTGCAGGGCGCGGGCTGGCTGACGCTGGAGGACCTGCGCTGGGACACCGGTGACGGGCCGGGCCGCGGCCGGTTGCTGACGCAGGCGGCCAGTACGTACAAGCTGCCCAGCTTCTCGGAGATGCCGCAGGAGTTCCACGTACGGCTGCTGGAGAACGCCACCGAGGAGGGCGCGGTCTACGGCTCGAAGGCCGTGGGTGAGCCGCCGCTGATGCTGGCGTTCTCGCTACGGGAGGCGCTGCGGCAGGCCGCCGCGGCGTTCGGGCCGGCCGGCGTGAGCGTGGAACTCGCCTCGCCCGCCACGCCGGAGGCGGTGTACTGGGCGATCGAGGCGAGCCGTCGGGCCGTCCCCTCCCCGCCCTCCCCGAACGGTCACGCCGGCGACGGGTGCGCCACCGAAGCCGGGACTCCGACCGGGACAGCGGCGTTGAGCGGTGCCTGACATGACCTGGTTCGGCGCGGTGGCGCGGCTGCGAGCACGCCGGGAGGCCGGCGTGCTGGTGACCGTCGCGACCGTGCGCGGCCACGCCCCCCGGAACGCCGGTGCGAAACTCGTCGTGGGGCGGAGCGAGACCTGGGGCTCGATCGGTGGCGGCAACGTCGAGGCGGTCACGATCGACCGGGCCCGGGAGATGATCTCCACGTCCGCGACCGAACCGGAGCTGCTGGATTTCGCGCTCAACGACAAGGTGACCAACCGGCACGGCGTGCAGTGCTGCGGCGGCACGGTCTCGGTGCTGCTCGAACCGCTCCCGGTGGTACGGGCGGTGGCGATCTTCGGCGTCGGGCACGTCGGGATGGAGCTGGCGCGCGTCCTCGCACGGCAGGACCTCGACCTCCATCTGGTCGACAGCCGCTCGGACATCCTGGCCGAGGAGCGGCTCGCCGTCCTCGCGGACGCGGTGGCGGAGGTGCGGGTACACCACACTCCGCTGCTGCCCGAGGAGGTCCTCGACGAGTTGCCGCGCGGCGCCCACGTCCTGATCATGACCCACGATCACGCCGAGGACGCCGCTCTGTGCGACGCCGCCCTGCGGACACCCCACCTCGGCTCGATCGGACTGATCGGGTCGGCGGCAAAGTGGGTGCGGTTCCGCAAGCGCCTCCTCGCGGAGGGAGGTCACGACGAGGCGGCCGTCGACCGGATCAAGACCCCGATCGGGCTGGCGGACATCACCGGCAAGGACCCCGCGACCATCGCGGTGTCCGTCGCGGCCGATCTGCTGCGCACCTTCGAGGCCGAGGGGAGCTCGGAGCGGGAACACCACCGTGACGAGCGTCCACGTGGCCCGCAACCTCTTCCGCCGCTTCAGGACGCGATATCCCGCTCCTGACACCGCGCCCCCGGGCGACCGCGCCGACACCCCGCCCGCCCGCCCGCCCGACGACCGAACTCGTCCGCCGTGGCGGTCCACCAGATATCGGGCGGACCGCCACGCTCGGACGAACTGCGGCTCCTCAGGGCGTCGGTGTCCGGGCCGGCTCCTCCTCGGCCGCGAGAACGCAGGCCTTGATCCGGTTGCGGTCGACCTTTCCGGTGGAGGTCCTGGGCAGCGGGTCCGTCACCATCTCGATCACGCCGGGGATCGCCGCGCGCACGGTCCGCTCCGAGCAATGGCGGCGCAGCGCGAGGCTGTTCACACTTCCCGCATCGGTCAGCCGAAGACGGGCATGCAGGCGATGACCGGCGACCGGATCGGGGAGGGCGATGACGGCGGCCTCGGCCACGGCCGGGTGGTCCAGGAGGATCTGCTCCACACTCTGGGTGCTGACCTGGAAACCCCGCACCTTCACCAGGTAGTCGGTCCGGCCGATCACGCTCAGGGCGCCGCCCTCGTGCAGGGTGACCATGTCTCCGGTGCGGTAGTAGACAAGGCCGGGTGCGCCCTCCGGGTGCGGGGCGAAGGTCTTCCCGTTGGGCGCGTTCACGTATCCCGCGCTCTGGAAGGGGGTGTTGACCAAGAGCTCGCCCTGTCCGGGGCCGGTCAGCGCCCGGCCGTCCTGGCCGATGATCAGCCAGCGCACACCGGCCAGCGGCCGGCCGATCGGCAGCGGGGTACGGAGGGGCCGGTCCTGGTCCACTTCGTGGAGGAAGCTGTTGTTCGTCTCGGTACACCCGTAGTTGTTGTACCAGCGCGCCTTGGAGAAGGTGGCGGACACCCCGGCCAGCACACGAGCGGGCATGCTGTCACCGGCGAAGATGACGTGCTCGGGGGTGTCGAGAGGACCGCTTTCCGCCGTCGCCTCCGCGAGCAGCTGGAAGAGCATCGGCACACCCTGCACCACGGACACCGCGTGATCGGCGACCAGATCACGCAGATAGCCGGCCGAGGCGCCCCTGCCCGGGTCGACCAGCACGACGGTGCCGCCGTACGCCAGCGTCGTCCACACGTCCAGCATGCAGAGATCGAAGTTGAGCGGCGCGTAGTTGAGAACGGCGACGCCGGTCGTGATCCCGAAGGTCTCGGCCGCCCACTCGGTGAAACGGCCGACCGCCCCGGACGACAGCGGAACGACCTTGGGCAGACCGGTCGAGCCGGACGTGGTGAGCATGAAGGTCACGGCTTCGTCGTCGACGGCCGCGGCGGGAGGGTACTCCTCACCACCCCGGGGAGCCCCGGCCGGATCCACCACCCGGTCGACGGGTGCGGCGTCGGCGAGGCCGAGCACCACCACGCATCCCGCCTGCTGGAAGAGGGCTTTCAGGGGTGCCTCGGGCAGCTCGTGCGAGGGCAGGAGGAAGGAGCGGCCGGCCATCAGGCAGCCGAGGACCAGGGCCACGGCTTCCGGTGACTTGCGTACCAGCAGACCGACGGGACGGTCGGGGTCCGGCGCCGCGTCCTCGACCTGGCCGCGCGCCCTGACCGCCATGGCGTACAGATCGCCGTAACTTACGGGACGGTCCTCCCAGATGAGCGCGGGTGCGTCGGGCTGGGCGGCCGCGCGGGCCGTGAACGATGCGACGAGTGAGCGGGTCATGCCACGCCACCCGCTTCCGCCCGCTCGGCCGTCGCCCGGATGGTCCGCACGGAACGGAAGTTCCCGGACGTCAGTTCAGGGCCGGCCAGGGTGATGCCGTGCTGCTTCGCCAGCCAGCTCGCGATCTGCAGCACCCCGAGGCTGTCGATCACCCCGGTCGTCAACAGGTCGTAGTCCGCGTCGAGTTCGGTCCACTCGACATCGGAGAGAAAGCGCTCGACGACGAATCGGGCGATCTCGTCCTCGGAGATCCTGATCAGTTGCTCCGGCTCGATCCCGGACTCGGTGGTCATTTCTGTTTCCCATCCTGCGGTCGTGACATGGGGAGCAGGGCCTTGTCTCGATGTTCCGGTCTCACACCTCGAGGAGCGTGCAGAACCAGTGCATGCCGGGGGAGGCGACACCCGCGAGGGCGACGAGGTCACCCGGCGCCAGCTCTCCGGCCTCCGCGTGCAGATGGAGGGAGACCAGTTGATCGGCGGCGCCCATGTGGCCGAGCCGACGGGCGAGTTCGGCGTTGGTGCGGTCGGCGTGGAGGCCGATCGCGTCGGCGGCACCGTGGATCGCCCGTGCGTTGTCGTTGAAGTAGACGAGCCGGGCCAGTTCGCTCCGGTCCCGGCCGGCCAGCGCCAGAGCCTGATCGACCACGTCGGTGAACCGTCCGACGACCTCCCCGATGAACCGCCCGAAGCGCTCGGGGTCCGCGCCGAAGTGCTCGTAGACCGCGATCATCGGGTCCAGGTCGCGATGGGTGCGGCCCGGGGGCGGTACGGGGTGGGCGGAACCACCGATCTCGATACGGAACAGATCCGCGAACTCGGGATTGGTGAAGTGGGCGGAGGAGAGCCGGCGGAGGCGTGGATGCCCCCGGCGCAGGACGGCGGCGGCGGCTCCGTCACTGGCGATGGTGCCGTTGAAGTCCATCCGGTTGGTGTGCGTCTCGCTGACCACGTTGACCATGGCCACCAGTACGGTGCCCGTGTCGGGCGAGAGCGCCATCGCACCGGCCGCGTGGTCCAGGGCCAACGACCACGCGGCGCAGGACTGGGTGAACAGCACGGTCGGGGTGCCCTTGGCGTCGAGCGCCCTGGCCATCGCCGCCGAGGGGTCCCATCCCAGGTACTGGGGGATGTCGGAGTGGCCGAGGACGATCAGGTCCACGTCCGCGATGTCGAGGCCGGCGTTCTTCAGGGCGGCACGGGACGCCTCGGCCGCCAGGTCGACCGCCGTCACCCCGTCGGCCACCCGGTGATAGCCCTCGTAGCCCAGCTTGGTGACAGCCTCGGGATCGGGAAGGTACTCGTGCGCGGTCCCGGCCACATCACGCGGGGTGCCGAACGCGGTACCGGTCGCGACGATGCCCATCTCCACCGATGTCTCCACTGGCCGTCCTTCAGCTCTCACGGGTATCGGTCCCCGGGGTGGTGAGTACGGCTTCGAGGTCGAGTCCCCAGTGCAGCAGGCGCTCGTCCTCACCGGCACGGCCGACGCACTGGAAGCCGAGCGGCAGGGCGCCCGCGGGACGGGCGGTGGGGATGGTGAGGCACGGAAGGCCGACGCCGCTCCACGGCAGGGACATCACCGAGTCTCCGGCGCTCTCCAGGCCGAGCGGAGCCGGCCCGGTGGCGGCAGGAGTGATCCACAGGTCGACGCCGTGCTCGGTCGTGGAGGCGGCCAGCCGGTCACGGAACGCTTCGCGTCGCGCCAGCGAGTCGGCGTGGTCGGACGCCTGGGCGCCCTGGCCCTGGCGGATGGCCTCGGCGGTGCGCTCGTCGTAGAGCTCCTCGTAGCGTGGGAACCAGTCGGCGTGCGCCTGGGACAGCTCGTAGAGGTTGATCACGAAGAAGTCGAAGACTTCTTCCTCGAAGTTCTCGAACAGGGGGACGCTCACGACGTCGTAGCCGGCCGTGCGCAGCGCGGCCACCTGCTCGTCGAAGGCGCTCCGGGCCTCCGGCTCGGCGAAGTCCAGGTACGGGCCCTCCGGGATGCCGAGCACCGGCCGGCCGGGGGTCGCACGGTCGGACCGCCAGTCGTCGCACAGGCAGCTCGCGGCCAGCGCGACGTCGGCGACCCGGGCGGTGATCATGCCGACGGTGTCGAAGGTCGGGGCGACGGGGAGGACACCGTCCAGCGGAATGCGTCCGTGGCTGGGCTTGAAGCCGACCACTCCGCAGTACGCGGCGGGGCGGATGAGCGACCCGATGGTCTGGGTACCGATGGCGAGGGGCACCAGACCCGCGGCGACGGCCGCGGCGGAGCCGCTGCTCGTTCCGCCCGGAGTGTGCTCGGGGCGGTGGGGATTACGGGTGGGCCCCGGCGCCGTGACGGCGAACTCGCCCGTCACCGTCTTTCCCGCGATGACCGCCCCGGCCTTGAGCAGGCGGTCCACGACCGTGGCCTGCCCTCCGGCCAGGGCCTCGGGCGGCAGCGCCGAACCCGCCCCGGTGGGCAGCCCCTCGACGTGGATGATGTCCTTGATCCCGACCGGGATTCCATACAGCGGAGGCCGGTCTCCCGGCTCCGTCCCGCGCCGGCCGGCTTCCTGGGCCGCGTGGGCCAACCGGTCCGCCCGGCCGGGCTCCGCCACGAAGGACTGGACGGTACCGTCCACTTCCGCGATGCGCTCGATGGTCCTGGCCGCGTACTTCCGCGGCTCGACAGCGCCCGTCCGCAGGCTTTCGGCGGCGTCCGTCAGCGATATGGGCTGAACAAGATCTTCCATGACTTCCTTCATACGTTCCGGTCGGCGGGCATGTTTTCCGGTCGGCGGGCATGTGTTCCGGCCGGCGGGCCGTGGCCCGTCATCGCTGCTGTGCCTCTCCCAGCGTCTTGGTCCCGGTCGCCGGAGTCGGGCTGTCGTCCTCCTCCGGAGGGTTCGCCGGGCCGCTCTCCTCGCCGGTGGGCGGGGCGCCCGGCGGGAGCAGTTCCGCCACGTCGGCCAGCGGGAGGTCGAGCACCCTGAGATACCGCCGCGCCGCGTGCAGGGTGATGGCGAGCAGGGCCATGGCGGCGGCCAGCACCAGGATGGCCCGCTCCACGCCCGCCGCGTCGGCGAGGATGCCCGCGCCCAACGGGCCGATCCACTGGACCCCTTGGACGAAGAAGCGGCTGGTCGCCGCGACTCTGCCCTGGTACTGGTCCGGGACCAGCCGGACCTCGTACGACTCGGTCACGACGTTCATCGGCACCATGCTGATCATGGCGACCATCACCACCAGGCCGATCTGCCACGGCTGGGAGACCGACACCACCACGGCGAAGGAGGCCATGAAGACCCACGCGGAGATGATCAGGACCCGCCGTGCGCCCAGCTTGCCCATCAGCAAAGGGCCGAGGACCGCTCCGATGACACCACCGGTGACCGCGAGCGAGGTGGCGAGACCGACCGCCGTCGGCCCGCCTCCCCGGTGCTGTATCAGCACCACGAAGAGCAGGATGAAGCCCTCGGCGACGGCGTTGAGTACAGCGCCCCAGATGAGCGTGAACACCAGGTAGTCGCTGCGCCGGATCATGCGCAGGCCGTCGCCCACGTCCTTGGCCAGGCTGGACCTGGGCCCGTCGCCGGGGTGCCGGTCCGGGCCGAGAGGCCGGCGGATCAACAGGGAGCCCAGGGTGACGAAGAGGAAGGAGACCGCGTCGAAGAGGAACGGGATCCAGCGGCCCATCGCGTAGAGCAGGCCACCGAGCGGAGCGCCGATCAGCTGGGCGACCATGTCGCGCCCCATGCCCTGGGCCGTCGCGTTCGCTATCTGCTCCTTGGGCACGATCCTGCGGAGAACCGGCATCGAGACAGCGACCCGCAGGCCGGCCGCGAGACCACTGACCAGGGCCATCGTGCCGATCGCGGTGATCGAGGGGGCGCCCCGGTACACCAGCAGGGCGACGACGCCCATCGACACCGCCTGGACCAGCGGTGCGAGGCACAGGATGGCGCGGCGGGACACCCGGTCCGCCAGCGCCCCGCCCACCGCGAGGGTAGCCAGTTTGCCGACCATGTGGAGGACGGTGATCACGCCGGCCTGGGTGGCGGATCCGGTCAGGTGAAGGACCAGGAGCGGGAAGGCGAGCGTCGAGACGCTGGTGCCCAGCGTCGACAGACCGTTGCCGGACCACCAGTACATGTAGTCGCGGTCCCGCCACAGTGACGGGGGGCCGGCCGGAGCCGGCCCGGGCTCTTCGGGACGCGCCTGCGCCATGGCTGTCGTCCCCTGTCCTTTGTCTGCACGCTCGTCCGGGCGTACGCCGCCGACCTGCGATGCATGCTGGTCGATAGGGAACGGGCCGGGCCAGGCAGCGCACCGGCAACTCACGGGGCGGGAATTGCCGCTCGGTGGACCGGACCACGGTCGGACGCCTCGACGGGCCCGGCGCGGTTCCGGCCCGCCACCGGATCGAACCCCCGGCGGCGGGACCGGTGCACCGCTACCGGGAGAATCGCGACGCCCACGTGACCCGTTGTGGAGCAGGAGGAGGCGAGGCGAGGCGTGATCGCTGAGGTGGTGCCCACCGGGGTGCGGGCGCGGGAGGCGTTCGACGACGACGGCCCGGACGGCGCCGTCCCCCTCTTCGCCACCGAACAGGCAGTGGTGGAGGGGGTGTTCGACGAGCGGCGCAAGGAGTTCACCACGGTGCGCGGGTGCGCCCGTGCGGCGCTGACCGCTCTCGGGGTGGACCCGGCGCCCTTGGTACCCGGCCCCCTGGGCGCACCCGGCTGGCCTGCCGGGGTCGTGGGGAGCATGACCCACTGCCGGAACTATCGCGCGGCCGCAGTCGCGCTGACCAGGGACTTCGCCGCTCTGGGCATCGACGCGGAACCGCGGGAGCCCCTCTCCCGCTTCATGGCGGAGCGGATCGTCACGGACGTCGAAGCGAGCTGGCTGCGGCAGGACTTCCCCTCGGCCGTCGGTCTGCCGCTGGACCGTCTGCTCTTCTGCGCCAAAGAGGCTTCCTACAAGGCCCTCTCGCCGTGGACGGGAACCCGTTTCGGCTTTCGGGACTTCACCGTTCGGCTGCGGCCCGACGGCACGTTCCTCGCGGTCCCCCCGACGCCCGAACCACCCGCTTCGTCCCCCGGCCCAGCCGGGTTCGCCGGCCGCTGGGCGGCACGTTCCGGCCTCCTCCTGACCGTGGTGGCACTTTCGGCCAGCTATTTATCGCCTGACCTCCTGGACGATTTGGCACCGAAAGCAGGGAAAAATTAGGACAATCGGAAACAATCAACCCAGCGAAACAGGTGAGCTTCATCATGCAGTAATGTTATTTTAAGCCAATCTTACCTGTTCTTGGGCGCGCCGATGCGGTACTTTCGGGCCGTCATGAGCGTTCGTCGACTCGGTCAACTCCCCTTCGGGGCCGGGAGCCCCGATCGACCTCGGGAGAGTGCGGCGTTTCCTGTCCGGGCGCCCGGAAGGACGACGTGACCGGGATCCGCAGGGGGCAGGATGACTCGTCGAAGTCCGATCCGACGCCCCAGACAGGAAAGGCTACCGATCAGTGCTGGACACCTTGAACTTCGGTTTCCCGCCTCTTCGACGGGGGCTGCGCAGGCCGTACGGGCGACCAGATCCCTGCCGTACCCCTGCCTCCCCAAGTACTCGCTCCACAAGGTGCGCATAGGCACATGCTGAGGATTTCAGCATGTACACCGGTGGGCCGCGCGCTTACCGACGCGTCACAGCCGGTCAAAGCCGGAGCGGTCGGAGCCGAGCTACTCGGCCGAATTTTCTGCCGCCTCCACATCTCCCACACGGATGAGGTCTTGGAGTAGGGTCCTCCGTAATTGCAGGAGATGTCTCACTGAGCCGCTCGTCAGCGCAAACGCGAACCTCTCGGCGCTACAAACGCCACGGCTCGCCTATCGGTACCACCGCTCTCATAAAGAATGCGGCGACCGGATTTTCGCATCACGGGGATGCGCACGACTGGCACTGTTAATAATCACGGGGGACTTACATGCCGATTCTGAAGGAACACTACTCTTTCGACAGAACAGACATCCGCCAGCTCCGCGACTTCCTGGTCAATCAACGCAGGCTGTCCGGCTGGACGCAGGAGGAGCTGTCCGACCGCTCCGGCGTCAGTGTCCGGACCATCCGCAATCTGGAGACCGGCTCCAACACCAATCCCCGTCGGACCTCCGTCAGCCTGCTGCTCACCGCGCTCGGCGCCACCGCCACCGCGTTCTCCGAGCCGGCGCCCTGGGACAGCGGACGCAGGCCGGCGCTCGGGCAGCCCCCGGACGTCCCCTCCGACCCGGCAGCGCTCCCGTCGTGGCAGGGCCCCCGGCCCCTGGGTGACGCGTTGGTGGGCCGCCAGGCCGACCTGAGGCACGTCCTCTCCGCCGCACAGCGCAGCCGGCTGATCGTTCTCACCGGACCCGGCGGCGTGGGCAAGACCCGCATCGCCCTGGCAGCGGCATCCCGGCTGCGCCCGCTGTTCCAGGGCGGAGTGGCCGTCGCCGAACTGCACGACATCCCGCCCCAGCATCTCGAACCCGCAGCCTCGGCGGCAGAGTTGACGCGTGTAGTACGGCGCCTGACCAGTAACGAAGGCGGTGCGCGGGGCGGTGCCGGGCTCGGACGGCGGCTGCTGGTCCTGGACAGCGCCGAGCATGTCTCGCAGCAGACGGCGCGGATCGCGCGGCAGCTCCTCGACGAGCACCCCGGGCTCCAGATCATCGTGACCTCGCGCCGCGCCCTGGCCGTCGGCGCGGCCGAGACCTGGGAGGTCGAGCCGCTCTCGTGCGACCAGCGGGACGGCTCGGACACCGAGCTGCCGAGCGCGGTGGAGCTGTTCCTCCGCCGGGTACGGGCAAGTCTGCCGACGCTCGACCTGGGCAACCGCATGCCGCTGGTGCAGCAGCTCTGCCGGCTCCTCGACGGCATGCCACTCGCGATAGAAGTGGCCGCGCGAGGGCTCAGATCCCTCCCTCTCACCACCCTTCTGCACGACAGGACGCTCTTCCACCTGCTCGCACACGTCGACGCCGGCGACCTGTCGCGGCACCGCACGCTCTCGGACAGCGTGCGGTGGAGCTACGAACTGTTGCCTCCCCCTCATCGCCAGCTCCTCCGCGAACTGTCCTCGCTTCCCGCCACGTTCTCCCTGGACGCGATCCCGGCCCAGCCGGGCGGGGGGTTCGGAAGCACCCGCGTCGCCCATCTCCTGGCCGAACTCGCCGACGTCTCACTGGTCCAGATCCATCGGGGCGGGCAGCAGTACAGATACGGGGTCCACGCACTCGTGCGGCACTGGGTCACACAGGAGGAAGCCTCGACCGACCTCGGACGCTCCGCCGAGCAGGGCTGCGACCGGCCCGTGCTCGCGGGCAGCGCCTGGCGCCGGGCCATCTGACGCGCCGCCGGGGACGGTGCCCCGCTCATACCGACGCCCGCCCGGCAGCTGACCTGACGGCCTGGATCGAGAAGTGCCGCGGGCCTTCGAGGCTCGACAGCATCAGCTCTTCCAGCCACGGCAGGCAGCTCTCCTCCAGCTCGGTCGTGTGGTCCAGCCGCCGCAGCAGTCGCTGGAGCGCCAGCACCAGCCATCCACTGCCGCCCGGCGCCGCACGCTCCCGCTCGAAGGAGTAGAGCCAGGTGTAGAGACAGGAGGCGGCCGCGTGGTGGACGCTGTGCTCGGTGGCCTGATCCTGCCCCTGCGTGGAGGCGGCGTCGGGCGCCTCGGCGGCGATCCGCGCGTAGAAGTCGGTCCGGCGCCGCGACAGCTCGCCGAGAACCTTGACGAGCGCGGCGCCCTCGGGCCCGACGAGTTCGCGTTCCGCGATCCGGCGGGCCTCGGCGGCGGCCGGGCCCCAGCCCCGGGTGATCTCGTCCTCGCTGGCGTTGGTCAGCCGCAGCGCCCTGCCCGACGGATGCCACTGCGGGGCGTCCTCGGACCAGTCGAAGAGCTGCCGCAGCACCTCTTCCCCGCCGACGGCGGGACGGTCGGCCACGCGCGCCACCGCGGGGAGCTGGGAGGCGATGCTGTGGAGGTTGACGTGCGTGGTCCCCTCGAAGATGCTCGCTATCGCATGGTCGCGCTGGAGCTTCTGGAACACGCCGGAGGCCACGCCTTCCCGCAGATAGCTCCGGGCTCCGAGAACCCTGGCCGCCTCCTGCACCACCTCCTCGCCGAGGGTCGGGACGAGGTATTTGACCACGGACGACCACAGGCTGAGCCGGGACGGCACGATGGAGAGCGAACGCGCCACCGGCAGCGCCGTACATTCCGCGATCAGCAGGTCCACATGGGAGTGGACCAGATGCCGCCGGATGACCGGAAGCCGGTAGATCTCCTGCCCGTAGAGCACTCGCTCACGCGCGTGCCGCAGAGCGATCCGCAACACCGAGTCCATGGTGCCGATGGACAGTGCTCCGATCGCCGTACGGGTGATCTGGAGCACCTGAAGGATTCCGACCAGTCCTGCGCCGGGACGGCCGAGGAGTGCGCCGGCGGGCACCCTGGTACGTTCGAAGGTGATCCCGCTGAGGTCGTGACCGCGCAGCCCGACCGTTCTCACGAACGGGTGGTTGGTCCAACTGCCTGGCTCCAGCTGCTCCTTGTCAAGGAGCAGCAGAGAGGAGCGCGAACCGTCGATCGCCGCGTACACGGTAACGAAGCGGCCCCGGGTCGCGTTGCCGACGGGCCACTTCTCCCCGGTCAGGAGGAAGTCGTCACCGTCGGACTCGGCAATGGTCTCGTTCGTGCCGAGATCGCTGCCGTGGTCGGGTTCGGACACCGCGAAGCAGGCGAGTTCTCCGTCCAGGAGGGCACGCGCGACCCGTGCGCGCTGCTCGTCGTTCCCCCACAGCCAGACCGAGTTGACCCCGAGAAGGGCGGAGCCGAACATCACCGCGAGCGTCAGATTGCGGCGCGCGAGCGTACGGGTGAGCAGGAAGAGGTCTTCGAGGTTCCGGAGCCGGCCGCCGAACTCCTCGGGCACCAGGTAACCGGAGAAGCCCCACGATCCGAGCAGCTCCACCGCTCCTGGTGGAAGACTGTCGGTCTCCTCGTGCGCCACGATCTCGGCAAAGCTGAAGGGGCCGCTCCCGGCGGCCGGGTCACCGAGCGTCCGCTCCAGATCGGCGACCAGCGCGTGGGCCGGGCGCTCGCCCGCGTGGCCGCTCATACCAGGGGGCTGTCGACGCCGTAGCGGCTGAACATGCCGCTCAGTGCTTCGGCGTCGGGCAGCTCCGCCCGGCCCGCGGCCACCTCGGCGCTGACCAGCTCGATCACGTCACTGACCCGTTCCAGCTTCATGGCGGCCTCGGGATTCAGCGCCTGGAGGGTGAAGAGATCCTCCAGGTTGTATCCGAGCTCCGCGAGGACCAAGGAGTGGAAGCCGAGGTCACCGACGAGCCGGTGGTCCAGATCGATCCGGTCCAGCTTGCGGGGCGCGACCACCTGGACCATACCGATCACCACGGGAGCGATGGCCTCGGTGCCGATGGCGGCAGGAGTGTGAGTCATGCCGTCGACGCTAGGACCTGCCGGTGACCGGGCCCAGGCAACGGGCCCGGCAAGCGCGCGGCAACTAGGTCCTGTCGTCGAACTCCCGCCGTCGCCCGAAGGGCGGCCCTGCGGGGTCAGGTGCGTGCTCTCGGTGTGCCGGGCGCAGGTCCGCGTACTGGACGTACTCGGGCGTGTGCCCGGTGCGGCGAGAGTGCGTGCATGGCGCCGCGGGGCAGGCGGGAGTTCGACGACAGGGCCTAGGATCCTGTCGGGCAATCCGACCGACCGCCTGTTCAGGGCGTCATGACGCCTCGTCAGTCACCCTGGCCAAGGGAGGTGGAACCGGCCCGTCGTCGAGGCGCGGCCATCGGACCGAAAGGCCGCCGCCCCGCCGAAGTTGCCGCCCGGCTGCCTTGCCGGAACTTGGCTCGGCGACGACGACACGGTGGCCCCGGTGGCAGAGGTCAGGCCGTGGGCCGCGTACACACCGGCGGAGCAGCGGGCCCGGGTGCTGCCCGGCGGTCGCTCGTTCCCGGGCACCCGCCCCCGGCAGACGATCTCAGCGGTGCTCGGCGCCCCGCCGGCTCTCCGGTGAGGCTCACCGGCTGGGACGAGAGACCGCTCAGGAAGTTGGAGTACACGTAGGTCGGGGGGCCCGTCGGACGAGCCTGTGCGACCAGGTCGCGCAGGCTCTCCAGGAGGGCCGTCAGCTCGGCGCGGGCCAGGAACGCGCCGAGGCAGAAGTGGGGCCCGTAGGCGAACGACAGGTGCTTGTTGGGGGTCCTCGCCAGGTCGAACTCGTCGGGCTCGGCGAAGACCCGGCCGTCGCGGTTGGCGGAGGCCAGCCAGGTGGTGACGATGTCGCCCTCCTCGACGAACTGGTCGCCGAGGAAGAGGTCCTGGGTCGCGGTCCGCCCGCTGTGCAGGGCGGGGCTCGTCCAGCGCAGCACCTCCTCGACCGCCGAGTCCGTCGCCACTTCGCCGGACTTGAGGGCCCGCCACTGGCCGGGCCGCTCCATCAGCGCCTGGAGCCCGCCGACCATCGAGAAGCGGGTCGTCTCGTGGCCGCCCATGATGATGCTGTAGCAGTTGAAGACGATCTCCTCGTGCGTGAGGGGCCGCCCGTCGATCTCCTTGGTCACCAGCAGGCTGACGACGTCGTCGTACGGTTTGGCGTGCCGGGCGGCGGCCAGCTCCGAGAAGTAGAGCAGCAGTCCGTTGCGCGACGCCCAGGTCGCCTCCTCGTCGGGGAGCCCGTCCTCGGTGGAGAGGGCGGAGGAGGTGAGTTCGATGATGTGCTGCCGGTCGGTGGGCGGCACGCCGAGCAGGTCGCAGATGGCGGCGAGCGGGATGTGCGCGGCCACGTCGGCGGCGAAGTCCACCTCGCCCCGTTCCACCGCCTCCTCGACCAGCCGCCGGGTACCCCGCCGCACGCTCTCGACCACCACGGCGAGGGATCGCGGCGAGAACGGCTTCAGCAGGGCGCTGCGCAGCGCCTTGTGCGGCTGGCCGTCCGTGACGGCCAGCATCCTCCCGGCCGCCGAGTCACCGCCGGCGAGCAGGGTGTCCAGCACGTTGCCCCGCTCCGAGGTGTAGCTCGCGCTGTCGCTGAGCACCGTGGCGACGTCCGCGTAACCACTGATCACCCAGAACCCCGGGCGGCCGTCGCTCTCGGGTTGCCAGTGCACCGGCGCCTCGTCCCGCAGTCGGCGCCACAACGGTCCCAGGTCGTGGTGGGCGTGCAGGAGCGGGTCGGCCAGATCGACAGCGTCGAGCGGGCCCTGATCGAGTGCGGGGCGGGTGTCCATGGGGCGGTTTCCTCGGACTCGGTTACGGGCGGAAGGGCGCGGGGCGGACGGGCGACGGCGGAAGGGCGCGGGGGCGGACGGGCGACGGCGGAAGGGCGCGGGGCGGACGCGGCTGGGCGCCGCCGTCCGGGTCAGTGCATCGGCTCGGTGGGGCCGGGGAAGAACGCCGTGGTGGCACCGGCTGTCTCCGCGCCGTCCACGGTGAACTGCTGACCGGAGATGAAGGCTGCCTGCGGCGAGGCCAGGAAGTGGAACACGTCCGCGATCTCCTCGGGCAGGGCGTGCCGCCGGGCCGGGATGCGTTCGTTGACCTCATCGAGCATCGCGTCGGTGTACTCGGCGCGCTGCATGGGTGTCAGTACGGCGCCGGGGGCGACACACGCCGTCCTGATCAGCGGACTCAGCTCCACGGCGAAGGTCTGGCACAGCGAGGCGACACCCGCCTTGCTGGCGTTGTAGTCCGCGTAGAGGGGGTAGCCGCGCGACCCGTTGACGGACGCCGTCGCCAGGAGCACTCCGCGTCCCTCGCGCAGCATGTGCGGAACGGCGTGCCGCCACAGGGCCAGGACGCCCATCAGGTTGACGTCCAGGGTGCGCCGGGCGTCCGCCTCGGTGAGGTCGAGGATGGAGTGCCGGACGCTGATGCCCGCGTTGGCGATGACGACGTCGATGCGGCCGCGCTCGGCGTGCACCCGGTCGACGGCCGCACCCACGGCGGTCCAGTCGGCGATGTCGAGCATGACCGTCCGGATCTCACCGCCCCCCTCGCGAGGGCCGTCCGCCGCGCCGCCGGTGAGTGCCTGGATGTCGAGGTTGACCACGTGGTCGCCCGAGCGGGCGAACCGCTCGGCGGTGGCGAGTCCGATACCGCTGGACGCGCCGGACACGATGACTGTGCGCATGATGCCTCTCCTGCTCCTTCCGCCCGACCGGCTCAGACGATGACGCGGTGGTTGCCGAGTACGTATCCGCTGACGTTGCGGCGCAGGTTGCGGCTGACGGTGAGCTTCTTCAGCCAGCGGTCGGTGCCGTCGTACCGGGCCGTGAACGACCGGCGGCCGTGCACGGCCCGGTAGTTGTCCACGATGAGCAGTGAGCCGGGGCCGACCGCGACGTCCCGCTGTACCCGGTGCAGCTCGGCCATCAGCCGGTCGAGCGCGCCCTCTGCCTCGGTGTCCCCCGGCGCGACGTCCATGAACGGCCGGTCGATGCGCAGGTAGGGATGGAAACGGTCGCCCGACAGAACGGCGGTCGGAACGGCGCTGTCGATCATCCCGTACAGCTTCTCCAGCGCGGGATGTGCGGGGTCCAGGGCCTCCAACTGCCGTATGTGCTCGGTGTCCGGCATGATCCGGAAGCGGGGCTCGGCGAGCACCGCGCGGTCGTGCTCGCTCAGCCGGACGTCACCGACGGAGGCGACGATGGTCGGCACCAGGTCGGGGTTGCGCAGCCCGAGGAGCAGGAGGTAGTCGCAGCGGTTGGGGTGGAAGCCGTCCTCGGTGTGGAACTCCAGCAGGCTCTCGCTGCCGTAGCCGCTCTGCCGCAGCTCGTCGCCCCGGATCGGCAGGATGTTCTGGATGATGCGCCCCTCCTGGAGGGTCTCCCAGCCGAACGGGTCGCCCAGCACCATGCCGCACATCGCCAGCCACAGCTCCTGGGACCGGGCCGCGTCGGAGCGGATGGCCCGGCGCCAGTGGTCGGGTGTGGGTCCGATCAGCGCGTCGTCCACCGGGAAGCCGTGCACCAGGCATGCGGCGGTCCTCTCGGTCCTGCGGTAGGAGAGGAGGAATCTCCGCAGGCCGGCGGGGAGCAGCTCCTCGGCCGTGGGGGCGTGGTCGTAGAAGTCCGGCAGACCGGGCGCCCCGTGGGCGTCACGGAGCCGTGCGGCGGCCTCCTCCAGCTGGGCGACTTCGGTGGCGTCCAGGTGGTATTCGGCGGGAGTGTCGCCGCGGTCCTTCCCCGGCGAGGCCACCGCGGCCACGTCCGGGGAAGGTACGTCAACAGTCGGGGTGCTGCTGGTCATGTCGGTTGTCCTCACCTGGTCGTGACCGCTCGGGTCGTCCGTCGTTCGGTCCTGTGCGTCCCGCGCCGGGTGGCCGGGCCGCGTGGTGGTGCGCACCGGACCGGCCTGGCAGGGTCCAGGCCTTCCGTGGTCCGGTGATGGCGCTCGGTGCGGTGGTGCGTGTTCGGTGGCGCGTCGGCCCCGGGTGCGAGGGCCGGCTACCTCCAGTCCTCGGCGAACTCGTCGAGTTCGCTCTGGTCCAGGGTGATCAACGGTTCCTGCGAGTCGGCCTCGTCGGCGTCCGCCGCGGGAACCAGGTCCTTGGTCGCGGTGGCGAGCGCCGCCACGGTCTTGTGGGCGAACACGTCGCGCGGGGCGATGTCCAGGCCCTCCGCGTGGGCCATCGTGACGAGCTTGATGGAGACGATCGAGTCGCCGCCCAGATCGAAGAAACTGTCGTCGATGCCGACGCCCTCCGTGCCGAGGGCCTTCTCGAACAACGCGCACAGCAGCTTCTCGCGCTCGGTCCGCGGTGCCCGGCCGCCGTCGGCTCCGGAGAAGTCGGGTGCGGGCAGAGCGGCGCGGTCGAGCTTGCCGCTCGGCGTCACCGGCAGCCGGTCGAGGGCGACGACGGCCACGGGCACCATGTGCTCCGGCAGCACGGCGGCGACGCGTTCGCGGAGCGCCGCCGGATCGAGCCGGCCGGCCGTCACCGGTGCCGCGTACGCCACCAGGCGTGGTGAGCCGGGGGTGTCCTCCCGTACGACCACGACGGTCTGGCCCACCGAGGGGTCGGCGGCGAGCACCGCCTCGATCTCGCCGGGCTCGATACGGAAGCCCCGTACCTTGACCTGCTCGTCGACGCGGCCCAGGTACTCCAGGCCCCCGTCCGCCGTGCGCCGCGCCAGGTCGCCCGAACGGTACATCCGCGCGCCCGGCGGGCCGAACGGGTCGGCCACGAAGCGCTCCGCGGTGAGCCCGGGCCGCCGCAGATAGCCGCGGGCGAGGCCCTGGCCCGCCAGGTAGAGCTCACCCGCCACCCCGACGGGTGCCGGCCGCAGGGAGTCGTCCAGCACATGGACCCGGGCGCCGATGACCGGTCCGCCCATCGGCGGAGCGGTCCGCCCGGACAGCGGGCGGCTCATCGTCGCCATGACGGTCGCCTCGGTGGGACCGTACGCGTTGACCATGCGGCGCCCGGCCGACCAGCGTGCGACCAGGTCCGGCGGGCACGCCTCGCCGCCCACGACGAGGGTGACACCGTGGGGCAGGGCGTCCTCGGGCAGCACGGCGAGCGAGGACGGCGGCAGCAGGAGGGCGGTCACACCGTGGCGTGCCACGGTCCGCGCCAGGGCCGGTCCGGGGAGCAGCTCGTCGGGGTCCGCGGTCACCGCGCTCGCCCCGGTCAGGAGCGCCGTGGCCAGTTCCCATACGGACGCGTCGAAGCTCGGCGAGGCGAACAGCAGCACCCGCTCCCGCGCACGGAGCGCGAGCCCGTCACGCTGCTGGGCGATCAGAGCGGCGATCCCGAGGTGGGACACCACCACGCCCTTGGGGCGGCCGGTCGAGCCGGAGGTGTAGATCAGATAGGCGGCGTGCGCGGGCCGCAGCGGCGCGATCCGGTCGGCGTCGGTGAGCGTCGCCCCGGAGAGACCGGCAGTCAACTCCGCTTCGGAGTACAGGGGTTCGGTGACGTTCTCGGCATCCGGCCCGGGACCGTCCAGGCACAGCACCTTCCCCGCACCGGCCTCGGCCATGACCGCCGCGCCCTCACCGGTGGTGAGGACGAGATCGGGCCGGGCGTCACCGATCAGGTAGCGGAGCCGGTCCGGCGGGTAGCCGAGGTCCAGCGGAAGATAGGCCGCGCCGGCCTTGAGGACCGCCAGGACCGCGAGGACGGACCGCGCCGACTTCGGCATCGCGATCGCCACGACACGCTCCGGACCGATGCCCCGGTCCACCAGCGCGCGGGCGAGCCGGTTGGCCCGGACATCGAGGTCCCCGTAGGTGAGGGCCAGCTCGTGGTCGTACACCGCGACGGCGTCGGGGGTGGCCCGTACCTGCTCCTCGAAGAGCTCCGGGAAGGTCGCCGTCCGCTCGTGGGCCGCTCCTTCCGCCGCGGCCAGGAGCTGACCGCGTTCCCGGTCCGTGAGCAGGTCGATCCGGCCCAGAGGTACGGTCCGGTCGCGCACGAAGCAGTCGAGGACCTTGCGCACCCGGGCCAGCAGCGCACCGGCCGCCTCGGCCGTGAACAGGTCGGCCCGGTAGCTGAGTTCGAGACTGAGACGCTCGTCGGGCATGACGACCAGGCTGAGCGGATAGTGCGAAGCGCCGGGTACGGGGTCCTCGTCGAGGGAGATCCGCAGGCCCGGGACCTGCTCCTGGATGGCCGCCCCGTCGAAGGGGGTGTTCTCGAACCCGATGACGGTGTCGAAGAGCTCCCCCAGCCCCAGAGCCCGCTGTACGTCGGGGAGCCCGAGATGGTGGTACGGGCGCAGCTCGGCCTGGTGCGACTGGAGGTCGGTCAGGATGTGGTCGAGCGATCGTGCGGGGTCCAGCCGTACCCGTACGGCGACGGTGTTCATGAACAGGCCGACGATCTCCTCGACGCCGGCCAGTTCCGGTGGGCGCCCGGCGGTCGTCGCGCCGAACACGACGTCGTCGCTTCCCAGTTGGTGACCGAGTGCCACCGCCCAGGCTCCTTGGACGACCGTGTTGAGCGTCAGGCCCGCGCCGCGCGCCGCGGCGGTGAGCGCCTCGGTCCCCTCCGTGTCCAGGACCTCCGTGACCAGGTGCGGCACGGTCGCGGTGGCCGCCTCGGCGCCCGGGGCGACCAGCGTCGGTTCGTCGATGCCGGCCAGGGCCTCGCTCCAGGCCAGCGTCGCCCGCTCGTCCTCCTGCCGGCCGAGCCAGCCGAGGAAGTCGGTGAACTGGGCCACCGGCCGGCCCCGGTCGGCTCCGCCGCGGGCGTAGAGGGAGAAGACGTCACGGAAGAACAGCGGCAGCGACCACCCGTCGAGCAGGGCGTGGTGGTAGGTGGTCAGCAGGGCGTGATCGTCGGTCCCGAGCCGGACCAGGGTGACCCGCATCAGCGGAGGGGCGGTGAGGTCGAAGCGGGTGACGCGGTCCTCGTCGACCAGCTCCGCCAGTCGCCGGCGGCGTTCGTCCTCACCGTGACCGGAGAGGTCGATCTCCCGCCACGGGACGCGCAGGTCCTCGTGCACCACCTGGACGGAACGGCCCGATGCCAGGAGCCGGAACGAGACGCGCAGCCCGGTGTGGCGGGCGAGAGCCGCGTCGAACGCCTTGCGCAGCACGGCGGGCGTGAGTGGTCCCTCCAGCCGTGCGGGTGCCTGGGCGGTGTAGACATCGATGCCGTCGGCGGCCAGCAGGGCGTGGAAGTGCATGCCCTGCTGGAGCGGGGTGAGGGGCAGTACGTCGGCCGGCTCGTGTCCGCCGGCGGTGATCTCCGCCAGTTCGGCGTCGTTCAGCCGCAGCAGCGGCCCGGTGCCGGAGCCGTCCGCCGCCGTGGGGGCCTTCTCCTCGACGTCCTGGGCCGTCTCGGCGAGCTTGGCGATGGTCTTGTGGACGAAGACGTCCTTGACGGCGATGGCGAGTCCGGCACGGTGGGCGCGGGCCGCGAGCTGCATCGAGATGATGGAGTCGCCGCCGAGGTCGAAGAAGCTGTCGTCGACGCCGATACGCGGCTGCCCCAGCACCTCCGCGAACACCTCGTGCAACACCAGCTCCCGCTCGGTGACCGGAGCCCGGTACGCCTGCGCCGCCCGGAACTCCGGCACCGGCAACGCCCCCCGGTCCACCTTCCCGTTCGGCGTCAGAGCGAACGACTCCACCACCATCACCACCACCGGAACCATGTACTCCGGCAACCGCCCCGCCACGAACTCACGCAACGCCACCACGTCCGGCCGCTCACCGGAGGCGGCCCGTACGTATCCGACGATCCGGCGTACGCCCTCGGCGTCGGCGGACACCGCCGCGACCGCCTGACCCACCGAGGGGTGGTCGGCCAGAGCGGCCTGGATCTCGCCGAGTTCGACGCGGTGGCCGCGTACCTTGACCTGGAAGTCGGACCGGCCGCGGTACTCCACGACACCGTCGGGCCGGCGGCGCCCCAGGTCGCCGGTGCGGTACATCCGGGCGCCCGCCGGGCCGAACACGTCGGCCACGAAGCGCTCCGCCGACAGGCCGGGGCGGCCCAGATACCCGCGGGCGACCCCGTCACCGGCGATGTACAGCTCGCCGACGACCCCGGCCGGCACCGGCCGCAGGAACGCGTCCAGGAGGTAGACCCGGGTGTTGTCGGCGGGGACGCCGATGGCGGGCGGGTCCGCCGCGGCACCGGGTGAGCCGCCGGGGTGCCAGAGCATCGCGTCGACCGTGCACTCGGCGGGACCGTAGAGGTTGTAGACCGACAGGCCGGGTATGTCGCGGAGTCCGGCCCACAGGTCGTCGCCCACCTCCTCGCCGCCGAGCGCGAGGACACGCACGCGGTGCCGCTCCCCCGCCGCCTCGAACATGCCCGCGGCGAGCATCTGACGCCCGACGGAGGGGGTGGTGTCGACGACGTCGATCCGTGCTTCCGCCGCGTGGCGGACGAGTGCCAGGGGGTCCTTGCGGACGGTGTCACCGACGATGTGCAGTTCGTGTCCGGCGACCATCCACAGGAGCTGGCTCCAGGAGGCGTCGAAGCCGAGCGAGTTGGTGAGCGCGGCACGCAGCGGCCGCCCGGCCGCCCTCGCCCGCTCGGGTTCGAAGAAGTTCGCCCGGTGGCTGTGGAACATGTTGGCCAGGTTGCGGTGTTCCACGGCCACACCCTTGGGGCGCCCCGTGGACCCCGAGGTGTAGATGACGTACGCGAGGTGGGCGGGCAGCAGCGCACCGGTGCGGTCGTCGTCGTCGAGGTCCGTCCCGTCCGCGGGCGGAATGGTCTCGTCGAGCAGCAGCGCCGGCACCGAGTCGGGTAGGTCGCCCACCGTGGCGACGGTGGCCAGGACGAGGGCCGGCCGGGCCTCCGCGCAGATCGCCGCGATGCGCTCCGCGGGGTGGTCGACGTCGATCGGCAGGTATGCCGCGCCCGACTTGAGGACTGCCAGGATCGCCACCACGGCGTCCGTGGAGCGCGGCACGGCCACGCCGACGAGGTCGCCCGGTCCCACGCCACGGGCCGCGAGCAGCCGGGCCAGGCGGTTGGCGTCGGCGTTGAGCAGAGTGAAGGTGAGGCTGGTCGTACCGTCCGTGACGGCCACCGCGTCGGGCGTCGCACGGACCTGTGCCTCGAAGAGACCGGGCAGCGTCCCGGCCGGCCGCTCGACGGCGTGTCCGCTCGCCTCGCGCAGGATCTCGCGGCGCTCGGCGTCCGTCCGCGAGGGGAGCCTACCGGCCTGCTCGTCGGGCCGGGCGGCGATGTCCTCCAGCAGACCGGTCAGGCGCCGCAGTACGCCGCTCGCGGCATCGGCGCTGTAGACGTCCTCGCGGTAGTTGAGTTCGAAGCGGAGCCGGCTACCGGGGTGGACGGCCAGGCTCAGCGGGTAGTGGGTGCCCTCGAACGCCTCGTCGACGGCGTCCCGCAGCAGGCCGACGTCGAGCCCGGGCACCGAGGCGCCCTGGACGGCCTGTTCCACGGGAACGTTCTCGAAGGCGACGGTGGTGTCGAAGAGTTCGGTGGCGCCGACGGCGCGGTGGATCTCGGCGAGGCCGAGATACTCGTGACCCATGACGGTCGTGTGGTCGTGCTGGATACGGGCCAGCAGCTCCGCCACCGGCTCTGCCGGATCGACCCGTACCCGGGCGGGCACGGTGTTCATCATCAGGCCCACCATGCGGTCGCTGCCGGGCAGTTCCGGCGGGCGGCCCGCGACGGTGTTTCCGTAGACGACGTCCTGGCGTCCGGTCAGCTCGGTCAGCAGCAGCGCCCAAGCGCCCTGGACCAGTGTGCTGATGGTGAGTTCGCGGCTCCGGGCCAGGGTGGCGAGTTCTGCCGCGGCCTGGTCGGACAGCTCTGTCACGACGCGCCGCTGTCCCCGGTCCGATGAGCCGGTGCCGGCCCCGTCCGCGACGAGCGTGGCGCCGTCGACCCCCGCGAGCACGCTCTTCCAGGCCCGTTCGGCCTGTTCCCTGTCCTGCTCGCCGACCCAGCCGAGATAGTCCTGGAAGGGCACCGTCGGCTCCAGCCGTTCGGCGGTGCCGCCGGCCCCGTAGATGCGGAACAGATCGCCCAGGATCAGCGGCAACGACCAGCCGTCCAGCAGGATGTGGTGGTTGGTGATCAGCAGGATGTGCCGTTCGGGTGCGAGCCGTATCAGCGTGAACCGGAGCAGCGGCGGCTTGGCCATGTCGAAGCGCCTCGCGCGCTCCTCGGCGAGCAGCCGGGAGAGGCGTGGCTTCCGTTCCTCCTGGCCGAAGCCGGAGAGGTCGATCTCCTCCCACGGCGGCTCGACCACCCGCGCGACGGCCTGGACGGCCTCGCCGGAGCGGCGGCGCAGGAAACCCGCCCGCAGGCTCGCGTGCCGGCCGACCAGCTCGCCGCACGAGGCACGCAGCAGGTCGGTGTCGAGCGCCCCGGTCAGCTCCAGCGGCGTCTGGACGTTGTAGAAGTCGACGTTCCCGCTGTCGGCTCGTCCCTCCTCGTAGAGGGCGTGGAAGAGAATGCCCTGCTGCAACGGCGAGAGCGGCAGGACCGCTTCCAGGGATGTCTGTCTCACAGTGCTGTCCCCCACTGGGCTTCGAGCTCGTCGAGTTCTTCCGCGTCGATCCGCACCAGGTCCCCGGTACGGGAGGTCGCGGCCCGCTCGCCGACGTCCTGGGCCGTCTCGGCGAGCTTGGCGATGGTCTTGTGGACGAAGACGTCCTTGACGGCGATGGCGAGTCCGGCCCGATGGGCCCCGGACGCCACCCGTACGGCGATGATGGAGTCGCCGCCGAGGTCGAAGAAGCTGTCGTCGACGCCGATACGCGGCTGCCCCAGCACCTCCGCGAACACCTCGTGCAACACCAGCTCCCGCTCGGTGACCGGAGCCCGGTACGCCTGCGCCGCCCGGAACTCCGGCACCGGCAACGCCCCCCGGTCCACCTTCCCGTTCGGCGTCAGAGCGAACGACTCCACCACCATCACCACCGCCGGAACCATGTACTCCGGCAACCGCCCCGCCACGAACTCACGCAACCCCACCACGTCCGGCCGCTCACCGGAGGCGGCCGGGGTCACGTAGGCCACCAGGTGCCGGTGGCCCGGCCGGTCCTCGCGGACGGCCGCCACGGCCCGGTCGACTCCAGGCGCCTCGGCGAGAACGCTCTCGACCTCGCCGAGTTCGATGCGGAAGCCCCGTACCTTGACCTGGCTGTCGGCGCGGCCCAGGTAGGACAGCTCGCCGCTCTCCGACCGCCGTGCCACGTCTCCCGTCCGGTACATCCGGGTGCCGGGCGCGCCGAAGGGGTCGGCGACGAACCGTTCCGCGGTGGTCCCGGGACGGCCGAGGTAGCCGCGGGCGAGCCCGTCGCCGCTCAGGTACACCTCGCCCGCCACTCCGGGCGGCACCGGCCGCAGCGCGTCGTCGAGCAGCCGGACGCGGGTGCCGGGGACAGCACGGCCCATGGGCGGGACGGTCCGTCCGGACAGGGCGCCGGTCTGGGTCGCGATGACCGTCGACTCGGTGGGGCCGTAGGCGTTGACCATGTGCCGGCCGGGCGACCAGCGCGCGACCAGGTCCGGCGGGCACGCCTCGGCTCCGACGACCAGGTTGATTCCGGCCGGAAGCCCCCCGGCCGGCATGGCCGCCAGCGTGGACGGGGCCAGCAGCAGGCAGTCGACGCCGAGTTCGGCGACGAGCTCGGCCAGGGGCGGCCCGGGCGTGAGCCGTTCGGCCGGCGCGACCACCGCGGCGGCGCCGGTGAGGAGCGCCGCGCACAGCTCCCATACGGAGGCGTCGAAGCTGGGCGAGGAGAACTGGAGTACGCGGGTCCCGGGTGTCAGGCGCAGCAGGTCGTTCTGGTGGCGTGTCAGCGCGGCGAGGCCGGTGTGCGTGACGACGACGCCCTTGGGCCTGCCGGTCGACCCGGAGGTGTAGATGACGTACGCCGGGTGCGTCAGGCGCAGGGGCGTGCGGCGGTCCCGGTCGTCGAGATCGTCGCCGTCGGCGCCGCCGTCCGCCTGCGGGTGGCCGACGGGATGGGCCGCCTCGTCCAGGTACAGGCGCGGCACCGCGGGGGCGAGCGTGGGGTCGTCGGCGGCGCGGGTCGTCAGCAGCAGCAGCGGTGCGGTGTCGTCGAGCATGGCGGTGACCCGGGACCGCGGGTAGTCGAGGTCGACCGGGAGACAGGCCGCGCCCGACTTCAGCACCGCCACCGTGGCGGTCGGGGCGGCGCTGCCGCGCGGCAGGGCGACCGCCACCAGTCGCTCGGGGCCGGCGCCGTGCTCGACCAGCACCCTTGCCAGGCGGTTGGCGCGGGTGTTGAGCGTCGCGTAGTCGAGGGACTCGGACGGGGAGAGCACGGCGCAGGCGTGCGGGGTCCGCCTGACCTGCTCCTCGAACAGCTGCGGGAAGGTGCGCGGGACGACGGGTTCCGCGTCCGGCCCGGGGCTGCCCGCGGCGAGTGTCCGCGGGCGTTCCGCCGCGGTCAGGACCTCGACGCGGGCGAGCGGCACAGCTGCGGGACTGGCGAGGAAGCGGGCGAGGAAGTCCGTGAACCGGTGCTGGTGGGTGCGGAGTTCGGCGAGGTCGTACCGGTCGGGGTTGGCCTCGAACTCGATGCGCATGCCTCGGCCGCCCGGATCGGGGTGGCAGGTGATGTTGAGGTCGGTGACGGGCCCCCCGGACAGGGCCATCACCTCGGCCTCGCGACCGGTGAAAGCGGTCTCGGACCCCGACGGCATGATGTTCACGAGCACCCCGAACAACTGCTCGTTGGAGCCGAGCATGCGCAGGTCGCGCCGGAGTTCGTCGTACGGGTAGCGCTGATGGGTGAGCAG
The DNA here is from genome assembly GCF_044329855.1 of Streptomyces sp. NPDC017520. NCBI lineage: Bacteria > Bacillati > Actinomycetota > Actinomycetes > Kitasatosporales > Streptomycetaceae > Streptomyces > Streptomyces sp. NPDC017520. The sequence continues at coordinate 806,173 of NZ_JBIRKB010000002.1, forward strand.
CTCCCCCAGGCGCCGCGCGACCTGCCGCACCAGCTGGGCGCGGTCGGCGGCCGGGTCGACGGTGATCCGCAGCGGAAGGGTGTTCGACAGCATGCCGGGCACGTTCTGGGACCTCGCCCCGAGCCGCGCGGTGGTGGGCACCCCGATCGTCAGGTCCTGGGCGCCCGTCATCCCGTGCAAGTAGGCGGCGACCGCCGCCAGCATCGGCACCGTCCAGGGAGTGCGGGCGTCGCGCCCGGCGGTGTGCAGCGCCCGCAGTCCGGCCGGCGGAAGCATCGTCGTCGTGGCGATCGCCATGCCCGCCGCGCCCGTCGGCGCTCCCGGCGCCAGACCGGCCGTCTCGGGCCGGTCGGCGAAGACGCCGGCCCAGTACGCCCGGTCCGCGGTGTAGTCCGCCGACGCGCGGTAGGCGCTCTCGTCCGCCAGCAGGTCCTGGAGCCGGCCCAGCGGTTCACCGTCGGGCTCCGTCCCGGCGGCCAGCGCCTCGTAGCACGCGGAGATGCGGCGCGAGTGCAGTACCGATCCGAAGGCGTCGGACAGGATGTGGTGGCTGCGCTGGTACCAGACGTGGTGATCGGCTCCGACCCGGATCAGGATGTGCGCCGACAGCGCGTCCTTCTCCAGGTCGAGCGGGGTCGCGCGGTCACGGTCGATCAGCGTCCGCGCGGCGGCGAGAGGGTCCGGCTCGTCGCTGAAGTCGTACTCCTGCCAGGTCGAACAGCCGGGTGGGACGGGCCGCTGGTACGTGCCGTCCGGCCGCTCCACCAGTTCGACGTCGAAGCTTCCGCTCTCCCCCTCGGCCCGGCGGATCGCGCGCTGGAGCAGCCCGCCGTCCAGCGGTCCGCGCACCTCCATGGCGACCATGGTGTTGTAGGCCGGGTTGGCGGGGTCGAGCTGTTGGGCGAAGAACACCCCCCGCTGGGCCGCCGTCAGCGGCAGCAGACCGTTCTCGGCGCGTGAAGTCATCGGGTCGTAACCGCTCTCTCGTGCATCCCCGCGAGCCTGGAGGCCCGGATCTCGCGACGATGCTGCATCGCCCGCCCGGGCGGAAACCAGGCAACCGGACCGGCAATCAGCGGCGCTGTTCGAAATGCCGCCCGGTCCGTGCCGAGTTACCGGCCGCTTGCCTGGTCCTCGTACGGGAGGCGGGTGATGCTGCGGCGAGCCGGGTACGGCGCCACGCCTCGCGTGTGCCGGACGTGCCACGAACCACTGGAGAGGACAGGGACGTTGGGAGACCAGGACCGGGGCCTGCTCGATTGGCTGGACCAGCCGTCCACCGAGCGCGGCCTGTACTACGCGGATTCCGCCGACGGATGGGACTTCTGGTCCTACCGCGATCTGGCCGCGCTGGTGCTGAGGACCGCCGCCGCCCTGCGGGCACAGGGGGTCGGGGAGGGCGACGTCGTCGCCCTGGTGCTGCGCTCCAGTCCGGGTTTCGTCGCCGGCTTCTTCGGCGCGCTGGCGGCCGGTGCGACGCCGTGCTCCATCCCGCCGCCCTTCGCCTTCCAGCACGCCGACGAGTACGAGAGGCACGCGAGCCATCTGTTCGGGACGGCCGCGCCCCGGTTCACCATCTGCGACGACGAGTCGCTGAAGCAGATCCATGGGATCGCGAGTGGGCTGGGACTGAAGGAGCCGGTCGCCTTCGACGAACTCGTCCTCGGGGTGCAGCCGTTGGAGCGGCCGATGCCGCTGCCGGAGACCGCGCTGATCCAGTTCACCTCCGGGTCGAGCGGCTTCTCGCGCGGCGTGTTGATCTCCGCCGACGCCCTGCGGACCAACCTCGCCGGGATGGGGCAGTGGCTGGGCTGCGCGCCCCAGTACCCGGCGATCAGCTGGCTGCCGGTCCACCACGACATGGGTCTCGTCGGCTTCCTGCTGAACGTCGTCGTCACCGGCTTCGACGGCTGGATGATGCAGCCGGACGACTTCATCCGCTCGCCGCTGCGGTATCTGCGCTGCATCAGCGACCAGGGCGCCGTCATGACGGCCATGCCCAACTTCGGGCTGGCGTACATTCTCCGCCGGGTGAGACCGGCCGACCTGCGGGAGCTGCGCTTCGACTCGGTCCGGTGCGTGATCATCGGCGCGGAGCGGGTCGACCGGCAGGTGCTCGAGGACTTCCACGCCCTGCTGGGGCCGCACGGTCTCGACCGCGGCGCGCTGCTCCCCGCCTACGGCAGCGCCGAGGCGACCCTCGCGGTGACCGGTCTGGCGCCCGGGGAGGGCTGGTCGGCGCAGGCACCGGACGCCGGGGACGCGGCGTCCCTCGCCGGAGCGGCGGTGGTCGGGTGCGGCCGTCCGCTGGAGGGCAGGACGGTGCGGATCCTGTCCGAGGAAGGTGAGGAACTGCCGGACGGGCGGGTCGGCGAGATCGTCGTCACCGGGGTGTCGATCGCGAGCGGGTACATCGGCGCCACCGGGTCCGCCTCCGGTACCAGCGTCGATGACGGGGGTCTCGCCACCGGTGACGCGGGCTTCCTGCGGGACGGACAGCTCTTCGTGATCGGCCGGCTCGGCGACGGGCTGAAGGTGAACGGGAAGATGGTCTTCGCCGAGAGCCTGGAGGCCCTGCTGCACCACCGGGGCATCCCCGAGCGGCGCGTCGCCGTCCTGCTGGGGGTGCGCGACGGGGTACCGACCGGCGTGGCGGTGTTCGGCGGCGTGCGGCCCGGCTGGCGGGAGGCCGCCCACGAGGTTCTCTCCGCATGGCTCGGCGACGCGGAGCTCCACATGGTCGAGCTGCCCCGTGGCGGTGTCTCGGTCACGTCGAGCGGAAAGCCGCGCCGGAGGGTCATCTGGAAGGCCCTCTGCGCGGGCGAGTTCGACGCGACGTCCCGGCCGCTGACGGCGGAGGCGGAGGTGGAGGCGGACGCGCAGGTCGCGGCCGACTGATCGGCCCTGGCGACCGTACGCGTGACAATAGTGTGTGCCGCACAGTACAGTGTGGTGCATGGCTACAGAAGAGATCGCTCTTGGCCAGGCCCAGGAGCTGCGGCGCGGCACGGTCGTCCTGGCCTGCCTCGCGCTGCTCCGCAAGCCGCAGTACGGCTACGCCCTGCTGGAGACACTCAACGACGCGGGTGTCACCGTCGACGGCAACACCCTCTACCCCTTGCTGCGCCGACTGGAGAAGCAAGGCCTGCTCACCAGCGAATGGAACACCGACGAGTCCCGGCCACGGAAGTTCTACCGGGTGAGTCCCGAGGGCTCCCGGGTACGCACCGCACTGGTGCGCGAATGGCAGGACCTCGTCGCCTCGATCTCACGGCTTACCAAGGAGAATGGATGAGCACGAACACGCTCACCGAGCGCTACGTGCACGAGGTCGTCAGGCGACTGCCCGCGGATCAGCGCGACGACATCGCCGACGAGCTGCGCACCACCATCGCCGACACCATCGAAGCACGCGACCCGGCCCGTCCCGAGGCGGTCGAGCGCGAGGTGCTGAGCGAGATGGGCGATCCGATCCGGCACGCCGCGCGCTACACCGACCGGCCGCTCGCCCTGATCGGCCCCGACCTCTATCCGACCTACATCCGGCTGCTGGTCTTCCTGCTGACCACCGTGCTGCCGGTGCTCACCGCCGTGTTCGTGCTGCTGGAGATCGTGGACGACAACGGCCTCGGGGCGGCCGTGGGCGCCGGCGTCGAGACGGTGTTCACCGTGGGCGCCCAGATGGTCACCGTACTCACCGTGCTGTTCGCCGTCGCCGAGCGCGTCGGCCATCGGAAGGGGACTCTCATCCGTACCACCGACTGGACCCCCGACGACCTGCCCGAGACCCGTGAGCCCCAGAAGGCCGGCACCGGTGCCGTCCTGACGGCGGTCTGGTACGCGCTGCTGCTCGGCCTGACCGTCTGGCAGCAGCTCTCCGAGCCCTACCGGACCGACGGCGGGGAGCGGATCGCGGTCCTCGACCCGGACCTGTGGTCGGGGTGGATGTGGCCGGTCCTCATCGGGCTCGCCGGCCTCGTCGTGCTCGCTCTGGTCCGTGTGGTCACGCACGGCTGGACCAGCCGGCTGGCCGTCCTGCACGCCATCGCCCAGGCGGTGTTCGTGCTGCCGCTGGCCTGGATCCTCCAGCAGCGGCAGATCTTCAACCCGGACTTCCTGGCGGACGTCACCGACAACACGACGCCCGAGGTGTACACCGGGGTGGCTCTGATCGTCCTGGTCGCGAGCCTGATCGCCGTCGTCAACGGCTTCCGCGCGGCGAAGAAGTAGGACGGGACAGCCCTGAGGGAAGCGGAAACGCCGGCGCCGATGTCACCCGAGGTGACATCGGCGCCGGCGCGACGGCGGAGGAGCCCGGAATCAGCGCGTCACCGCCATGATCTCGGGACGCACCAGGTTCTCCGCCAGCAGCAGGCTCTTGACCCGGTCCGAGAGCATGTCCAACTGCCGCAGGACATGGATGACCTGCTGGAACAGCATCTGCCGGTAGGTGGCCATCATCGGGTTCGTCCGGGCGAACAGCAGCCCCTTCTCCACGTCGAGGTCCATCCGCTCCCAGACCTCGCGCAGCATGAACCGTCGCGACATCAGCTGGATGGCCTCCAGCAGGAAGTCCTCGCGCTCACGCAGTTCGGCGGCGGTCACCTGCCCGTACATGCCGGTGAGCGCGGTGACCCCGAAGGCGATGTGCCGGGCCTCGTCGCTCGCGACCATCTTGGTGATCTGCCGGATGATCGGGTCCCCGAAGCCGCTGCTCGCGAGCCGCAGCGCGGTGATCGCCAGCCCCTCCACGACCACCTGCATGCCGAGATAGACGATGTCCCACCGGGATTCCGACAGCAGATCGTGCAGCAGCGTCTTGAGCCCGGGATTGATCGGGTAGGAGTCGCCCAGCTTCTCGTCGACATAGCGGGCGAACGCCTCGACGTGCCTCGCCTCGTCGGCGACCTGCGAGGCCGCGTAGGTCTTGGCATCCATGTCCGGCACCGTCTCCACCAGCCGGGCCGTGGTCACCAGCGCACCCTGTTCGCCGTGCAGGAACTGGCTGCACATCCACGACTGGTACTGCCAGCGGAACTGCGTCAGCAGTTCGCGGGGCACGGGGCTTCCCTCGCCGACGACGAAGGACGCGAGTCTCCCCCCGCTCTCCTCCGACATCTCCGACCCGAAGTGGATGTCGTGGTCCCAGTCGATGTCGGTGGTGGCGTTCCACTGCGAGAGCTTGTTCTTCTCGTAGAGGTTCCACACCCGGCTGTCGCGTTGGCCGTAGTCCCAGTTCAGGAACGACTTGAACATCGCGTCGACCTCCATGAGGTCCGCGGTGACGGCGTCCAGTGTGAAGAAGGTCGATTCGGCCGAGCCGGTCGTGGCGGCCGACCCGCCAGGAGCGGCCGCCAAGCCGGTCACCGAGTCCGGAACTGTGGTCATTGGATTACGGTCCACCCCTCGGGCACGGAACAGGACTGACGCTCGTGGAGTCTGACGCGCCCGCGAACAGCTCTCCAGGCACCCGTGGGGGCAACTAGGCGGCAGACCGGTTGCCGGTCCCATGCCTGGCCCCGCCGCCACCCGCCGAACCATGATGCCCGCAAGGGGCTGCTGCCCCGCATGACCGTCGGCCGACCGAAGGGGCGGGACGCGCATGACTGCCGTCGCACCACCCACCCGCTCAGGAAACCCGTCCGGCTCGCGAAGCGCACCGGCTCCCGAGGACGACTGCCCCTGGATCGTGGGCCGCGTCCGCGCGGCACAGCCCCGGACGCGGCTGTTCTGTCTGCCGCAGGCGGGCGGCAGCGCGGCCTCGTTCGCCCCGTGGCGTCTCGCCCCGCCCTCCGGCGTGGAGCTGGCGACGGTGGAGCTGCCGGGGCGGGGTGTACGCGGCACGGATCCGCTGCCGGAGACCATGGAGGAACTGGCCGACGCGGTGATCGACGGCATCGCGGACGAGTTCGACCTGCCGTACGCGATCTTCGGCCACAGTTTCGGCGCGCTGCTCGGCTACGAGATCACCGTCGGGATCGCGCGGCGCGGCCTGACCCCGCCGCGCGCCCTGCTGGTCTCCGCGGCACGGTCGCCGCACACCCCGGTGCGCCGGCGCGTATCGGACCGGGACGACGCCGGGCTGCTCGCCTGGCTGGACAGCTTCGGCGGCATTCCTTCGGAACTGTCGCGCTATCCGGCGTACTTGCGGTACGCGCTGCGCACCGTCCGCCGCGACCTCGTCCTCACCGAGGCCTACCTGGCCCCCGGGCCGGAACGGGTCGACTGCCCGCTGCATGTCCTCGGCGGTGCGGACGACCCGCTGATCAGCGGGGAGCAGTTGGAGCGCTGGCGGGACTGCGCGGCGGGCGAGTTCTCCCTCCGGCTGCTGCCGGGCGGGCACGACTACCTCTTCACCGGCGCGCCCACGGCGCTCGACGCCCTCGGAACGACGCTGCGCTGAGGGCGGGAGCCGGCCGGGGGAAGCTGCCGGTCGGGCTGCCTGTCCCCGCACGCGGACCGTGCGGCAGCATCGCGCTGTCGGCCGCGTCGGCGTGCTCCGCACACCGCCCGCCGCCTTGTCACTGCCACCACCGAACGCTCACGGGGATGACCTCACAGTGAACGAAGCGACAGACTCGCCGATCGAGATGGCGCTGCCCCTCACGCCACTGCAGGAGGGCATGCTCTTCCACGCGCTGTACGACTCCGAGACGGTGGACGTCTACAACATCCAGGCCGGCTTCGAGCTGACCGGGGAGATCTCGGCGGAGCGTCTGCGCGCGGCCTGCGCCGCCACGCTCCGCCGCCATGCCGCCCTGCGGGCCGGTTTCCGGCTGCGTGCCAACGGAAAGCCCGTGCAGTTGGTACGCCGCGTCGTGGAGACGCCGTGGACGGAACTCGATCTGTCGGCGGAGTCCGAGTCCGGACGGCGGGCGAGGCTGCTGACCTTCCTCGAGGACGAGCGGCTGCGCCGCTTCGAGATGGGGACGCCACCGTTGATGCGGTTCGCGCTGATCCGGCTGGCACCCGACCATCACGCCTTCGTCATGACCTACCACCACATCCTGCTGGACGGGTGGTCCCTGCCACTCGTCCTCCAGGACCTGCTGGCGTTCTACCGGAGCGACGGCGACGACGCCGGACCTGGCCCCCTCACCTCCTTCTCGGACTTCCTCAGGTGGCTCTCCCGCCAGGACCGGCCCGCCGCGGAACAGGCATGGCGCGACGCTCTGCACGGTCTGGACGAACCGACGCTCGTCGCCCCCGGCGCGCCCTTCGCCGAGGCGATGCCCGGGCTGGACTTCGTGACGCTGTCCGAGCACGCGACCAAGGCGCTGACCGCGACCGCCCGGGAGTACGGCCTCACGCTCAACACCGTCGTACAGGGCGCCTGGTCGCTGCTCCTCTCGCTGCTGACAGGGCGCGACGACGTGGTCTTCGGCCAGACCGTGCACGGCCGCCCGCCACAGCTCCCCGGGGTCGACACGGTCGTGGGCCTGCTCATGAACGCGATCCCGGTACGGGTACGGATCGCCCCCGAGGATTCGCTGGCCGCCCTCTTCGCCCGGATCCAGGACGACCAGGCCGCACTCGCCCCGCACCACCACCTGGGACTGGCCGAGGTACAGCGGCTGGCCGGGCTCGGCGCCCTCTTCGACACCTCCACCGGTTTCGGCAACGCGCCCTTCGACTGGGAGGCCGTACAGGACGGTCCGGCCGGCCTGCGGGTGACGCTGCTGGAAGGGGACAAGGAAGCGGCCGGACAGCAGGAGATCACCGGTTCGACCCACTACCCCCTGAGTGTCTTCGCCGTCCCCGGCCCCAGCCTGCGGCTCGAACTCAACTACCGCACCGATCTGTTCGACGCCGAGCGCATCGAACTGATCGGTTCCCGGCTGAGGTTGCTGCTCAAGACATTCGCCGAACAGCCCACGACGCGGGTCGCCGCCGTTCCGCTGCTGACCCGCGAGGAACGGGAGCAGGTGATCGGCGACCGGGGAGGCCGGCGAGCGGAGTCCGGGCACGTTCCCGCCCGCGTACCGGCGACGCTCACCGAGCGGTTCGAGGCCCAGGCGCACGCCACACCCGACGCCCCGGCCGTGGCGGACGGGGAGCGGTCGCTCAGCTACCTCCGGCTCGACGCGGAGGCGAACCGGCTGGCACGGCTGCTGCTGGCCCGCGGGGTGAGGCCCGGCGACCTCGTCGCCGTGGCGCTGCCGCGCGGTACGGACCTGATCGTGGCGCTGCTCGGCACGCTGAAGGCGGGAGCCGGATACCTGCCGGTCGATCCCTCCTATCCCGCCGAGCGCATCTCGTTCCTGCTCGACGACGCCTCCCCGTCCGTCGTCGTCTGCGCCGGCACCACCCGCCCGGCGCACATCACGCATCCGTCGGTCGTCCCGCTCGCCGCCCCCACCGTGCGGGAGGAGCTGGCACTGCTGCCCTCGCACCGCGTGGAGGACGGCGAACGCGGCGCGCCGCTGCGGCCCGCGGACGCCGCGTACGTCATCTACACCTCGGGATCGACCGGCCGGCCCAAAGGCGTCGCCGTCGAGCACCGTACGGTCGACAGCTACCTCGCCTTCGCCCGCGCCGCCTACCCCGGCCTCGCCGGACAGGCGCTGGTGCACTCACCGCCCTCCTTCGACCTCACGGTCACCGGCATCTTCGGCCCGCTGACCTCCGGCGGTCTGGTGCGCATCGTCGATCTGGAGGACTTCGACGCCCCGGCCGGCGCCACCCCGCCGCCCACCTTCGTCAAGGCCACGCCCAGCCACCTGCCGGTGCTGATCGCGTCGTCCGACTGGTACTCACCGACCGGGGAACTGGTCCTGGGCGGTGAACAACTCAACGGCGAGGCGCTGGCACCATGGCGTGAGGCCCACCCGGGCGTGACCGTCGTGAACGAGTACGGTCCCACGGAGGCCACCGTGGGTTGCATGGAGTACCGCCTGGAACCCGGCGATCCGCTGCCGGGGGGTGCGGTGCCGATCGGCCGTCCGGTCCCCGACGCCCGTGTCTACCTCCTGGACGGTTTCCTGCGCCCCGTCCCCGCGGGCCTGCCCGCCGAGCTGTACATCGGCGGTGACGTGCTCGCCCGCGGTTACGTCAACCGGCCCGGGCTCTCCGCGTCCCGCTTCGTCGCCGACCCCTTCGGCCCGCCCGGTTCCCGGATGTACCGCACCGGCGACATCGCGTACCGGCGGCCCGACGGCATCCTGGTCTACCGCGGCCGGTCCGACGACCAGGTCAAGGTCCGCGGCTTCCGGATCGAGCTGGGCGAGGTGGAGACCGTCGTCGCGGCCGATCCCGCCGTCGCCCGGGCCGCGGCGGCCGTACGGAAGGACCGGCACGGGAACGAGCGGTTGCTGGCCTATGTCGTACCGGCGGCCGACCCGTCCGCGGACCTTGCCACTCTGGCGGACCGGATCGGGGCGCGGCTGCCCGCGAACATGGTTCCCTCGGTGTTCGTCACCCTGCCCGCACTGCCGATGAGCCCGAACGGCAAGGTGGACCGGGCCGCGCTGCCGGCCCCGGACGAGGCGCGCGAGTCCGGTCAGCGGCAGGGGGCGGACAAGGCGCGGGACGAGAGCGTCGAGACCGTTCTCGTCGAACTGTTCATCCAGGTGCTCGGTGTGGACAGCGCCGTGGCGGCGGACGACTTCTTCGCCCTCGGCGGCGACTCCATCACCGCCATCCAACTCGTCGTCCGCGCCCGCGCCGCAGGCCTGCACCTGACCCCGAAGCACATCTTCACCCACCGCACCGCGAGCGCTCTCGCCGCCTTCCTCATGGTGAGCCCGGCGGGCGCGGTGGACGCCGCGGACGGCGGCTCGGACGCGGCCGACCCGGGGGCGCGGTGGCCGGCGGACGTGATCCCCGCGACGCCGATCATGCTCTGGCTGCGGGAGCAGGGCGGAACGACCGACGCGTACCACCAGTCGACCCTGCTCCGGGTGCCGGCCGCACTCGACGCCGACCTGCTGGCCACCGCCGTAGGGACTCTCGCCGAGCGGCACCAGTCGCTGCGCGCGCGCCTCCGGGAGGACGGGACGCTGACGCTGGACGCGGCGGACCCGGTGAAGTCGGAGAAGTCGAGGAACTCGGTACGCCGGGTGGATGTCGTGGGTCTCGCGCCGGAGGGGGTCCGTCTGCGGATCGCCGCGTGCGCCCGCGAGGACGCCGACTCCCTCGCCCCGCGCGCCGGAGCCATGCTGCGGGTGACCTGGTTCGACGCCGGGGAGGGCACCCAGGGCAGGTTGCTCGTCACCGTCCACCACCTGGCCGTCGACGCGGTCTCCTGGCACATCCTGCTGACCGACCTGTACGGCATCTGGCAGGAGCTGGCAGCGGGCGCCGTCCCGGAGACCGGTCCGGTGCCGTTCTCGATGCGGGAGTGGAGCCTGCTGCTCCGCGCCGCGGCGGAAGCACCCGCGCTGCGGGACGAACTGCCCCACTGGCGGAGGACTCTCAGCCGAGGCCAAGGGCCGGGTGACGGCAGGCTCGCCGACGTGGAGCTCTCCCCGTCGCACGACGTGTACGCGACGGCCGGTGAACTCTCCCTCACCCTTCCGCCGGATCTGACCACCCCGCTGCTCACGACCGTGCCCGCCGTCTTCGGCACCCACACGAACGAGGTACTGCTCACCGCTCTCGCGGTGGCCGTCGCCGCCTGGCGTCGTGACCGCTCGCCCGGTGAGGACGACAGCACGGCCGTGCTGATCGACGTCGAGGGCCACGGCCGCGAACAGATGTCCGAGGACGTCGACCTGTCCGGCACCGTCGGCTGGCTGACCACGCTGTACCCGGTACGCGTCGACGCCAGGATCGCCGACTGGGCGCCGGACGACGATCCCGCCGGAGCCCGCCTCGGCGAGGCCGTGCGCCGGGTCACGGCCCAGTTCGAGGCCATCCCCCGGCGCGGCACCGGCTTCGGTCTGCTGCGCTACCTGAACCAGGAGACAGCCGCCGAGCTGGCGGCCCGCCCCGCACCCCAGATCGGGTACAACTACCTCGGAAGACAGGGCGGCGCGGGCACCACCGACTGGAGCGTGGCCCCCGAGTCGGACGTACTGCCCCTCGGGGCCGACCCCCGTATGCCCATGGCGCACGTCGTCGAACTGACCGCGGCGGTCAGCGACAGCGCGGAAGGGCCACGCTTGGTCACCCACTGGCTGTGGGCCCGCCGGCTCCTGTCCGACCAGGACGTCGCCGAGCTGGGCCGGCTCTGGTTCGCGGCCCTGCGCGCGCTGGTGGAGCACGGGACGAGCACGGAGGCCATCGTCCCGCGGCAGGCGATGCCGCCCGCCATGCCGTGGGAGGGCGGTCCACTGGGCGGAGAACCGCTCGACCGGCACGACACCGAGCTCGCCGGTCTCGGCGCCCGTATCGGCCTGCCGGTCGTCGAGGCCCTGCCGATGACGCCGCTCCAGGAAGGGCTGCTCTTCCACGCCCGGTACGACAGCCGCGACCTCGATGTCTACAACGTGCAGATCTCGTTGGAGGTGCGGGGCCGGCTCCACGCCGAGCGGTTCCGGGGCGCCTGCGACGCTCTCCTGGAACGGCATCCGATGCTGCGGGCGGCCTTCCTGCAGAAGCGGTCCGGGGAGCCGGTCCAGGTGATCCCGGAACGGACGGCCATGCCGTGGCACGTCCATGACCTGGCCGGCCTCGACCCGCACGAACAGGCCGAGAGGCTGGCGGCGGTGGTGGCGGCCGACCGGCGCCGACGCTTCGACCCCGCCGACCCGCCGCTGATGCGCTGCACCCTGGTCGGCCTGGGCGAGGAGAGACAGCAGATCGTCCTGACCATGCACCACCTGCTGGTGGACGGCTGGACCACTTCGCTGCTGCTGCGCGACCTGCTCGCTCTCTACGACCACGGCACCGCGAGCGGGCTGCCCGCACCCGGCCACTACCCCGACTATCTGCGGTGGCTGGCCGGACAGGACCGCGAGAAGGCGCGTACCGCCTGGCTGGAGGCGCTGGCGGGTCTGAAGGAGCCCACGCTGGCCTGCCCCGGCACGGACACCGCGCGGATACGCGTCCTTCCGGAGCGGATCGTCGTCGCCCTCTCCGAGGCGGACACCTCCGCGCTGCTCGACATCTCGCGCCGCCACGGTGTCACGCTCAACACCCTGGTCCGGGTCGCCTGGGCGCTGTGCCTGCACCGGCGGACCGGACAGCTGGACATCACCTTCGGGGCCACGGTCTCGGGCCGGGTGGCCGAACTCCCCGGCGTCGAGGAGATGGTGGGGGTCTTCATCAACACGGTGCCGGTACGGGTGCGTCTCGACCCGTCCGAGCCGGTGGCCGAACTGCTCGAACGCCTCCAGGGCGAGCACGCCGAACTCCTCGAGTACCACTACCTCCCGCTGAGCGACATCCAGCGGACGGTGGGAATGGGGACCCTGTTCGACAGTTGCGTCGTCTTCGAGAACTTTCCGACCGCCGAGACCCTGCCGAGCGGTCCGGACAACGGCTTGCGGCTGACAGATGTCGTCGGCCACGACGCCTATCACTATCCGCTCAAGCTGATGGCCGCACCCGGCCGGCAGCTGGAGCTGGAGATCAGCTACCGCCCGGACCTGTTCGACGCACCACTCGGGCAGCAGGTGGCCGATCGTCTACGGGAACTGCTGATCGAGCTGCCCGGAGCGCTGGCCCTCCCGACGGGCCGGTTCCTGGAACACACTCCCGCACCACCTGCCGAACCAGGGCAGCAGATGATGTGCGAGCTGATCGCGGAGGTGCTGGGACGTGACTTCGTCAGCGCGGACGAAGACGTGTTCGAGCTCGGCTGTGACTCCCTGACGGCTCTGCGCCTGGCGGGCCGGATCGAGACGGAGCTGGGACGGCCCGTCGACGTGGAGAGCGTCTTCCGCTGCCGTACCGCCCGCGCCCTCGGCACCGCACTCGCCTGAGGCCCACGCGAAGCCCGGAATCAGCCCGGGCCGAACCCTGAGAACAGAGAGACTGAAACCATGACAAACCCCTTCGACAACGAAGACGGCGTCTTCCACGTGCTCGTCAACGACGAGCGTCAGCACTCCCTGTGGCCCGCGTTCGTCGAGGTCCCGGCCGGCTGGAACGTGGTGGTGTCGGACAGCACCCGGCAGGCCTGCCTCGACTACATCGAGGAGAACTGGACCGACCTCCGGCCCGCCTCACTCGCCGCGACCGACGCGGCCTGACCCGTTTCCCTCATCGAACGCTCCGGCAGAGACAGGTGGCCGCACATGCCGAACAACCTCCCCCCCGTCGTCAACTCGTGGAACGAGTGGGACACCCTCCGGGAAATGGTGGTCGGCTCCGCCGACAACGCCTGCTTCGAACCGGCTGAACCAGGCAGCCGGCCCGCGATACGCAACGCCCCCGACCAGCCGTTCCCGACGGGCCCGAAGTCCAAGGAGGCCATCGATCTGGCCAACGAGGAACTCGCCGGTCTCGCCTCGCTCCTGGAATCCCAGGGCGTGACCGTACGCCGCCCCGAGACGCACGACTTCTCCGCCCCGGTCACCACCCCCGACTTCGAGGTCGAGAACCAGTACTGCGCCGTCTGCCCGCGTGACGTGATGATCACCATGGGCAACGAGATCATCGAGGCGACCATGTCGCGTCGGGCCCGCTACTTCGAGTACCAGCCCTACCGGAAGCTGGTCTACGAGTACTGGAACGCCGACCCGCGGGTGGGATGGACCACCGCGCCCAAGCCGTCGATGAAGGACGGCATGTACCGCGAGGACTTCTGGGAGTGGCCGCTGGAGAAGCGCCACGCGAAGATGCACTCGTTCGAATTCTGCATCAACCAGGACGAGGTGGTCTTCGACGCGGCCGACATGAGCCGGCTGGGCCGCGACATCCTGGTCCAGGAGTCGATGACCACCAACCGGGCCGGCATCCACTGGCTCAAGCGCCACCTGGAACCCCGCGGCTTCCGCGTCCACCCCGTGCACTTCCCGCTGGACTTCTTCCCGTCCCACATCGACTGCACCTTCGTACCGCTGCGCCCCGGCCTCATCCTCACCAACCCGGAACGGCCGCTGCGCGAGGGCGAGGAGAAGATGTTCCTCGACAACGACTGGCAACTGGTCGATGTGCCCCAGCCCGTCCTGACCAACGACGAGATGCCGATGTACTGCCAGTCGTCGAAGTGGCTCTCGATGAATGTGCTGAGCATCTCGCCAACCAAGGTCATCTGCGAGGAGCAGGAGAAGCCCCTCCAGGACCTTCTCTCCTCACACGGTTTCGAGGTCTTCCCGATCCCGTTCCGCAACGTCTTCGAGTACGGCGGCTCCCTCCACTGCGCCACGTGGGACATCCACCGCGACGGCGACAGGCAGGACTATTTCCCCTCCCTCCCGTACGAGCCGCTGTCCTGACCGTTCCACCCCCTTTCCCGCACCAGCAGAGACGGCCCCGGCCACTGGCCGGGGCCGTCGGCTTCGTGGTGGCACGGTTCGTACGGGGAGACTCGCCCATGACGGGTCGCTCCCACTCCTTCTCTGCTCGGTGCGGTGAAGCCGCCGAGGAACCAGGCTCGCGCCGACGACAACGATCACGATCCGCGACCGCGGCAGGGAACGCGCCGCACGCAGTACGCGCGCCAGGCGCAGGAGCCGCGGCACGGTTTTCGGACATTTCCCGTGAGCCGCAGCGGTATGCGGTCGGCGGGGCCGGCCGCCCCCTATGCTTCTACATGCGTGTAGATATCGCGAGCCCGACCCGCCAATCATCCACTTCCGAGGAGGACTTCATGGCGTCGATCGACCTGGACAAGGTGCTGGACAAGGCATGGGCGGACAAGAGCCTGCCGGAGATACTCGCTGCTCCCGTCGGCGCCCTGAAGGGCGTCTCGGACCGTGACGGCGAGCTGCTGCAGGAGGCGTTCGGCGTCAAGACCGTCCGCGACCTCGCCGAGCTGAAGTACGTCCGCTGGGCGCAGGCCCTGGCGGCACTGGACGCGGCCGCCAAGTAGGCAGACCGGCGGGTTGCCGCACCCCGGGGTGCGGCAACCCACTCCCCCGAACCTCCACGTACATCTGAAGGAGAGAACGCCACGATGGTGTTCAGAAAGCTGCTCGGGTCGCTCGGCGTAGGCGGCCCCACCGTGGACACCGTCCTGGAGGGCGGCCCGGTCCAGCCCGGCGGGACGCTGCCCGGAGAGCTCCGTCTCGTCGGCGGAAAAGCCGACTTCGACATCGAGCAGATCACCCTGGAGCTCGTCGCCCGCGTCGAGGCGGAGCACGAGGACGGTGAAGCCGAAGGGACGGTCGCCTTCGAGCGCTTCACTGTCGGAGGCGGATTCCGCCTCGCCGAGGGCGAGCGCCGGACCATCCCGTTCGCGGTGACGGTGCCGTGGGAGACCCCGGTCACCGAACTTCACGGCCAGCCGCTCGGCGTCGTGCTGGGCCTGCGAACCGAAGTGGCAGTGGCGGGCGGCAAGGACAAGGGCGATCTGGACCCGCTGACCGTCCGGCCGCTTCCTGCGCAGGAGGCAGTCCTGGAGGCATTCGGACAGCTCGGGTTCGGGTTCAAGTCGGCAGACCTGGAGTACGGACACATCGGTGGAACCGGCCAGCAACTGCCCTTCTACCAAGAAGTCGAGCTCACGCCGGCCCCCCAGTACGCGCACGCCATGCGGGAGATCGAGGTGACCTTCCTGGCCAACCCCGGCGGCATGGAGGTAGTCCTGGAGGCCGACAAGCCCGGAGGCCTCTTCTCCTCCGGCCACGACGCGGTCAACCGCTTCACCGTCAGCCATCAGGGCGTCGAGCAGCGCGACTGGCACACCGAGATCGACGGCTGGGTACGCCAACTGGCAGCCGGACACGGGTCACACGGGGCCCACGCCCCGCACGATTACGGACACGGACCCGGGCACGGGCACGGGCACGGGCACGGGCACGGGCACGGCGAGCATCACCACGGCGACAGCCACCACCGCTCCGGCCCCGGCATGGGCACCGTGGTCGCCGCCGGCGCGGCAGGGCTGGCCGTCGGCGTCGTCGGCGGCATGGTGGCCGCCGAAGTCGTCGACGAGGTGGGCGACTTCTTCGAAGGGGACGACGAAGAGGGCGAAGAGGGCTGAATCGCCGGTAAGCCTCCTGATAGCTTCTACACGACTGTAAAAGAATGTGGGTGTCCGGATCCGGCCCCCTTTCCGGCCCGGACGCCTCCTGACGCATATGGAGTTCTTATGGCCCTGTGGGATCGCTTCAAGGAGTCCGCGTCGGGTCAGCCGGGCGGGCCCTTCTTCCCCCTTGCGGCGTCGCCGCGTCGGCTGTGCCCGGCGGCCGTGCCGCCTCCGGCCCTGCGTACCCACCTGGTGTCCTCCGGTCCTTGGCGCTCGTCCGTCCGCAACCGCGGCTCCGCGCGGCGCGTGAACTCTACAGTTACGTAGAGGCGTGTATCCGCGGTCGGACCCCCCGGGCTGCCCGTAGGTGGCGGATCGCAGAACGAAGAACAAGGCGATTGCCGCGTTGAGCGCGGACAGGGCCGACGCGGCCGTTCCGGCTGCGGCGACGATGGCGGCCGCACCGGCCGCAGTCAGCGCCGGCGGCCGGTCGGCGGTTGGCCGGCGGTTGGCGGAACCGGCCCCAGCGGCGCGGCCATGCGTCGCGGCGCCGGTCCGGCCTCGGCGAAGGCGGCCAAGCCGAGTACTGCCGCGCGCTGGGAGATCAGCGCGGCCTTGCCGACGGCGCGTGCCGTTGTCCGGCGGTCCCCGGCGATGCGGGCGGCTTCCCCGTCGGCCCAGCGCTCCGTGCTGTAGCCCACCGCCGCTCGGGACGGGCGCAGCAGCGGGTTCGCAGCGAGGATCACCGCCACCCAGGTCAGCAACAACGCGGCGATGCCGGATGAAGATGCTGTTCGGCCAGCCGCGCGATCGGCAGTGCGGTCAGCGGCAGGACGAGGGGCAGGAAGACGAAGACACCCATCGGTCAACGCTCCGGATCATCAGCTTCGTTGAGGAGGGAGCGCAGGAGCTGCTCGTCGTCCGAGGACAGGGACGACACGAAACTGGAGAGCACCGCATCGCGGTCCTTCTGGTTGTCGAGCAGCTTGCGCATGCGCATGGCCACCAGACCGGCCCCGTCCGCCACCGGCGTCCACTCGAAGGACCGGCCGGCCCTGGTGCGGGCCACCGCCTTCTTCGCGTACAGCCTGGTCAGGATCGTGATGACCGTGGTGTACGCCAGATCGCCGCCGAGCTGTCTCTGCACCCACGCGGCAGCCACCGGGCCCGGAGCCGAGCCGAGCACCGACAGCACCTGCATCTCCAGTTCGCCCTGGCGCCTGCGACCGCGTCCATCCGGGCTCGCCTTCTCCGTGCCGTCAACCATGGCGCGGCCTCCTTTCCGTTCCGCCGCCCCGAACCGGTACGAGCGTCGAGGAGGCATCGTACTGGCCACTCCGTGCCGGCCTCTTGCGCGAGCAGAACGCCTGTGCGGCTGGAAGGCGCCCACCGGCGCGCCCGGTTCACCCACCCATCTGCTTCTACATTGCTGTAGATTCCCGATGGTGTCATACGAGGGCCCGGAGCGGTGTGCCCGTTCCGGGCGCAGGTCTTGAGAAGGGAAGCGACATGGGTGTGAGCCTCGCCAAGGGCGGCAATGTCTCGCTGAGCAAGGAGGCGCCGGGGCTGTCCGCCGTGCTGGTGGGCCTGGGCTGGGACGTCCGTACGACGACCGGTGCCGACTACGACCTCGACGCAAGCGCGCTGATGGTGGACGAGGCCGGGAAAGTCACGTCCGACCAGCACTTCGTCTTCTTCAACAACCTGACCAGTCCTGACGGCTCGGTCGAGCACACCGGCGACAATCTCACCGGCGAGGGCGAGGGAGACGACGAGGTGATCAAGGTGAACCTGGCCACCGTCCCCTCCGACGTATCGAAGATCGTCTTTCCGGTCTCCATCCATGACGCCGAAGCTCGCGGCCACAGCTTCGGCCAGGTCCGTAACGCCTTCATCCGCGTGGTCAACCAGGCCGGTGGCGCCGAGCTCGCTCGCTACGACCTGAGCGAGGACGCCGCCACCGAGACCGCCATGGTCTTCGGCGAGCTCTACCGCAACGGCGCCGAGTGGAAGTTCCGCGCGGTCGGCCAGGGCTACGCCAGCGGACTGGCAGGCATCGCCACCGACTTCGGCGTCAACCTCTGATACCCGCGGCCCGGGGTGCGGCCGAGACCCGCACCCCGCGCCCGGCTCACCCACCACATCGAGAGAGCGGACCCGATGTTCGGAATCAGCGAACTCGCGATACTCCTGATCGTTGTCGTCGTCCTCGTCGGCGCCAAAAAGCTCCCCGAGCTGGCCCGCAACGCCGGCAAAGCGGCACGCATCCTCAAGAGTGAGAGCAAGGCCATGAAGGCAGAAGGGCCTGCCGAGCAACAACAGGTCCCCCACGTCATCCAGGTGCGGCCCGGTGACAGGACCGCCGAACGACCCGACAACGGAACAGACGGCCCTGTGCGGACTTGACCCAGCAGCTCGCCCCTTCAGCCGCCTCCGCGATCCGGCGAAGACGGTGACCCCGACGTGGGCAGCGGCCGGGAAACCGGTTCGGCCACGCAGAGGCGCGCGCGTAGGCCCGAAGGGCCCGATCGGACATCGCGCTCGCCGACACAGGGTGCGTTGCGTACGTGCCGTGTAGAGCGGGTGATCCGTGGTATGAGAGAGCCGATCACTCCCCGCTGCCTCACACCGGCGAAAGGCGTCCATGTCCGCATTGCCGACCGACGTCTGGCCTCTGAGTTGGAGCATCGGGATCTTCCTCCTGGCCACGGCCGTCACCGTCGTATGCAGTATCCGGCTCGCGGGGGTGGGCGATACCCTCGCCGACCGCACCGGCTGGGGAGAAGCTCTGTTCGGCGCGGTGCTGTTCGGCCTGGTGACGTCTCTCTCGGGCATCGTGATGACCGCGGTCAGCGCCGCCGCGGATCAGCCCGACCTCGCGTACAGCAACGCTGTCGGCGGCATCGCGGCGCAGACCCTCGCGCTGGTCGCCGCCGACGCCTTCCTGAGGAGAGTCAACCTCGAACACGCCGCCGCGTCACTGCCCAACATGATGTTCGGCTGCCTGCTGATCGGTTTGCTGGGCATCGCTCTGATGGCTGCGTTCAGCCCATCAGTCACCGTTCTGGGCCTGCATCCGGCGTCCGTGGTGATGGTGGCCTTCTACGTCGGCGGTCTCCATCTCATCCGCTCCTACGGCGAACCCATGTGGCGCGCGGTGCCCACCAGGGAAACGGTTTCCGATGTCGCGAGCGAGGACACCGAGGGGCTCGCCGGGCACAAGACGTCACGGCTGTGGACCGAGTTCGCGGCCGTGGCGGGCCTGGTCATGCTCGGAGGCTGGGCGGTGGCCCGCGCGGCGGAGGGCATCGTGGAGCACACGGGCCTGAGCGCCGGTCTCGTCGGCGCTGTGTTCATGGGCCTGGTCAACGCCCTCCCGGAGGCGGTCACCTCCATCGCGGCCGTCCGGCGCGGAGCCGTCACGCTGGCCATCGCCGCCGTCGTCGGCGGGAACTGCCTGGACGCGCTCAACCTCGTCGTCGGGGACATCGCCTATCGAGGAGGGTCCCTGTTCCACGCGGCGAACCAGGATGAACTGTTCCTTACGAGCGGCGCGCTGGTCATGACCGCAGTCCTGCTCGGCGGCCTCCTCGTCCGCCAGAAGCGTGGCTGGCTCAAGATCGGCTTCGACGGAATCCTGCTCATCAGCATCTACGCGGGCACCGTTGCCGTGCTCGCCTTCTGAAGCCGACCGCGCTGGCATGTACGCATCGCGAGTGGTTGCCGACGGTCGCGTGGCCACACCATCACGAACTGCCGGATCGCCACAGGGGAGCTCTCTTGAGCCGGCCGATTCGGCAGGCTTCCCGTCCTGCCCGAGTAGGGGCCCCGGAGGCCGGGGCCCCGGAGGGGGCAGGGGTTCGCCGTGAGGGGCGAACCGGAGCGGCCGGTGTCAGGCCTCGGTCGCGGCCCTCTGCGCGATCGTCGCTCGGACCTGCTTGAAGGACTCGGCCCAGAGGACGAGGTCGTCGAGCAGCTCGTGGAGGGTGGCCTCCTGGTGCTCGCCGGGGGTGATGTCGCCGGGGAGGGTGGGGTCGGTGATGGCGAAGTCGGTGAAGGCGGAGAGGGCGACCTGGCTGCTGACCGTGGCGACCTTCAGCTCGGCCAGTACGCCGCGCAGGTGCTCGACGGCGCGGGTGCCGCCGTGGACACCGTGGCCGACGAAGCCGGCCGGCTTGTGCGCCCACTCTCCGTACAGGAAGTCGATGGCGTTCTTCAGTGAACCGGGAAAGGAGGCGTTGTACTCGGGAGTGACGAAGACGAAGCCGTCGAACCCGGCGATGGCCTCCGCCCAGCGCTTGGTGTGCTCGTGGGTGTACACACCGAAGGCCGCCGGCGCGGGCTCGTCCAGGTGGGGAAGGTTGAAGTCGACCAGGTCCACCAGTTCAACGGTGACGTCCTCGTTCTTGACGGCCGGGTGGCGTCCTGCGGCTTCGAGAACCCACTGCGCGGCGACCGCGGTGCGGCGCGTGGGACGAGTGCTTCCGACGATGACGGCGATCCGGGTCATGGGTCCTGCTTTCTTCGCATTGACTGACGCGATGTCATGTGCTCTGAAGGTACAACAATCATGGCAAACACTGCAACCATCGTTGCTCATGCCAGGAGTGGACAACGGCGGCGAGAGACAGGGGAGTTCGGCCTCGCGCCGCAGCGTCACGCCGCAACCTCACCGCCAGTCGAGGTCCGCCGGATCGACGTCGATGTGCCGGACGCCGTCGGCCCGCTCGGGAGGCGGGCTCATGCGGTAGGCGCCGAAGTCGGTGGAGTCCCGGAAGGCGGGCAGGCGGTACAGGTCGCGTGCGTACGCCCACAGGTGCGGGAAGGCCCGGAGACCACCGCGGCAGATGCCGCCGACCGGGTTGTAGGCGAGGTCGAACCGGGCGAGTGTCGGCCAGAGCCGGACGTCCGATTCGACCACCGCGTCACCGAGCAGGTATCTGCGGTCCGCGAGCCGGGCGTCGAGCGCCTCCAGCGCCTGGCACACCCGCTGTCGCGACGACTCGTACCCGGCCTGCGTCCCGGCGCCGTCGACGCGGTACACCCCGTCGTTGACGTTCTCGTAGAGGTACTCGTTCAGCTCGTCGATCTCGGAGCGGAGCGGTTCCGGACGGAGGTCCGGCCCCGGAGCGGCCCACGCGTCGAAGGCGGTGCACAGGTCGGTGGTGATGTCGCCGGAATGGTTGCTGACGATGCGGCCGGTGCGGCGGTCCCACAGCACGGGGGTGGATATGTGGCCCGGATAGCCGGGCTCGGTCGCCTCGTACGCGTCAAGGAGCAGCCGGAACCCCCTGACCGGGTCAGGGCCTCGGCGTTTCCTGAACGCCCATCCCCTGCCGTCCCGTTCGTCGTCCACGTAGGACAGCGTGACGACCTCCTCAAGCCCCTTCAGCTTGCGCACGATGGCGGCACGCTGTGCCCAGCCGCAGCTCCACGCGGCCCAGAGGTGGTAGCGGCCCGGTTCGGCGCGGTACCCGCTGCTGCCGTCGGCGGTGATCCTGCCACGGAACGGGTAACGGGGACGCTGCCAGCCCTCGGCACCCTCGGCCACCCTTCCGGGTCCGTACGGACCGTACGTTCCGATGTCCGCCGGGCTGGCGAAGGCCGGGGCGCCGCTGTCCGCGGGGCCGGTGGAGACGGGGATGCCGCTGTCCGCGGGGCCGGTGGAGACGGGGATGCCGCTGTCCGCGGTTCTGGTCATGTGAGCACCTTCTCGGGCAGGTCGGGTACGGCGGAGAGCAGTTCGCGTGTGTAGGCGTGGCGGGGCTCGGTGAAGACGTCCTCGGTGTCGCCCGTCTCCACGGCGCGGCCGTCCTTGAGCACCACTACCCGGTCGCTGACCTCACGCACCACCCGCAGGTCGTGGGAGATGAACAGACAGGCGACACCGTGCTCGGACCGCAGCCGGTCGAGAAGCCGCAGGATCTCCGCCTGGACCGTGACGTCGAGCGCGGAGACCGGCTCGTCGCAGATGAGGACGCGCGGCCGCAGCGCCAGGGCACGGGCGATGGCGACGCGCTGGCGCTGTCCGCCGGACAGACGCAGCGGCCTGCGTTCGAGCAACGCGGCGCCGAGGCCGACCTGTTCGAGCAGTTCCGCCGCTCGTTCCCGTCGCGACGCCCGGGAGGGCTTCCGGTCCCGGCCGGCGATGAGGGCCTCCTCCAGCACCCGCCGGACGCTGAAGCGGGGGTCGAAGGAGCCCAGCGGGTCCTGGTGCACGGTCTGGACGGACCGCCGGGTCTCCCTGCGTTCCCGGGCCGTCCGCTCCTGCCAGGTCCGGCCGTCGACGAGCAGTCGGCCGTCGTCGGGCCGGATCAGGCCGGTGACCAGCCGGGCGAGGGTGGTCTTGCCGGAACCCGACTCGCCCACGAGGCCGAGAGTCTCGCCCGCGCGCAGCGAGAAGGACACGTCGTCGACGACGCGCCGTCCGTCGTACGAGGCGTACAGCCCCCGCGCTTCGATCAGCGGCGTTCCGTCGCCGGCCGCCGAGCCGGTGGGCGCGGCGGCCGGCGACGGACGCGCGACGTGGTCCCGGGCGCGCCGCAGCCCCGTGGGCACGGCATCGCGCAGCTGCCGGGTGTACGGGTGCCGCGGGGTCGTGAGGAGCCGGCGGGCGGGACCCTCCTCGACGACGAGGCCGTCCTTCATCACCATCACCCGGTCGGCCAGCTGCGCCACCACGGACAGGTCGTGGCTGATGAGCAGCAAGGCCGTACCGGCCGCCTTTCGCTCGGCGAGCAGTCGGAGGATCTGGGCCTGGACCGTCACGTCGAGCGCCGTCGTGGGCTCGTCCGCGACGATCAGCGGAGGGTCACAGGCCAGCGCGCAGGCGATGAGAGCACGTTGCCGCAGCCCCCCGGACAACTGGTGCGGATACTGCCGGGCGCGCAGCTCGGGCTCCGGAGTGCCCGTCAGGCGCAGCAGCTCGACCGCACGGGCGGCGGCCTCCTCGCGCGAGAGGGGTCGGTGCAGCCGCAGGGCTTCGGAGATCTCCCGGCCGGTGCGGCGCAGCGGGTCGAGGGACACGAGGGCGTCCTGCAGGACGAGGCCGATGTGCCGGCCGCGTACGGCGCGCCATTGCCGGTCGCTGTAGCCGGTCGCGTCCTTGCCCGCGACGCGCAGCGTCTCGGCGGTGACGCGGGCGTCCGGCCCGGCGAGACCGAGGAGGCTGCGAGCGGTGACGCTCTTGCCCGACCCGGACTCGCCCGCGATCGCGAGGCACTCCCCCGGACGCACGGTGAACGAGACGTCCCGTACGGCGTGGGCCGGTGCGCCCCGCTCCCCCGGGAACGCCACGGACAGCCCGCGGACTTCGACGAGCGGCTGGTCCTGCGGCGGCGTACGGCTCACGTGGGCCTCCCTTCCAGGCGCCGCTGAAGCCAGCGGCCGGTGACGACGGTCGACAGCACCGTCGCCGTGATGGCGAGGCCCGGGAACACCGCGACCCACCAGGCGATGCCGAAGTAGTCCCGTCCGCCGCCGAGCATCGCGCCCCACTCGGGCGCGGGCGGCTGCGGGCCGAAGCCGAGGTAGCTCAGCGAGGAGACCGCGACGATCGCGGTGCCGACCTCGATGGTGGCGAGCACCAGGATCGGCCCGAAGGCGTTGGGCACGATGTGCCGGAGGACGATGACCGGCTCCCGCAGGCCGAGCGACCTGGCGGCCTCGACGTAGCCGGAGTGCCGGATCGCCAGGGTCTGCACCCGGACGAGCCGCGCGTACAGCGGGATGCTGTAGACGGCGATGGCGTACAAGGTTCCCACGGCGCCGGGCCCGGTGACACCGAGGATCAGCAGAGCGAGCAGCAGACTCGGCAGCGCCAGGACCATGTCGGCCAGCCGCATGACGACCTCGTCGGCGACGCGGCCGCCCAGTCCCGCCAACAGGCCGAGCAGGGTGCCGCACACGACGGCGAGGGCGGTGGCTCCGATGCCGGTCAGCAGTGAGGGGCGCGCTCCGTGGACGATGCGCGTGTAGACGTCCCGCCCGTTGGCGTCCGTGCCCAGCGGGTGGTCGGCGCCGGGCGGTCGCAGGGTCTGGCTGATGTCCGAGGCGGTGGGCGAGCCGTCGGCCAGCAGGCCCGGGACGGCCGCGGCGAGCGCGATCAGGACGAGGAACGCCATGGCGGACCACAGTCCGGGACGGATGCGCGGCGCACGACGACGGGGTGCGCGGACTCGGAGCGGTGCCGGGATGGTCACGCGGTACCTCGCAGGCGGGGGTCGACGATCCGGTACACCAGGTCGAGCAGGGCGCTGACGGTGACGTACACGGCCGCGCTCAGCAGCACGACCCCCATGACCACGGGCATGTCCTTGTCCTGGACGGCGGCGAGGACGAGCCGGCCCACGCCCTGGCGGTTGAAGACCTGCTCGATGACGACCAGCGCCCCGATGAGGCTGCCCAGCATCCAGCCGGCCAGCGTGACGACGGGCAGGAGTGCGTGCCGCAGCGCGTGCCGCAGCCGGACTCCGGCGTCAGACATGCCGCGGGCTCGCGCCGTGAGGACGAACGGTTCGTCCAGGGCGATCTCCAGTCCTTCGCGCATGACCTGGGTGAGGAGCGCGGTCAGTGGCACCGCCACGGCCACGGCGGGCAGCACGAGGCCCGCCAGGCCCTCGCCCCCGGCCGCCGGGAACCAGCCGAGCCGGAAGGAGAAGAAGGTCAGGAGCAGGATGCCCACCCAGAACGTGGGTACGGAGACGCCGACCAGCTCCACGCCCGAGGAGAACCCGCGCAGCCACCGGGCCCGGCGGGCGGTGAGCAGGGCGAGCACCGTGGAGGCGACCAGGGCGAGTGCCAGGGCCGTCAGTGCGAGGGCCATGGAGTCGCCGACCTGGGAGCCGACCGCGGAGGCCACGGACTGGTGCAGCTGGTAGGAGTGCCCGAGGTCACCGGTCGACACGTTCCCGAGGTAGGTGCCGTACTGGACGAGGAAGGACTGGTCGAGCCCGTGGTCCGCGACGATCTGCGCCCGGACCTGCGGCGTGACGGTGCTGGTGCCGATCAGCGCGTCCTCGACGCTGCCCGGAGTGAGCCGGAGGGCTGCGAAGGAGACGGTGACCGCGCCCCACAGGACGAGCACCGAGGTACCCAGGCGGACCAGGACCGCGCGCAACCGACGGTGTCGCACGGTCGTCACGGGGCCCGCCAGGCGTCGTCGAAGGTCGGGTACGCCTGCGGGTCCCAGCCGAGGCCCTGCACCTTGTCGGAGACGCCCACGACCACGTTGGTGACGTAGACGGGGAAGGCGGCCGACTCGGCGGCCACCCGGCCCTGCACCCGCCCGTACAGCTGCTCGCGCCGCTCCGGGTCCGAGACCGTGAGGGCCTCCTCGAGCAGGGAGTCGGTCTCCTCCTCGTCGTACCGGGCGGCGTTCTGACCGAACGTCTCGGGGGTGGCGATGCTGTCCGAGTGGAAGAGGCTCCGCAGGGCGTCACCGTCGGCGCGGGTCCAGCTGAGGTCCATGAGGTCGTAGTCGCCCTTGGAGTACCGCTGGATGAGTTCGTTGAGGGTGCCCTCGACGAGCTTCAGCTCGATGCCCAGTTCCTTCGCCTCGGCCTGGATCTGGGCGGCGAGGGTGGAGCGCTGCTCCCGGGCGCCGCTGGCCTGCACGAACGGCCAGCGGACGGTGAGGCGGCTGCCTTCCTTCGTCCGGTATCCCTGATCGTCGCGCTCGTCCCAGCCCGCCTCGTCGAGGAGCCGTGCGGCGCCCTTCGGGTCGTACCCCAGCTTCCGCGGAACGGGGGGAGCGCCCGGGGTGCTGGGGGACAACGGCGCGTGGGCCCGGTCGAACACGCCGAAGTAGAGCTCCTTGACGACGGTGGTGAAGTCGATGCCGTCCCGGAACGCCCGGCGGACCCTGGCGTCCTTGAAGACACCGGCACCGGTGTTCGGGTAGTAGGTGTACGCGCCGCCCGGTGCCTGGTGCTTCGCGGTACGCAGCCGCGGGTCGGCGTCCACCTGGCGGACGGCGGACGGCGGCACCTGCGCGATGGCGTCCACCTGGCCGCTGGTCAGTGCGCCCACCCGGGCGGAGTCCTCGGTGACGACCTGGAGTTCGAGACCCTTCAGCCGGGCGGGGCCTTTGCGGCTCGTGGTCCCGGGTGCCCAGTCGTAGGCTTCGTTGCGCTGGTACTCGGCGCCCTTGCGCGGGGTGAAGTTCTTCATGACGAACGGCCCCGAGCCGACCAGCTTCCGGGCGATCGACTCCGCCCCCCGGCGCAGCGCCGCGGGCGACTGGATTCCGAGGTAGGCCGTGGAGAGCGCGGCGAGGAACGGCGCGTGCGGACGCTCCAGGGAGACCGCGACGGTGTGTGGTCCGGTCACCTTCGTGCCCCGGTAGGGCTCGATGTAGCCGGCCGCCATCTCGGACTTCGTCTTCGGGTCGACGACGTGGTCGAGGTTGGCCTTGACCGCCTCCGCGTCGAACGGCGTCCCGTCGTGGAACGTGACCCCTTCCCGCAGGGTGAACGTGTACGTCTTCCCGTCGGCGGAGACGCTCCAGGACCTGGCCAGCCAGGGACGGATCCGGCCGTCCGCGTCCATCGAGACGAGCGAGTCGAGCACGGGCCGCGCGAAGAGCGCGGTGACGTCCTGCGGGCTGGCGTGCGGGTCGAGGTTCACCGGTTCGGAGTTGACGGCGTAGGTGAGGGTGCCGCCGCTGACCGGCCGGCCCGGGTCCGCGCCCCCCGCGGCGCCGCTGTCACAGGCGCTGAGGAGGAGTGCGGAGCCGGCGAGCAGGGCGAGGGTTCTGAGCGGGCGGTATGCCTTCATGAGGAGTGTCTCCTGGCGTAGCGCGTGGGGCGGTGGACGAGGTGTCCAAGCGGCGTCAGCCCTTGGCCAGTGCCTCGCGGACCGCCGGGACGATCTCGGTGGCCCAGCGGCCCAGCGAGACGTCCGTGGGCGCGGGATCGGCGAAGTCGAAGAACACGAACCCGTCGGCGCCGTGTTCGAGGACGGCGCGGGTGAGTTCCTCGACCCACTGGCCGACGGAACCGCCGGCCCAGCGGCCGTCCTCGTCCCGGGTCCGGGGCAGCGGATGGTCGGTGATGCGACCGGGGAGGTTGAAGATGGTCTCGATGTCCGCGGGGTCGCGGCCCGCCGCGGCCGCGGCCTCGTCGATGCGCGGCCGGGACTCGCGGTACAGCTCGCTCGCCCAGTCGGAGGCGTGCCCGGGGAACCACCCGTCGGCCACCCGCCCCGTGGCGGCCAGGGACTTCGGGCCGACGGAGCCGGTCCAGACGGGTGGGGCGGGGACCGGGGACGGCTCGGCCCGGTCCAGGGAGGTGAACTCGCCCTCGAACGTGACCGGTGCTCCTCCCCCGGAGAGCTTGCGGATCACGGTGACCGCCTCTTCCAGCGCCCGGACGGCCTGACCGGGGGTGAGCCGGGGCACGCCCAGGCGCACGATGTCGTCCCAGGAGCCGCCTGCCCCGAGCCCGAGCGCGACCCGGCCGCCGGAGAGTGCCGACAGCGAGGTGATCGAGCGGGCCAGCATGGGGGCGGGGCGGCTCGGCAGGTTGGTGACGTTGACGGCACCGGTGAGGTGGGAGGTGCTGCCGAGGACGACGCCGAGGACGGCGTACGCGTCGAGCCTGCCGCCCACGTGGGGGTGGTCGGAGAGGGTGAAGAGGTCGAGTCCGGCACGGTCGGCCTGAACGGCGTACCGGAGCACGTCGGCGGAGTCCCCGACTCCGGCGCTCCAGGGACCGAATCCGAACCGGACGGTACGTGCGGATGCCGACATGGCTGCCTCTCTCTGTGCCCAACACCGGTGCGCGCGAGGAGGTGAACGACCTTCGCGGTGTTCGTAAGCCTTGTCGCTGCCCGTGTGCGGCTCAAGAGAGGGCGATGCAAATGTTGACGCGGTTACGTCAGGTGAACGTCATGCGGCGTCGGGCACGCCCGGCCTCGACGATCCGGTCAGCGCGGCAGGTAGCCGCGCAGGAAGGCCCGGACGCCGGAGCGGATGAGACTGCTCACCTCTTCGGGAGGCAGCGGCAGCGCTCCGTAGTAGGAACGGTCGATGATCTCTCCCGAGATCAGCTGGAGGAAGTGCACCGCGGCCTGGCGCGGGTCGTCGGTCCGCAGCATGCCGTCGTCCGCCAGGCCTTGGAAGCGCTCCCCGAGGGCGCGCTCGACCCGCAGCGGCCCGGCCTCCTCCCATGCCTTCAGGAGCTCGGGTGGCAGGTGCCCCACCTCCGCCCGCAACTGCCTCACCAGCGCGAAGTGGTCGGGGAAGGTGCCGAGCGGCTCGACCCAGGCCCGTCCGAAGTCGACGAGGTCGTCCTCCAGGTCGGTGACCTTGCGCAGCCAGCGGTCGATCACGTCGAGCTGCGCGTCGTGGATCTGGACCGCGCCCTCCTCGACGATGATGCGGAACAGCTCGGCCTTGCCGTTCTCGAAGTGGTTGTAGATCGTCCGGGTGGAGACCCCCGCCTCCTTGGCGATCGCGTCGACGCTGGTACGCGTGTACCCGTCACGACCGAAGACCGTGCGGGCCCCGCGCATGATCGACTCCCGCTTCTCCACCATCCTGCCTGCCACGAAGCATCCTTTCTCAAGCCCTTGTGTCCACGGCGGCCGTGACAACGGGACACCACGGCATCGTATGCAATGGCCGGGCCCGCTCAGGCCCGCACGGCGTCCCCGTGCGGGCCTGAGCGGGCTCGGCACTCCGCTCAGGCCCGCACGGCGTCCCGTGCGGGCCTGAGCTCGGCACTCCGCGCACCGTCACACCGTGGCGAGTCCGAGGACCACCGGGGCCGCCGCCAGCAGGACGAGGACGACCGGCACCGGAGCGCCCTTGGCGTCCTTGACCCGCAGGTGGGAGATGACCGCGCCGATGAAGAAGAGCACCACACCGATCGCGGCGGCGATGCCCAGCGGCCGGTAGAAGATGCCGATCAGCAGGCCCACGGCTCCCGCGAACTTCAGCAGGGCCAGCACGGGGATCCAGCTCTTCGGCACGGCCAGCCGGTCGAGTGTCTCCATGATGTCCTTGTCCTTGACCAGCATGCTGCGGCCGGAGAAGACCAGCAGGATCGACAGCAGGACGGCGACGACGACGTAAGCGATGAACACAGTTCCTCCAGGAAGCGGATAAACGGGCGGATACGGGTACGAGTACGGGTACGGGTACGGGTCGAGGGGATCTCGCGGTGGAGCTGTCGCGGATCAGGCGGGGGGCAGTGACGCCGCGTCGAGCCGGTTCAGCTCGTCGGCGCCGAGCAGGATCGAGGCGGCGGCCACGTTCTCCTCCAGATGCGGCACCCGGCGGGTACCGGGGATCGGGACGACCGGGGTGCCCCACACCTGCGCCTGGTGGTGCACCCAGGCCAGGGCGATCTGGCCGGGCCTGGCGCCGTGTTCCGCGGCGATTTCCCGCAGGGCGGCGGGGAGGTCCTCACGGCCTGGGAAAGTGTGGGCGAACTGCGCCGTCGTGTCCGGCCCGCCGTTGAGCAGCCCGCGGCCGTTGGGCGAGAACGGCACCACTCCGACGCCTAGTTCGGCGCAGACGGACACCATCGACTCGATGCGCCGGGCGCCCAGGGACCATTCGGACTGCACGGCGGAGATGGGAGCCACGGCGTGGGCACGGCGCAGCTCGTCGCCGCTGACCTCCGAGAGCCCCAGGTGGCGCACCTTGCCCTGGGTGACCAGCTCGGCCATCGCACCGACGGTTTCCTCCAGGGGAACGTCCACGTGCGGCCGGGCCAGGTAGTAGAGGTCGATGACGTCGGTGCCGAGACGGCGCAGACTGGCCTCGCAGGAGGAGCGGACGAAAGCGGCGTCGCCCCGCATCCGCCACCCCCCGTCGGGGGTGAAGACCACGCCGAACCGGGTGCACAGCACCGCTTCGTCGCGTCGACTGCCCAGAGCCTGGCCGACGATCTCCTCGTTACGGCCGCGGCCGTACATGTCGGAGGTGTCGATCATGGTGGCGCCGAGGTCCAGCGCGTGGTTGACGATGGTGCTCGCCTCGGCCCGGCCGGCCGCGGCGGCCGATTCGGTCATCCGCATGCAGCCCAGGCCCTGGAGGGGAACCACGAGGCCGGTGCCGCCCATGGATGTCGTCGGCAGTTTCGTGAGCACAGCTGTCACTCCTTCTCGTTGGCGGCGGTGCCGGCCGGCTGCGGGGCGGGCGCGGGGTCCTCGCGGTGCGCGGCTCGGGGGCCGATCAGGCGGTGGACCACCAGGGCCGACACCGCGCACAGGGCGGCGACCGCCCACAGCACGACATGCCAGGCTTCGGTGTACTTCGCGGTCAGGAACTCGGTGCGGCCCTCGCCCAGGTCGCCCGCGGCGATCCGGCCGGCCACCTCGCGTCCGCCCACGGACGACTCCATCAGGGTGATCAGGAGGGCGCCGAAGATCGCGAGGACCAGGGCGTTGGCACCGCCGCGCATGGTGTTCAACAGCCCCGACGCCATGCCGACCCGGTCGGGGGCGACGTGTTCCATCGCCTGCGCGTCAATGAGGGCGGCGGCCATACCGTTGCCGACGCCGAGCAGCACCAGCGGTCCGACCAGGTTGGCGACGCCCGAACCAGGGGCGAGAACGGTGAGCCAGGCGTTGCCGCCGGCGATCAGCCCGATCGCCAGGATGATCAGCAGCCGGGGTGGCGTGCCCTGGTTGACCAGCTTTCCGGCCAGGGGTGGCACCAACAGGACGGGCAGGGTCATCGCCAGCATCATGGTGCCGGCGTCTCCGGCGGAGTAGCCACCCGCACCCTGAAGGTACGTCGGCAGATAGACCAGGACCCCGACCGTGCCGACGGCCGTGGTGAGCGCGGCCAGCAGCCAGCCCGTGAACGGACCGCCACGGAGCAGGTCCAGGTCGAGGACCGGCGTATGGGCGCGCCGCTCGACGACGACGAACAGCACGAACATCAGCAGACCGGCGCCGACGCAGCCCAGCACCTTCGGGCTGGCCCAGCCGGACGAGGCCACCAGGTTGGTGCCGTACATCAGGCCGATGATGCCGAGCATGAAGGTCAGGCTGCCGGCCAGGTCGAACCGGGAGCGCTGCTCGGCCGCGGACTCGGACATGAACAGCGTGCCCGCCACGAGCAGCACGCCCGCGGCGGCGAACACGGCGAACATCTCACGCCAGCCGACGGTGCTGACCAGCCAGCCCGCGAAGGTCGGTCCGAAGGCGAGGCCGACCCCCACGGTGGTTCCGACCATGGCGAAGGCCCTGATCCGGGCGGCGCCCTGGAAGGTGCTCGCCAGGATGGCGCCCCCGCCCGCCATCACCCCCGCGGCCCCCACCCCTGACAGGGTGCGGGCCGCGTCGAGGACCAGCACGTGCGGGGCCAGAGCGGCGCCGAAGGTGCTGAGCGCGTAGAGCGCGGCCCCGACCCGGAAGATCCGGCGCCGGCCGAACAGGTCGCCGAGTGATCCCGCGACGAGCATCAGGCACGAGGCCGCGAGGAAGTAGCCCGTGACCACCCATTGCAGGGCGCCACCGCTGCCGCCGATGTCGGCGGCGATGCGAGGCAGCGCGACGCTGGTGCCGGACATGGCCATCGGGACGATCAGATAGCCGAGGAGGACGGACCCGAGGGCCAGCCCGGCCTTGACCCTCCCGATGGGAGGAGGGGGCGCCCCTGAGGGCAGCTCGGTGCCGTCGAGCTTCCGTGATTGGCTCATAAAGGTAAAGTACAACCTGTATGGGAGTCAGTAAAGTGTTCGTTGTAAGGGCAGGGAGCTAACGTAGCGGTTCACGAGGAGGCGCCACGATGACCGACACCGGCGAGCCCGGTCGAACACGACCTCGCAAGGGATACCCGGCGAAGCGGCGGGCCATCCTGCGTGCGTCGCGGAAGGTATTCGGCCAGGCCGGCTACGGGGGCGCGAGCATCGACGAGATCGCCGCCAAGGCGAGTGTCTCCACCCGCACGATCTACAACCACTTCGCCAGCAAGGAGGAGTTGTTCGCCACCGTCGTCAAGGACAGCACCGAACAAGTGGCCGCATCGCACGAGGCGATGACCCTGCGCCACCTCGGCGGCGTCTCGGCCGGCGATGATCTGGAGGCCGACCTGATCAGGCTGGCCAGGGACTGGGTGCGGCCCCGGCCGGAGTTCACCGACCACTTCGCGATCGTCGGCCGGATCAGCACCGCCGGCGACGACTTCCCGCCTCATCTGCGCGAGACCTGGCAGAAGGCGGGGCCGCTGCGCGTCCAGCGCATCCTCGCCTCCTGCATGGCCCGCCTCGCCGAACGCGGGCTCCTGAGGGTCCCCGACGTCGACTTCGCGGCCCAGCACTTCGTGGTGCTCGTGACCAACACCTGGGGCCGGGGCCCGGCCGGTGCGGACGCGATGTGCGAGGAAGAACTGGTCGCCATGGTGACGGCCGGCGTGCGCGCGTTCCTGTACGGGTACCTGCCCCGGAGCTGAGGCGGCGCGGGTGGGGGACCGGCCGCCGCGCCCCCCACCCGCCCGGTGCCGGCCCGCCCCCGCTCCCCGGCCGCCCCCGGGTCAGTGACCGGCGGCCGGCCGCTGCCCGGCGTGCCACACCAGGTCGAAGGCGAACCTCCTGATCCGCCAGCCGGCGCCGGTGCGTACGAGGTCGGCCTCGTAGTGGCCGCCGATCTCGAAGTGCTCGGCCGCCGGCTCCTCACGCCTGCTGACGTGCACGGCCATCAGGTGGGCCCGTACCCGTGCCCGGTCGTGGTCGCCTTCCGGGTAGAGCTGGACCTCGTAGTTCCCCGCGAGGTGATGGGTCCGCTCGAAGTTCGTACGAGCCATCTTCTGGAAGCCCGCCAGCCCCTCGAAGCCCTTGTACTCACCGAAGGGAAAGGAGAGATGGACGTCGTCGGTGAAGACCGAGCCGAACCAGGTGTCCTCGTGGCGGCTCCGGTCGAGGTGGATGACGTAGAGGTCGCACACCTCCGTCACCTCGGCGCGGTCGGTGAGCCGCAGTATCCGGGTGTGCAACTGGTCGAATGCGTCGGGCGTGGTCATGACAGTCCTCTCAGAGGGTGCGGGCACGGTGGTGGGCGGCTGCGGAGCGCCAGCCGTGTGGGGCCACGTAGGCGGCGGTGCGCTCCGGCCGCTGCCACCGGGCCGTCGCCCGATGACGGCGGGACAGGTCGTCCGGCTCGACGCCGGCCGCGGCGGCCCGGGACATCAGGACGGCTGTGAGGGCGGCCAGTTCCTCGGCGTCGGGAGCGCCCCGCTCGATCCGGAACAGGCTGCTGGGGGCATCCACGTCGGACGTGTGACGCATGGTCAGTTCCTCCTGGCGGCAGGGTCGGACATCACTGGGGCGGGTTTCCGTGCTTGCGGTGCGGCAGATCGACGTCCTTGGTGACGAGCATGGAAAGCGTTCGGCAGAGCACCGAGCGTGTCTCCCGTGGGTCGATCACGTCGTCGACCAGGCCGCGCTCCGCGGCGTAGTACGGGTGGACCAGTTCGCGCCGGTACTCCTCGATCTTCTCGGAGCGTGTCGCGTCCGGGTCCCGCGCGGCGGCGATCTCCCGGCGGAAGACCACGTTGGCCGCGCCCTCGGCGCCCATCACCGCGATCTCGTTGGAGGGCCAGGCCAGCGCGACATCCGCGCCTATGGACCGCGAGTCCATGACGATGTAGGCGCCACCGTAGGCCTTGCGGAGCACCACCGAGATCCGCGGGACGGTCGCGTTGCAGTACGCGTAGAGCAGCTTCGCGCCGTGGCGGATGATCCCACCGTGCTCCTGGTCGACACCCGGCAGGAAGCCCGGCACGTCGACGAGGGTCACCAGCGGGATGCTGAAGGAGTCGCAGAACTGCACGAACCGCGCCCCCTTCTCGCTGGCCCCGATGTCCAGTGCGCCCGCCATGGACAGGGGCTGGTTGGCGACGATGCCGACGACGTGGCCGTCCTGCCGGGCCAGCGCGCAGACGATGTTGGGCGCCCAGGAGGCGTGCACCTCCATGAACTCGCCGTCGTCGACGACCTCCTCGATCACCGCACGGATGTCGTAGGAGCGGTTGCCGTCGGCCGGGACCAGGTCGAGCAGCGCGTCGCCGGGTCGGTCCACCGGGTCCTCACCGCGTACCCGGGGCGGCAGTTCCCGGTTGTTGGAAGGCAGCAGGGACAGCAGGTAGCGGACCTCGGCGAGGCAGGTCTCCTCGTCGTCGTAGACGAAGTGCGCCACACCCGAGACGCCGGCGTGCACGTCCGCGCCGCCCAGTTCGTTCTGCGTGACCTGCTCGCCGGTGACGGCCTGGACCACGTCGGGCCCCGTGATGAACATCTGGGAGATGTCCCGCACCGCGAAGACGAAGTCCGTCAGCGCCGGCGAGTACGCGGCACCTCCGGCACACGGACCGAGCATCACGCTGATCTGCGGGACGACCCCGGAGGCGCGGGTGTTCCGCCGGAAGATCCCGCCGTACCCGGCGAGTGCCGAGACACCCTCCTGGATCCGGGCGCCGGCTCCGTCGTTGAGCGAGACGATAGGGGCGCCCGCGGAGATCGCCATGTCCATCAGCTTGTGGATCTTCTGGGCGTGGGCCTCGCCCAGGGCGCCGCCGAAGATGCGGAAGTCGTGGGCGTAGACGAAGACGGTGCGCCCCTCGACGGTGCCCCAGCCGGTGACCACACCGTCGGTGTAGGGCCGCTTGGCCTCAAGGCCGAAGCCGACCGCCCGGTGTCGGCGCAGCGCCTCCACCTCGGTGAAACTTCCCTTGTCGACGAGGAGTTCGATGCGCTCGCGCGCGGTCAGCTTGCCCTTCGCGTGCTGTCGTTCGGTGGCCTTCGGATCAGGGCCCCGGTGGGCTTCCTCCTTGACCCGGAACAGTTCGTCGAACCTGTCGGTCGTAGTCGTCATGGCCTCGGCCATGTCTCCCCCTGTCGTCGTGGTCGGGACGGGCTTGGTCCGGGCCGGCCGGGTGCCGGCACTGCCGTGCTCAGGGCCGGCTCGACCCCACCGAGCAGCTCGGCAGCCTGACGGGCCGGAAGGTGCAGGAACGCGTGGGGCAGTTCGCGCAGAACGGCTCGGCCGGGGCCGGTGCCGGCGGCGAGGGCCCAGGCGGCCGCGTGGTCCGGGCAGCCGGGCAGATCCGCCACCGACCAGCCCCGCGCGCCGTCCGAGCGGCCTGAGGCGTGGTGTACGCCCAGGTAGGGGGCCGCGCCGACGCCGTGGCTCAGTCCGGTGCCGATCCCCTTGAGCAGGGCTTCCTTGCGGGTCCACAGCTCGGCGAACGCGCGGGGCCGCGCCGCCGCCGGCAGGTCGAGCAGCTCCCGCTGCTCCCTCGGGTGCAGGACCGGCAGGCACAGTTCCACGGTCCGGGCGGTCGGTAGCCGCTGCACGTCCACGCCCACCGGTGTCCGGGCGATGCCGATCAGGGCGAGGCCGTGGCTGTGGGAGAGCGAGAAGTGGAGCCCCGGCGGACCGGCCAGCACCGGACGCCCGTGCGGCCCCGCACACCGCGGGCAGGCGTCCTGGCGCAGATCCAGGAGAGCGGGGGCGATGCCGGTGTACGCCGACAGCAGCCGGCGCAGGGCCAGGTGCGCGCGGACGTAGAGCAGCCGCCCGGCGGGCCGGACGAAGGCGGCGGCCCGCCGCCGCTCCGACGGGCTCAGCTCCGCCGCGGCGGCCGCCGGCACCCGTGTTCCCTCAGGCGTGTCCAGCGCCCACAGCTGCACATCGTCGGCCGGCGCCTCCACGCGGGGGCCGGCGGGGAGATCCCGTGGGTAGGTCATGTGCCGTTCTCCGTCGGGTGCACAACCTTGGACGCGGGGACGGGCCGCGGGTCCGGCGCCGGTCGGGACCGGCGCTCCACGACCAGGGCGACCAGCGCGGCCGCCGTGGAGACGAGGCCACCGACGACCAGCCCGGAGCGGGCGCCCAGCACCTCGGCGAGGAGGCCCACCAGCAGGGCGCCCAGCGGGGTGGAGCCCTGGAGGATCAGGGTGTAGAGGGCCATCACCCGTCCCCGGTAGCCGGGGTCGCTGCCGAGCTGGATGCGGTGGTTGGCGGCCTGCACGAAGTAGGTGGACGCGAAGCCGGTGAGGCCCAGCAGGACCACGGCCGAGGTGAAGTCGGGCGCCCCGCCCGCCGCGGTCTCCAGCAGGCCGAAGGCCAGCGCGGACACCAGGACCGTGCGGGCCGGTGGCCGGCCCCGGCGGCCGGTACCGGCCAGCGCGGCCAGCAGGGAGCCGGCCGCCAGCGCCGAGGTGAGCAGCCCGAAGGCGGTGGCGTCGGCGTGGAAGACGGTCTTCGCCATCAAGGGGAGGGTCAGCTGGAAGTTGAGACCGGCCAGGCCGATCACCGCGACCAGGAGCGTGGGTGACAGCAGATCCGGCCGGCCCGCCACGTACCGGAGTCCGTCGAGGACACCGCCCCGCCCGGCGGGCCGCTCGGTCCGGTGCAGCTCGGAGGTGCGCATCAGCCGCAGACCGACCACCGTGGCCAGGTAACTCACCGCGTTGAGCAGCATGACCGGGCCGGGCCCCATCACGCCGATCAGCAGTCCCGCCAGGGCCGGTCCGGCCACCCGGGCCGTGTTGAAGTAGGCCGCGCTGAGCGCGGAGGCGTTGGGCAGCAGCCGGGTGCCGACCAGTTCGCTGACGAAGGCCATCCGGGCCGGTATCTCGAAGGCGTTGACCGTGCCGAGTGCGAGCGCGAACAGGTGGATGTGCCACAGCCGGGCCTCACCGGTCAGTTCCAGCACCGCGAGTCCCAGGGCGAGCGCGAGGGAGACGAGGTTGGCGACGGTGAGCAGCATCCGCTTGTCGTAGCGGTCGGCGAGCCGCCCGCCGTACAGGGTGAACAGCAGCAGTGGACCGAACTGCAGTGCCGTGACCACGCTCAGGGCCGCGGCCGAGTCGTCGCTGAGGGCGAGGACCATCCAGTCCTGGGCCACGACCATCATCCAGGTGCCCGCGGCGGACACGAGCTGGCCGGCCGCGAAGAGACGGAAGTTGCGCACCGACAGGGAGCCGAACACCGTGGTGTGATGCCGTCTGAACATGCCGCCGCCCTCAACGTCCGGGCGGAGCGCTCTCGCGCAGGGCGAGGCACTCCTCCAGGAAGCCCAGAGCGCGCAGATGGTACGAGCGGGCGGCCCAGCCGAGGCTGACGTTGTGTCCGGCGCCCTGGAGCCGGTCGATCGTGACGGAGCGTGCTCCGGCCAGGTGTCGTCGCAGCTCGGCCACGGCCTCCTCGTCGTGCCGCCACCACGCCTCGTACTGGGCGAAGGTGAGGCGCACCGGTACCCGAACCCGCCCGGCGACCGAGGCGAAGAGCTCCGGCCAGGCTCGGGCCTCCCGGCGCTCCAGCAGCGGCATCGGGGCCACCCGCGCGCCGCTGTCCTGGAACGCGCCCGGCGGGTAGAGGCACAGCTTGCCCCAGGTCAGGGGCCAGGAGCCGTGGCCGGACTCGTCCGGAAGGGCGTCGAGCGGTACGGCGTACCGGTGCCCGGAGCCGGAGATGTCCAGGCCCAGCAGCCCGTGGCCGGCCTGGCGGGCGGCGGCGGTGAGGGCGAGCTTGCCGCCGTAGGAGTGGGCGAGCAGGAAGATCCCGGCGCCCGTGGGACGGGTCGCGGCATAGTCATCGAGGGCGGCGGCCAGACGGTCCGCCTGGTCGGCGAGGCGCAGACCGTCGGGCAGGACGGCGGCGGAGGCGCCGTAGCCGGGCCGGTCCGGCGCGAGGACGGTGTAGCCGAGCCGGGCGCCGAGGGCGAGCAGGGACTGTCCGGGGTGCGCCTGTCCGTCGAAGTAGCCGGAGTTCATGCCGCCGCCGTGCAGGGCGACGACGGTGGCACGCGGAGCGGTGTGCTCAGGCTCGGCGAGCAGCGCGGACAGGCCGAGGCCCGCCGCGTCCAGGGTGATCCGGCGGACGCCGGGTGACAGGGCCGGCACGGCCGGGAGCACTGCGGGGACGTGCGTCGTCATCGGTTCCTCGCCTCTCCTCGGGGGCGGCACGGCGTCGGGCCGGCGGCCGTCCCGCCCGGGCTGCTCCGGCTCCGGCTCACCCGGGACCCGCCGGGGCGCCGCCCGCGCCCTGGAGCCGTACGGCGCCGGTCTCCAGGCAGGCCAGGAGGGTCCGCGCCTGGACGTTGACGTAGTGGCCGTGGCCGGTGAGCGCGCGCAGCTGCGCCGGCGTGGCCCACTGGTACCCGGGGGGCGGGGTCAGCGGAGTCTCGGACTCGTCGGTCTCGATGAACAGGTAGCGGCTCTCGGCGTTGAGGAAGCGTCCGCCCTCCTCCGAGTGCACGGCCGCGTAGCGCACCCGGTCGGCCGGGGGATCGAGCGCCAGGTCCAGGAACGGCGGCCGGTCCCGGGAGGGGAGGTGCGCCCAGTTGCCGGGCGTGGCCTGGACGGTGGGCGCGATCTCCACGGTGTCCAGGAAACCGGCCTCCACCTTGGCGTTGACCAGCAGATGCGGCAGCCCTTCGAAGGTGCGGTACAGAAACGCCGTCACTCCGGTGCCGGTGGGTTCGATCAGCGGTTGGTCCCAGCCGCCGACCTCCCGGCTGCCGGCCTCGACACGCGCGCCCACCACCCGGAAGTAACGGCCGTCGTCCCGCTCGATCACGTCGTCGCCGTACCGCCAGCCCCTGATGCCGGCCAGGGGGACGCGCTGGACGTCCACGTCGTGGCGGGAGCGTTCGACGGTGAACCAGGACTGCAGTTCGGCGTCGGTGAGCAGCGCTCCCCCGTCCGAGGGCGGCGCGGGGAAGCAGGCGAGGACGGTGCGGGAGTCCATGTTCACCACGTTGTCGCGGCGAAGCAGCCGGCCCAGCTGGCCGAGGGTGAGCCAGCAGAAGTCGTCGTGGAGCGGGACGTCGGTGTCCGGGTCGGCCTCGACGAGCATGTTCCGGTTGGACTTGCGGAAGAACCAGGAGCCGTGCTCGGACTGGAGCACGTCGGTGAGAACCCGGCCGCGCCCCGCGCCCGCGAAGTACTCCAGGTACTTCACCCGTGAACCGCGGTGCACGGCGGAGTAGTTGCTGCGGGTCGCCTGCACGGTCGGGGACAGCTGGAGGAGGTTGCGGTTCCCGGGCTCCATCTTGGCCTGCATCAGGAAGTGCAGGACTCCGTCGAACTCCTTGGCGAGGAGGCCGAGGATGCCGACCTCGGGCTGCCGGATGACGGGTTGCTGCCAGTTGTGGGCCGGGCCCTCGCCGACCGAGGCGGACAGCCCCTCGACGCTGAAGAACCGTCCGGTGTGATGGACCAGGTTGCCGGTGCCCTCGGCGAAGGACCAGCCGTCGAGGCGGCCGAGCGGGACCCGGTCCACCCGGAAGCGGTGGGCGCGCGCCCGGCCGGCGAGCCAGGCATCGACGTCGGCCGTGTTCAGGAAGTGACCGTCCGCGGTGGCGGCCGAGCGGGCCAGCCGGGCCGCCAGATCCGGATCGGTGCGCGGCCGCAGCGGCGGCGCCAGGGCGGGGGGCGCGGTCACGACAGAGCCCCCTCGCCGCCGTCGGCCTGGAACGCCACCGTGCGCCGCAGCGCCTCGTCCAGGCTCGTCCGGGGCTGCCAGCCGGTCACGGCACGGAAGGCGGAGGAGTCGACGGTGACGCTGCGGAAGTCGCCGGCCTCGGCGTGCGCGGGCGGCTCCACGGACACCACGGGTACGGCCGGCTCGCCCGTACGGCCGGCCGCCAGGTCCGCCACCGTACGGAACACCTCGCCGAGCGGGCGGCCCGAACCCGTGCCGAGCAGCCAGTGGCGGCCCGCCAGCTCGTCGAGGTGGTCCAGGGCGGCGACGAGGGCGCGGGCGGCGTCCTCGACGTAGAGCAGGTCGCGCCGCACGGTTCCGTCGTGCCACATCGTCAGGGGCTCCCCGGACAGGGCGCGGCGCACCATGGCGGAGACGACCCCCTTGTCCCGGGCCGTGGAGGACGGGCCGTAGCCGAAGACGGTGGGCAGCCGGAGGGAGGCGGCGCGCAGGACACCCTCGGCGTCCGCGTCCAGCAGGAGCCGCTCGGCACGGAGCTTCTGCCGGTCGTACGCGCCCTTGGGCCGGTCGCTCTCCGTACCGTCGAGCACCTCCTTGTCCAGCGGGCCGACCTGCGAGGCGGCTCCGACGAACAGGACCCTCACCGGTGGGGCGCCCTCGGTACGGCGGGCGCGCAGGGCCTCGACGACGTCCTGGGCCACGCCGACGTTGAGCCGCTCGGCGCCGGTGTCGCCGTCCTCGACGCGCCAGGTGGTGGCCCCGGCGCTGTGGAGCAGGGTGTGCACCACGACGTCGGCGCCGTCCAGCGCCTCGGCGACCGCTCCGGGTGCGGTCAGGTCGGCGGTGTGCACCTCGACCCTGTCGCCGGCACCCGCCGGGACCAGGGCCGGGCGGCGGGAGACGGCCCGGATCCGGACCGGCTCGGCGGCGAGCTCGCGCAGCACCGCGGAGCCGACGAAGCCGGTGGCGCCGAGCAGCACGATCAGCGGGGGTGTCACGGCCACAGTTGTGCCTCCACTTCCAGGCAGGCGTCGTAGGAGGGCAGCAGGCCCCGCTCACGGGCCTCGGCGAGGGTGGGTGCTGACAGGTCCCGCTCCGACTGTGCGGGCGGCGGTCCCCCGGGGAGCGGCAGGCCCAGCTCGGGGTCGAGCGGGGAGACGGCGCGTTCGTTCTCCGGGACGTAGCCCTCGGACATGACGTAGACGACCATGGAGGCGTCCTCCAGGGAGAGGAAGGCGTGACCCACACCGACCGGGACGTACAGGGCACGGCAGTCGTCGCCGCTGAGCTCGGTCGTCTCCCACTTCCCGAAGGTGGGTGAGCCGGTCCGCAGGTCGATCAGGAAGTCCCGCACCCGGCCGTGCGGACAGTAGACGTACTTGGCCCGGCCGGGCGGGGTGGCGGTGTAGTGGATGCCGCGCAGGACGCCCGCGGCCGACAGGTTGTGGCTGATGTCCTTGACCGGGAACAGCGGCCGGCCGGTCGCCTCGGCGAACGCGGCGCTCTGGAAGGGGCTGGAGAACAGGCCCCGGTCATCCTTGTAGACGGCGGGGGTGAACTCGAAGGCGCCCTCGATCCCCAGCTTGTGCACCTGCACGACGCTCACGCACCTTCCTGCTTGACGCCGACGAAGAGGCCGTTGCCGGCGTACTCGCCCTCGATGAACTCCACCGTGAGTCCGGCCCTGGTGAAGGCCGACTCGTAGTCCTCGCGGCTGTAGAGGGCCATGACGTGCGTGTCGGAGAAGTGCTCGATGCCCTGCCCGGGCCGCGCGACGACGTACGTCACGTCCATCCGGCTGGCGTCGCCCTTCTCGTGGAGGACGGTGTGGGAGACACGGGCCACGGT
Organism: Streptomyces sp. NPDC017520; assembly: GCF_044329855.1. Classification (NCBI taxonomy): domain Bacteria; kingdom Bacillati; phylum Actinomycetota; class Actinomycetes; order Kitasatosporales; family Streptomycetaceae; genus Streptomyces; species Streptomyces sp. NPDC017520. Next base: position 847,442 of record NZ_JBIRKB010000002.1, read on the forward strand.
CATGCCGTCGTGGGTGACGACGCTGCCGCCCACGTGGTCGGGGGTGAAGTTCTCCGGGAACCACCAGGGTTCGAGGAGGACCACCCCGCCAGGCACCAGGTGGCGGGCGAAGGACGCCAGGGTGGCGTCGAGGTCCTTCTGCCCGGAGAGGTTGCCGATCGCGGCGAACAGGCACACCACCGCGTCCACGCGGACGCCCAGGTCGAAGTCGCGCATGTCGGCGCGCTCGACCGGCACGTGCGGCACGGTGCGGCGCGCCACCTCCAGCATGCCCTCGGCCAGATCGATCCCCCGCACCTCGGAGAACTCCTCGGCGAGGTGGACGAGATGGCCTCCGGTGCCGCAGCCCACGTCGAGCAGGGAGGCGGCCTGGGGGTGGCGGCGGCGGACGTGCTTGGCGACGACCGCCGCCTCGGCCCGGTAGTCCTTCCCCCGGCCGTGGTAGATGGCGTTGTAGATCTCGCCGACGTCGTAGATCCCGGCGTGCTCAGACACGGGCGAGCACCTCGCGCAGGGCGTCGACGACCTTGTCCTGGACGCCTTCGTCCAGGGACGGGTACATCGGCAGGGAGAAGATCTCCCCGGCCAGCCTCTCGGTCACCGGCAGGGAGCCCTCGGCGTATCCGAGGTCGGCGAAGCCGGACATGGTGTGCACGGGCCACGGGTAGCTGATGTTGAGGTGGATGTCGTACGCCTTGAGCGCCTCGATGACGGCGTCGCGCCTGGGGTGGCGGACGACGTAGACGTAGTAGACGTGTGTGTTGCCGGGATGGGTACGCGGCAGCAGCAGCCCGTCCCCGCCCGCGAGGTCGCCGAGGCGTTCCTCGTAGCGGCGGGCGACGGCGTTGCGGCCGGCGAGGTAGGCGTCGAGTCGGGTGAGCTTGCGGCGCAGGATCTCCGCCTGCACCTCGTCCAGGCGGGAGTTGTGGCCCGGCGAGCGCACGACGTAGTAGGTCTTGTCCATGCCGTAGTAGCGCAGCTGCTTCATGGCACGGTCGGTTTCCTCGTCCGCCGTGATCACGGCCCCGCCGTCGCCGTAGGCCCCGAGGACCTTGGTGGGGTAGAACGAGAAGGCGGCCGCGTCCCCCAGGGTGCCGGTGAGCTCGCCGTGGTGGCGGGCGCCGTGCGACTGGGCGCAGTCCTCCAGGATCTTCAGCCCGTGCCGCTCGGCGATGCGTCGCAGCGGGGCCATGTCGACGCTCTGGCCGTAGAGGTGGACGGGAAGCAGCACCTTGGTGCGCGGGGTGACGGCGGCCTCGACCTGGTCGACGTCCATGAGGAAGTCGTCCTCGCGGACGTCCACGAACACCGGGGTGGCCCCGGTGCCCGCGATCGCCACGACGGTGGGCGCGGCCGTGTTGGAGACGGTGACGACCTCGTCCCCGGCTCCCACGCCCAGCGCCTCCAGGGCGAGCTTGAGGGCGTTGGTGCCGTTGTCGACACCGGTGGCGTAGGGCAGCCCGTGGTAGGCGGCGAACTCGTTCTCGAAGCCCTTGACGCTCTCGCCGAGCACCAACTGGCCCGAACCGAACACCTTCTGGACGGCGTCCAGGATGTCGTCCTTCTCCTCTGCGTACTCCGGCAGATAGTCCCAGACTCGGGTGGTCACGCGATCGCCTCCTGCTTGACGTTACTCGGGGTCGGGTCGGGGCCGGTCCGGGCCCGGTCCCGCGGTGCGGGTCAGCTCTCGTCGGCCGTGGACGGCCCGAACCAGCGCCGCAGGGCGGACTCGGCCCCGGCGCCGTCGGCCGAGGTCCAGACGACGTATCCGTCCGGCCGTACGAGCACGGCGGCCCCGGCGAAGGGGTCCGAGCGGGTCTCCGCCTCGTCGGGGACGGCGACGACGGTGACCACGCGGTCCTTCCAGCCGGCCGCGGTGCGGTGCAGCTCCTCGTCGCCCGCGGGGTCGATCAGCACGCCTTGGGCGGAGTGCAGCAGCTCGGCCGTGCCGGTGGTGGTGCCGGCGGAGGTGCGCAGGCTGCGCGGAGGCAGCCGACGACCGAGCAGCGGGTGCTCGCCGGGTCCGCAGTCGTAGCGGATGTCGAGGTGGCTCACCGAGCCGGCCAGGTGCTTCTTGACCTCGTCGTGTGCGATGAGCTCGGTGAACAGCTCGCGCAGGGGGTCGGCTTCCTCACCGCCGAGGAAGACCATTCCCTGCGCCCGGGTGTTGTTGAGCAGCCGGACGCCGACCGCGTGCCGCTCCGTGTGATAGGAGTCGAGCAGTCCTTCGGGAGCCCGGCCCGCCACCTCGGCCGCCAGTTTCCAGCCCAGGTTGACCGCGTCCTGCACACCGGTGCTCAGGCCCTGCCCGCCGGCCGGGAGGTGGATGTGTGCGGCGTCGCCTGCGAGCAGCACACGTCCGCGCCGGTACTCGGTGGCCTGACGGGTGGCGTCGGTGAAGGAGCTGACCCAGGCGGCGCTGCCGTGCGAGATGTCCTCGCCGGTGATGCGCTGCCATGCCTCGGCCACCTCTTCGAAGGTGACCTTCTCGGCACGGTCGCGGGCCGGCGTGCCGTGCGGGCAGACGATGATGCGGTCGACGCCTTCGCCCAGCGGGGCGGCCATCACCATGCCGCCCGTCAGCTTCTCACCCAGGAACCGGGGCTTGAGGTCGCAGCCGACGACGTCGGCCAGGTACATGCCGCGGGTGGCGGGGGTTCCCGGGAAGTCGAAGCCGGCGGCGCCACGCACCGCGCTGTGCCCGCCGTCGCAGCCCACCAGGTACCCGGCGCTCAGCCGCTGTTCGCCCTCCGCCGTGCGGAAGGTGGCCTCCACCCGGTCACCGTGGTCGGTGAGGGAGCGGAACTCCCAGCCGCGCCGGATGTCCGCGCCGAGGGAGGAAGCCCACTCCTCCAGCACGGCCTCGGTCTGCGACTGGGGTATGCCACGGGCTCCGAAGTGCGCGTCCTCCAGCACCGTGTAGTCGAACTGGACACCGCCGAAGTGGCCCACCGGGCTGGTCTGCAAGCCCCCGAAACGGGGCACCAGGCCCCGCTGGTCGAAGGCCTCCCACGCGCGGGCGGTGAAGCCCAGTCCGCGCGACTGTCCCGTGGGCTCGTCCAGCGATTCCGCCACGACGACCCTGGCTCCGCCGAGGCGGAGCTCGCCGGCGAGCATCAGTCCGGTAGGCCCGGCACCGACGATGATGACGTCCGTGTCCACGATCGTCCCCTCCTGTCCATTGGCTGTCAGCTACGTGTGGTTCAGGCCGCGGCTGCCGCGTCCGCCGACGCTCCCGCGGTGCGCCACCGGTCCGGGTGTTCGCGGTACCAGGCGACGGTCTCGGCGAGCCCCTGGTCGAAGGCGGTGCGGGGCGCGTAACCGAGCTCCTCGCGGATCTTGCTGTCGTCGAGCGAGTAGCGCAGATCGTGCCCCTTGCGGTCGGTGACCCGGCGGATCATGGAGGGTCCGGCCCCGCACAGGTCGAGGATCCGCTCCGTCAGTTCCAGGTTGGTCATCTCGTTGCCGCTGCCCACGTTGTAGATCTCGCCCGCCCTGCCCCGTTCGAGGACCAGGTGGATGGCCCGGCAGTGGTCGTCGACGTGCAGCCACTCGCGCCGGTTGCGGCCGTCGCCGTACAGCGGGACCGGCTCACCGCGCAGCAGGTTGGTGACGAAGCGGGGGATCAGTTTCTCGGGGTGCTGGTACGGCCCGTAGTTGTTGGAACAGCGGGTCACCGAGACGTCCAGGCCGTGGGTGCGCCAGAAGGACCGGGCCACCAGGTCGGAGGCCGCCTTGGAGGCGGCGTAGGGGGAGTTGGGCAGAAGCGGCCACTGCTCCGTCCAGGACCCCTCCTCGATCGACCCGTAGACCTCGTCGGTGGACACGTGCACGACCCTCTCCACGCCGCCGGCGAGCGCCGCCGCCAGCACGACCTGGGTGCCCATCACATTGGTCCGGACGAACTCGGCGGCGCCGACCAGGGAGCGGTCGACGTGGGACTCCGCCGCGAAGTGCACGATCGCGGTGTGGCCCGGCACCAGGTCCGCCAGCAGGTCGGGGTCGCAGACGTCGCCGTGGACGAAGTCCAGCCTCGGGTGCGCGGCCGGCAGGTTGCGGCGGTCGCCGGCGTACGTCAGCTTGTCCAGCACGGTCACACGGGCGTCGGCCGAGCCGGGATAGCGGCCGTCGAGGAGCGCGCGCACGTAGTGGGAACCGATGAATCCGGCTCCCCCGGTCACCAGCATCCTCATCGGCTGCTCCCGAGCAGTCCGGGCAGCGTGGCGACGACGTCGGCGGGTGCCGGCATGGCCCGCATCTCCGCCGCCACCTCACCGCCCGCCGACCGGAAGGCGGGTTCGTCGAGGAGTCGTGCCAGCGCGGAGGCGATCTCGGCGCCGGTGGCCTTCGGGCCCTCCAGCATCAGGCCCGCCCCCTGCGCGACCAGCACCTGGGCGGCGGCGTGCCCGTCGTCGTGCGCCATGGGCACGGCGAGCTGGGGCACCCCGGCGTCGAAGGAGGCGTACATCGTGCCCATGCCACCGTGGTGGACGATCGCGTCGCACGTGGCGAGCAGGGCGCGCAGCGGTATCCAGTCGACGACCCGCACCCGGCCGGGCAGCGGGTCGGGCAGCGCCGACAGGTCGGCACCGCTGGTGGTGAGGACGACCTCCAGGTCCAGCTTCGCGAGGCCGTCGATGATCTCCAGCAGGCGCGTACCGTCGCCGTAGAAGGTGCGCAGGGAGCCCAGGGTGACCGCGACACGGGGCCGGTCACCCCGGCGCAGCGCCCAGTCGGGCAGTACGGCGCCGCCGGTGTAGGGCGCGTACCGCATCGGCAGGACGTGCGCGGCGCCGCTCTTGAGCGGGCCGTCCTGGAGTACGGGGACGAGCGAGGCGGGGTTGAGGTCCAGTTCCACCTCGGCCTCGGGCAGCTCGGCGACGCCCAGCCGCTCCGCGACGGAGGTGAGGCGCTGGAGCGCGGGCCGGAAGGTGGGGCGGCGGGTGCCGATGCCGTGGAGGACCGCGGGGACGCCGACGGCACGGGCGGCGAGCAGCCCGGCCACGGCGGGCGGTGTGTAGACGACGGCGTCCGCACCCCAGGCCGTGGCCGTGTCGGCCAGCCCGTCCACCATGCGGGCTCCGACCTCCGCGAAGACCTCGGCGACGTGGGCGATCACCTCGTCGGGCCTGAGCCTCCAGCTGATGTCGGTCTCCGTGAAGCGGCGGACCATGTCCTCGTACGGCTCGGCCGACGCCCCGTCGTCGGTGGCGACGGCGTGCAGGCCGGCCGACGCGGCCGTGGCCGGGGCGGGGCCGCTCGCCGCGACGAGCACGTCGTGTCCGGCGGCGAGCGCGGCCTGCGCCAGGGGGACCATCGGCAGCATGTGCGAGGGCCCTGGGAGGGTGGTGAACAGCAAGCGCATGACGGTGTCTTTCCGGTCGGAAGTCGTCGGGCCGTCAGCTCTGGGCGGAGCGCGAGTGCCACGCCCGGAACGTGTTCGCCCACCGTGAGGTGGACAGTGACCGCGCCCGCACCCGCCCCTTCTGCACGTCGAGGGGGCGTTCGGTGTCGGGCAGCGTGTGGAAGGCGTCGTAGGCCTCCTTGCCGTCCCACTGGGCGTAGTTGAGGACCGAGGTGCCGTCGAGGGACCGGAAGTAGGCGTGGGAGCGGTACCCGGGGACGGTCAGCAGCCATTCGTCGGGCTTGGCGAGCGTGTCGACCAGGGCCGCCTGGTTCTCGGGCTCGCAGCTCAGGACGAAGATGACGGTGTAGTCGTCACGCTCGGGGGAGATCTCGGTGGTGTCCCCCAGGGACGGGTGGCGCTGGGCGAAGACCGCCTCGGTGCGGATGAGCTGCACGGTGGTCGCGAGCCGGTGGAACTCCGGCACCGTCCTGGTCCGGAACTCCTCCCCCGCGTACCTCTTCGCGAGGTCCTCCGCACTGCGCCACTGGACGAGGTTGGCGGTGCCCGGGGAGTCCTGTCCGGCGTGCACGGTGGAGGAGATCCACCCCGGGTAGTCGGCGTTGTCGACGATGCCCCGCATGGCCTTCAGAACCTGTGACTCCTTGTCACGGTCCTCGGTGTCGAAGAGGTTGAAGAGGGTCAGGTAGCCGTCGTCGGGCGAGATGAAGGGCACGGTTCTCCCAGGTCGAGGTGGGCGGTTGTGAGGTCAGCCGGCCGCGGCGACGTCCATGACGTAGCGGCCGTACGAGGACTTCGCGAGCTTGGTGCCGAGCTGGTAGCACGCCTCGCGGTCGATGAATCCCATGCGCCAGGCGATCTCCTCGATGCAGGCGATGCGGACCCCCTGGCGGTGCTCCAGGATCTGCACGTACTGGCCGGCCTCGGTCAGCGCGTCGTGCGTGCCGGTGTCCAGCCAGGCGAAGCCGCGGCCCAGCGAGATCAGCTTCGCCTTGCCGCGCTCCAGGTAGAACCGGTTGACGTCGGTGATCTCCAGCTCGCCGCGCGCGGAGGGGCGCAGGTTCTTGGCGATGTCGACGACGTCGTTGTCGTAGAAGTACAGCCCCGTGATGGCCAGGTTCGACCTGGGGCGGGCGGGCTTCTCCTCCAGCGACAGGAGGTTCCCCTTGTCGTCCACCTCTCCCACGCCGTACCGTTCCGGGTCGCGCACGGGGTAGCCGAACAGCACGCAGCCGTCGACGTCCACCACGGTGTCCTGGAGCAGCCCGCTGAAGCCGGGGCCGTGGAAGATGTTGTCCCCGAGGACCAGGGCCACAGGATCGCCGCCCACGTGGTCGGCGCCTATCACGAAGGCGTCGGCGAGACCGCGCGGCTCGTCCTGCTGTGCGTAGGAGATGGTCAGTCCGTAGTCGGAGCCGTCACCGAGAAGCCGGCGGAATCCCTCCAGATCCTGTGGGGAGGAAATGACGAGGATATCGCGGACACCGGCCAGCATCAGGACCGAAAGCGGGTAATAGACCATCGGCTTGTCGTACACCGGAAGCAATTGCTTCGATATTCCCATCGTGATGGGATGCAGCCGCGTTCCGTGGCCTCCGGCCAGAATAATTCCTTTCACGGTACCTGCCTCCAGGATTTCTCCGCCGGTGTTTCTAGCGGAATCCAGCACCCATCATCCTGAGCCGCCGGACCGGCTTCAAGGTGGCTCAGGTCAGAACGACGTCAATTCCGGTCAGAGCATTTCAGCGAGCTTCGCCGAACCAGGCGCGGAGCGCGTCCGCGGCCTCCGCGGCCCCGTCGCCCGTCCACGCGACATAGCCGTCAGGACGTACGAGAACGCCGCCGGCGTCGCCCAGCGGGCCGTGAGGGCCGCCGGGGCGGGCGGTGACGGTGACGACGCGGTCCGCCCAGGGCGCGGCCCCGGCGCGCAGCCCGGGATCGTCGGCCAGGTCGAGCAGCAGTCCGCGGCCCCCGGTGCGCAGGAGCGCGGTGGTGCTCGACGTGCCTTCGGGCGTCAGCAGCCCGGTGTGAGGGAGGCGGCGGTGGTCGCCGTAGCGGATGTCGAGCCCGGAGATCATCCCCGCCAGGTGTTCGCGCACCTCGGGCCGGTCGCGGATCAGTTCGTGCAGCAGGGCCCGGAGCGGCTCGATCCCGGGGCCGCCCAGCAGGAGCTGGGCCTGGGCCCGGATATTGCCGAGGACCCGGCGGCCGACCGCGTGCCGTTCGGTGTGGTAGGAGTCGAGCAGGCCCTCGGGAGCACCGCCGCGCACCTGGGCCGCGAGTTTCCAGCCGAGGTTGACGGCGTCCTGGAGCCCGAGGTTGAGCGCCTGGCCGCCGATGGGCATCTGCCGGTGGGCCGCGTCGCCGGCGAACAGCACCCGGCCCTCGCGGTAGCGGACGAGTTGCCCGTGCGCGTCGCCGAAGGAGTTCACCCACAGCGGGGCTCCGGCGCTGATGTCCTCGCCGGTGACCTGCTTCCACGCCTGGGCCACTTCGGTGAAGTCCACGTCGCCGTCGCGGTGCCCGGCCACCGCGCCGAACGCGTGCACCATGACCCGGGTGACCCCGTCGGACCGGCGCGCCGCGACGGCCAGGCCGCCCGGCAGCCGCTGGAAGCGCCGGTCGGGCACCTCGATCCCGGCGACGTCGGCGCGCAGCAGCTCGCGCACCGGGGCACGGCCGGGAAACTCGGCCCCCGTGAGCCGGCGCAGTGTGCTGTCCTCACCGTCGCAGCCGACGGCGTACCGCGCCCGGACGCGCAACGGGTCCCCTCCGGGGCCGGCGACGACCGCCTCGACGGCGTCCGCGCCTACCCGCACCGCCCGCAGCTCGTGCCGGCGGCGCAGGTCCGCGCCCAGTCCGGAGGCCCATTCCGTGAGGAGTTCCTCGGTGCGGGTCTGCGGCACCTTCCACTGTCCGGGCCAGGGGCCGGGCAGGGTCAGGTCGAGCGGTATCCCGCCGAAGTGCCCGCGGGGCTCGTTCGGCGGGTCGCCCAGCGCGTCGAGCAGACCGCGGCTGTCGAAAATCTCCATGGTGCGGGCGTGCAGGGTGGAGGCCCGCGACTCGGTGGTGGGCCCTTCCCCGCGGTCCACCACGACGGTCTCCGCACCGCCGCGGCGCAGTTCTCCGGCGAGCATCAGCCCGACGGGTCCCGCACCGACGACGAGCACGTCGGTGTCCACGGCGCGTGCGGCCGCCATCAGCGCCGTCGGCTCTCGGCGTGGTCCTTGGCGTGTCCGAGGGTGGCCCGGCTGTTGGTGCTCAGCGCGTTCCGCACGTACTCCCGGGCGTCCGCGACCGTCGCGTCCGGGCCGAGGATCCGGGCGATGTTGTCCGTGTTGAGGGTCACGGTGTGCTGCGAGGACACGGCCGCTCCCTCCTCGTTCTCCTCGAACGTCCAGTAGCCGGTGTGCAGGGTCATCAGCGCCGGCAGGGTGACCTGCTTGTAGGCGATCCGGTGGTGCGGGAAGGTCACCCGGTACGACTTGGTGGTGTGCGTCGAGCCGTCCTTGGCCCGGGTGTCCATCTCCAGGCTCTGCAGCCCGGGGGTGTCCTCGCTGAACCGGACGGAGGCGACGTGCGGCAGCCGCTCCGCCCACAGGTCCGCCTCGTTGACGAAGTCGTAGGCGTCCTTGACCGAGCCGGCGACCTGCACCGTGTCCTCGAAGGAGAAGGTCAGTTCCTCGGCCGCGTGCGCCAGTTCGACGTTGGTCCTCAGCGCCTCCAGCTCGGAGCGGCTGTTGCGGTCGACGGCCTCGTCGATCCACCGCAGACCCTCCGGGTCGTCGTCGACGGCCCGGTAGTCGTGGAGCAGCCTCACCCGCGACCGGGTGCCGGAGAGCGACTCGATGATCCAGGTGCCGCCCATGGCGGCGACCGGCGGGGCCGAGACCTCCTGCCGGAACTCGATCCGCCGCTCCCGCGGGTCCAGGGTGCGGCGCGAGGTCCAGTTCTTGGCCTGGCCGTTGGCGGTCGCCCAGATGCGGATGCGCTCCTCGCCGTCGCCCCGCTCCAGATGGTCCACGTAGATGGTGGGAGGGAAGATCCGAGGCCAGTTGTCGACCTCGGCGATCAGCCGGTAGACGGCGTCGGCGGGAGCCTCGATGGCGATCTCGTGCTCGACCTGGCGGGTCGTCATGATGTCGTTTCCTCCGTCGGTCTCAGAAGTTGCCCAGGCCGCCGCAGACGTTCAGCGCCTGCGAGGTGATGGAGGCCGCGGTGTCGGAGGCCAGGTAGCCGACCAGGCCGGCCACCTCCTCGGGTGTGGAGTAGCGGCCGAGCGGGATCTTCGCCTGGAACTTCTCGAGGATCGCCTCCTCGGTCGAGTCGTAGGCGGCCGCGTAGCCCTGGCGGACGCGCTGGGCCATCGGCGTCTCGACGTAACCGGGGCAGACCGCGTTGACCGTGATACCGGTGGGCGCCAGTTCGTTGCCGAGGGCCTTGGTGAAGCCGACGACACCGTGCTTGGAGGCGGAGTACGGGGCACCGAGCACGACGCCCTGCTTGCCGGCGGTGGACGCGATGTTGATGATGCGACCGCGCTGCTTATGGCGCATGCCTCCGGTGTTCAGGACCTCGCGGGTCACCCGGAAGACACTGGTGAGGTTGGTGGCGATGACGTCGTCCCACAGTTCGTCGGCGATGTCGGCGGTCACCCCGCCGCCGCTGCGGCCCGCGTTGTTCACCAGTACGTCGACGGTGCCGAAGCGGTCGACGGCAGCCTGCACGAACGCCGTCACGGCGGGGCCGTCACTGACGTCCACGGCGGCGCCGTCGATGTCGACGCCCTCCTCGGCCAGTTGCTTGACGGTGGATCTGACGTTCTCGGCGTTACGGGCTCCGATGAAAACCTGGTGTCCCTGCTCGCCGAGGAGCCGAGCCACGGCGAGACCGATGCCACTGGTGGCTCCGGTGACGAGGGCGACCTTCTTGATCTGCTCCGGCATCTTCTTCTCCGGTGGGTGATGGGGGTGCGGTGGTCGGGGCTGAGCGGGCCGGCTCCGTCAGGCCACGGTCCCCACGGAGCCGATCGTGGCGTTGACGGCGGCAAGCAGCGTGCGCGGCGTCTGCGCGTCGGTCAGGACGTCGTCATCGAGGGTGACGCCGAACTCGCGCTCGATCCGGCCGGCCGTCTCCAGCAGGGCCAGCGACTCGTAGCCGAGCTCCTCGAAGCCGGTGTCGAGGATGTCGCCGTCGAGGTCCACGCCCTCGTCGGCGCCTGCGCCCTCGCGCAGAATCCGCTTCAGGTCGTCCAGGCTGAATTCCGTCGTTGCGGTCACGTGCGGTCTTCCCTTCGTGTGCTGGATGAGGTGTGCGCGGAACCCCGGCAGAGAGTCGGCCGGACCGCTCACGCGGCCCTGGGGCCAGGCGTCGCCCGGCAGGCCGCAGTTCGACGACAGGGCCCCGGGCGTGTCCGGCGGACCAGGGCCGTCGTGGACCCGGTCAAACTCCGCCGGACACGCCCTGGTCGGCGGCCCGGACCACCATGGCCGAGTTGAAGCCGCCCTGGCCGCGGGCCAGCACGACGGCGGTGCGGAGCGCGGCGGGACGTGGGGTTCCGAGGACGAGATCGAGGCCGTACTCGGGCAACGGGTCGGTGTTGACCGTGGGCGGGATGACGCCGTCGGCAAAGGCGAGGAACGCCGCGGCCAGGTCCAGCGGGGCGGCGCCGGAGTACAGGCGGCCGGTCATCGTCTTGGGCGCGGTGACGGGAACCCCACGCGGTCCGAAGACGGCGGTGAGTGCCTGCGCCTCCGCACGGTCGAGCTCGGGCACCGCCGCCGCGTCGGCGAAGACCACGTCGATCTCCTCGGGCCGCACGCCCGCGTCCGCGAGAGCGGTTTCCAGAGCCCGGCGCAGTCCTGGCTCGCCTCCGCTGCCCGGCCGGGGATCGATGGTCGCGCCGTACCCCGCGATCTCTCCGTAGATTCTGGCACCGCGCCGGCGTGCCGCGTCGGCGTCCTCCACGATGAGGATCGCGCCGCCCTCGCCGGGAACGTGGCCGCCCGCGTCGACGTCGAACGGCCGGTAGGCGCGCGTCGGCTCGTCGCTGGTGCTCAGCCTGCCGCCCGCCAGCTGGGCCACCCACCCCCAGGGGCAGAGGGACGCGTCCACCGCGCCGGAGACGATCAGCTTGGTGCCTTTGCGGATCTGCCGGCGCGCCTGTGCGACCGCGTCCAGGCCCCCGGCCTGATCGCTGACGACGACGCCGCTGGGGCCCTTCATGTTGTTGCGGATGGATATCTGGCCGCTGTTGACGGCGTAGAACCAGGCGAACGACTGATACGCGCTGACGTGCTGGCTGCCCAGACTCCACAGCTTCCGCAGCTCGTTCTGGCCGAACTCGAATCCGCCGGAATGACTGGCCGTGACCACGCCCATGTCGAACTCGGGCAGTTCCGCAGTCGTCACGCCCGCGTCCTCCAGTGCCCAGTCCGCGGCGACCAGCGCCAGCCGGGTCATCCGGTCGGTCTGCGGCAGCAGCCGGCTCGGCAGGTGGTCCTCGGCCGTGAAGCCCGGGATCTCGCCGGCCAGCCGTGCTGGGTAGGAGGACGCGTCGAATCTGGTGATCCGGCCGATGCCGCCCTTGCCTCCACGGGTCGCCGCCCAGAAGTCCTGGACGCCGAGCCCGTTCGGCGACAGGACGCCGAGTCCGGTCACCACCGCGGACACGCTCATGCCGTGCTCCTCTCGGGCCTGGCCAGCACCATGGCACTCTGGAAACCGCCGAACCCGCTGCCGACGGTGAGCACCGCGTCGGTTATCTGTTCGCGGGCGGTCAGCGGCACGTAGTCGAGGTCGCACTCCGGATCCGCCGTGTGCAGGTTGGCCGTGGGGGGTACCACGTTGTTCTCCATCGCCAGAGCGGACGCGGCGATCTCGATGGAGCCGATCGCGCCCAGCGAGTGTCCGACCATCGATTTGATCGAGCTGACCGGGGTGCGGTAGGCGTGCTCCCCGAGGCTCCGTTTGAAGGCGGCGGTCTCGTGCCGGTCGTTCTGCTTGGTGCCGGAACCGTGGGCGTTGATGTAGTCGATCTCCTGCGGGTTCATCCGCGCCTCGTCGAGCGCCACCCGGATCGCCTCGGCCATCTCCGTACCGTCGGGCCTGAGGCCGGTCATGTGGTAGGCGTTGCTGCGCGTGGCGTAGCCGGCGATCTCGGCGTAGACGTGGGCACCGCGCTTCTTCGCGGCCTCCAGCTCCTCCAGGACGAACACCGCGGCCCCCTCGCCGAGCACGAATCCGTTACGCGTCCCGTCGAAGGGCCTGGAGGCGCGCTCGGGTTCGTCGTGGCGGGGTGTGGTGGCCTTGATCGCGTCGAAGCAGGCCATCGTGATCGGTGAGATCGGGGCGTCGGAGGAGCCCGCGACCATCACGTCCACCGCGCCCTCGCGGATCAGCTCCACCGCGTAACCGACCGAGTCGATGCCCGAGGTGCAGCCGGTGGAGATCACCGTGCTCGGGCCCTGGGCGCCCACCGCCCACGCCACCTCTGTGGCGAACGAACTCGGCACCAGGTAGTCGTAGAGGTGCGGCACGGCGTAGGTGTGGTCGACCAGGTCCAGCCGCCCCCCGTCGCTGACGACCCGGTACTCCTCGTCCAGACCCATCGTGGCGCCCACGGCGCTGCCGACGGTGACGCCGACGCGGTACGGGTCCAGCTGCCCCAGTTCGATGCCGCTGTCGGCGACCGCACCCCGGGCCGCGACCACCGCGAACTGCGCGGCCCGGTCCATGCGGCGAGCCTCCTGCGGGCTCAGCCCGTGCTCCTCGGGGTCGAAGTCGATCTCGGCGGCAACGCGGGAGCGGAACGGAGAGGGGTCGAAGAACGTGATGCCGCGGGTCGCGGTGCGGCCCTCGTTGAGCAGGCTCCAGAAGTCCTTGACGCCGATGCCACCGGGTGCCAGGACCTCGATGCCGGTGATGACGACTCGCCGGCCCGTCACGCGGACGCCTCCCAGTTGTAGAAGCGGGTCGCCATCGCATCGGCGGGGGAACGCCACGTCGCCGGGTCGTAGGCCTGGATGAACGGCTTCAGGTCGTCGCTGATCCGCACGAAGCGGGGGTCCGTCTTGGCCTGCTCGATCAGCTCTCCCCCGTTGTCGGAGTCGAAGTCCTGCAGGTGGAAGTAGAGGCCGCGGTAGGCGAACAACTGGCGACGTCGGGTGCCCATGCGGTGAGGCATCTCGGAGCCGTCGAAATCAGCGAACAGTTTCGAAACGTCGATGCTGGATTCGGAATCCATCCGGGCCACGATCAACGTACTGTGCATACTTCGTCTCCTCCGCGTACATCGGAAAGGGCTTCTCATCAACCTCACGCGCAGCAACCCGGCGAACGCGAATTCCAGAGTTCCCTAAAGAGCACTGCACCTCAAGGGAGTTCAGGTCAGATGAATGTCAGAGCCCATCAGATCTGTGCGCGGTGATGTCAGCGCGGGTGAGGTCGGTGCGCGGCTATGTCAGCGTGCGGGAGCCGTGTGCGGGTGGGGTCGGCGCGGGGGGCCGTGTGCGGGTGGGGTCGGCGCGCGGGAAGGCTCCCGGAACGTCAGTCCTTGATCTCGCAGATGACCGCGCCGGAGGCCAGCGAGCCACCGACCTCCGTCTCCAGCCCCTTCACGGTTCCCGCGCGGTGGGCGTTGATCGGCTGTTCCATCTTCATCGCCTCCAGGACCACGATCAGCTCGCCCACGGCGACTTCCTGGCCCTCCTCGACGGCGACCTTCACCACGGTGCCCTGCATGGGTGAGGCGAGGGTGTCACCGGAGGCTGCGGGGCCGGAGTTCCTGGCCGCGCGCCGTTTCGGCTTGGCGCCGGCGGCGAGGCCGGTGCGGGCCAGGCTCATGCCCAGTGAGGAGGGGAGCGAGACCTCCAGGCGCTTGCCGCCGACCTCGACGACGACGGTCTCCCGGCCGGCCTCGTCGTCCGTGTCCGCGTCGGCGGGTGCGGCGAAGGGCTTGATGTCGTTGACGAACTCGGTCTCGATCCACCGGGTGTGGACGGTGAACGGGTCCGCGGTGAAGGCGGGGTCGGCGACGACGGCACGGTGGAAGGGGATGGCGGTGGCCATGCCCTCGACGGTGAACTCGGCGAGCGCGCGGGCGGCGCGCTGGAGCGCCTGCCGGCGGGTCGCGCCGGTCACGATGAGCTTGGCGAG